>JAUXYG010000186.1 GCA_030694525.1 Legionella sp. | reverse complement strand
AGCTGATTTAGATATTTTGGGTCGTAAAATTGCCGGTGCTTTTGATAAACAACTCGCAGCCCCCATGGGAGCTGCTTGGTCTGAAACCATCCAAAGCCCTTATTCTGTAAACGATACTCTAGATAGAGTTGAAGCTATAATTAAATCACAGGGCGGTAAAGTGTTTGCCCGAATTGATCACAGTGGAGAAGCGACAAAAGCTGGGGAAACTTTACAAGATACTCAAGTGTTAGTTATCGGTAACCCTAAAAAAGGTACAGCTCTTATGCAAGCAAATCCTGCTATGGCATTGGACTTGCCTTTCCGCATTATGGCAACTACTGGTCCTGGCGGTCAAACCTGGTTAAGTTTTACTAATCCAGTGAAACTTGCCAAAGCCTATCATGTAGGCGATTCTAAACAAATGGATTTGTTAAAGCAAATGGGGGCCGCTTTAAATAAAGTGTGCCAAAAAGCTGTTTCACCTTACTGAAATGAGTTTCAGTGAGGTGAATAGTAGCATGATTAGAGCGAGGGGGATAAGTTAGGGGTGACAGCTTCACAATAATATAGTCCATGTAATTTATCTTTAATAAAATAGTATAAATGATTTTCTTTAAGAGATTTTCTGTAATTGATATTAATGTAGAATTTTGCGCGAAAGATATTTTCTTCTTGAGTATTTCGGTACCAAGACACGATTATTCCCTTAAAACCTAAAAACCACTGCTGAATTCAACTATTTAATGAGTGAATTTCAATTATTTAATAAAAGAATCATGATGTTTTTCCATAACTTACCTTATTGCACTCTTTGTGCCCCAAAATAACCATTTACTTCTCCCTAATTACCCCCTAGTATTAATTTACGTTACATAAATCAAATGAGTCATATACCATGGCACATGGCGGCTTAAGACCGAATGCCGGTCGCCCGAAAGGGCAGGGAAAGTATCAGGGAGAAACAACCAAACCGATACGCATTCCTTTATCGCGTGTTGCTGAGGTGAGGCAATTATTGGATACGGGCTTATCGTATCAATTGCCTTTATATGGCTGCTCGGTTCGTGCAGGATTTCCATCGCCTGCCGATGATTACATTGAAATGTATCTGGATTTAAACAGCCATTTAATTGCGCATCCTTCGGCTACTTTTTTTGTAAAAGCGGCGGGGGATTCGATGATTAGGGCCGGCATTAGCGAGGGAGATATGCTGGTTGTGGACAGGAGCCTTGCCGCGCAGCATGGCAAAATCATCGTTGCGGCTATTAATGGGGAGTTAACGGTAAAGCGTCTTTCTTTAATAGAGGGTCAGATGTATTTGATGCCGGAAAATCCTAAGTTTTCACCATTACATGTGACCGAGGAGATGGACGTGGTGATTTGGGGTGTGGTGATTCATGTTATTAAGTCATTTTAATCATGTACGCCTTAATTGATTGCAATAATTTTTATGCCTCCTGCGAGCGTTTGTTTCGCCCCGATTTACGCACCAAACCCATTGTGGTGTTGTCCAATAATGATGGCTGCGTGATTGCACGGTCTAATGAGGCCAAGGCCTTGGGCATTGCAATGGGCGCGCCTTACTTTCAAATTAAGGGGCTTTGCAAACAACACAAAGTGGAGGTGTTTTCCTCAAATTACACTTTATATGGAGATTTATCTCATCGTGTCATGACCTTAATCGAAGAGGCCTGGCCTGAAGTGGAAATTTATTCCATTGACGAGGCGTTTCTTGATTTAACCACCATGCCTGCGGCGATGTTGGAGCCGTTTTGCACGCAATTGCAACAGCATATCTTGCAATGTACCGGCATTCCAACTTCAATTGGCATTGGGCCTACTAAAACTTTGGCCAAGATTGCCAACCATGTTGGGAAAAAAGAGTTAAAGATTCCGGTGTTTAACGTCACAGATGCCAGGCACTGGCTGGGGCGAATACCCATTGGCGATGTATGGGGAATAGGGCGCCAGTGGGCTCATAAATTAGCCGCTAAAGGCATTCATACCGCGCAAGACTTAGCCGACTTAAATGCCCACATGTTGAAGAAACAATACAATGTGGTATTGATGCGCACCACCATGGAGTTACAAGGGATAGCCTGTGGTGGACTGGAAGAAGCAAAACCGAAACAAAACATTATGTCCTCAAAAAGCTTTGGTCAGATGCAAACGCAATTCTCATCTTTAGCCCAAGCCATCAGCAGCCATTGCGCCCGTGCCTGTGAAAAAGCACGCAGTGAGCACTTGGTGGCCCAAAGACTTTATGTCTTTGTGCGCAGTAATCCTCATCGTTCCGATTTGAAACAATATGCTAAAAGCATTGAAGTACGTCTGGTGAACCCAACTGATGACACCCGTATCATCACGCGAGTGGCCAAATTATGTTTAAAAAAATTATACCGCCCCGGCATTTCCTATAAAAAAGTAGGGGTAATGTTGCAGGACTTAATCGATAAATCGCCCTTGCAAATGGATATTTTTCATCAGCGAACTGATGAGGAGCTGGATAAAAAAGATAAATTAATGACCGTTTTTGATACCATTAATACACGATATGGCAGTCATACGATAAAGCTAGCTGCAGAAGGGTATAGTAAACCGTGGGCGATGCGCTCAGAAATGCGCTCTCCCTGTTATACGACTCGGTGGAGTGAGTTGCCAGTGGTGCGACTTTAAATGAATTAAACGGTGGGGATTCTCTTTGTGCCTGTGCGCGCTGTATTGCCACTATATGGAGGTCATCCTTGAGCTCGCCAGTGTTCCGACATCCTGTCCACAATACAGCAGCGCCAAACAAAAACAGTATAGTCTAGTGGAGTGATTAAGAATCTTAACTTCTACGCTCCACGATTGTTCACCAATCCTCACATTCAAATCTCAAACCACTGTGTTAGAAATCAAAGTCGATAAATTCTAAGCAGAACACAATTTAACTCCCTCGTCTCCTGGAAAATCATGAGCAGAAGTATTTATTTCAGTTAGTTTATCCACGGCATGCTGAGCTATTGTCCCTGAATCCGTATTAAAAAAGGTATGCTGTATACTCTTAGCTTTCTGATAAAAATAGACTACTGGATAGAGTACAATTAAACTTGCAAGCACAGTTAAAACAGTATCTAGAATGCCTAGTATGCTTCTGTGTTGTTCCAGTATGTTTTTCTGTTCTTTAATTAGGGCAGTGCTTCTGAAACAAAAAGCCCGAACTGCAGTCCCACTAACAGGTTTGTCTAAAGGAAAAGCTGTGTTCATCTCATTATTGATTTCACCTAACAATCTGCCTATAGACTCATAAACTTTTGGGTTGTTATAACGAAATTTATTCCGTTTATCATTCAAATCATCTAACAGTTCATATAGATTATAAAAAAGTCTTCCATGTTTAGCATTTTTAGTTTTAGTTAACATGTTTCTAAGCTGTTGGGAATCAATAGATAAAGGGAGAGCCGATTTGTCATGACTTGCATTCTCTAGATCACTAAATAAAACCACTTGAACCGGGTCCACTTGATGTTGACGAATGTATTTTTTAAGGTGATCACGATGACTAATAGTATCTGTTGCAACCATTCTAATGTCGTCGCCTAATTTTGAAGAAGCGCTATTACGATATTCATCCCCAAAAGGTCTAATAGTATTCGATTCAGATACGAATATAAGTGGGTAAGTTGACGTTAATAGGTCTTGCTGTTCTGCAGTCAAATTAAATTGCTCTTGAGGTGTGTGAACTAATTTATTAAAAACACGAATACGATCTTCTAGAGCAACAATATATTTAGTAGCTTCTTCACTTAAACCTACAAAATAATCCGACTCCACTTTCCCTGACAAAAATTGTTCTAAACGTTCATTTATACTATAACCACTTATATTTCTAGAGAAATATCCAAAATGGCCTGAATCATAAGATTCACAATAATTACGTCGCTCAGATGCTGATTGTTTTGGTGTTTTTAAACTAAAAAATTGGGTGATTGGTAGTGCAATGTATTTATCTACAGATCCAAACCCAGATTTAATGGTCGCTTTTTTAGGAAATTCAAGGACTTTAAGTGCTTTATTAAGATTGTCCTCTGTTGGGTTTAAAACAATATCTTTCATATCGATCTTATGCAGCATAATTTTTTCGATGATTTTTTTCATGCTTAAAAGACTATATGCAGTATCTGAAATGTCTCTTTTCTCTAATGAACGGGATTGAGCTAAAGCCTCTTCTATCGCCTCAAAATTAGGATGTATATGCGTACCGAGCAGTTGAATAAAATAATAAAACTGAACAGCTCCTTGCAGTTGGTCATTTAGTGTATGAAGTTCATCTTGAGTGATTACTTGATCAAGCAATTGATGTGTCTGTCTTGCACGAGTAAAATAAATCAATAATAAATTTAAATTTGAAAATCCACTAGTTAATCCGTATTGAAATGAATCTTTAAAATATCCAAGAGCCGTATTGTTTGGTACAGATTTAAACTGGGTATAATTTGCAGTTATTTTTTTTAAATTGTAAAACCCTGTTAGCACTTTTCCAAAAGACGTTGCTCCAATATCCTCTTCTTGTGCCCCTTTAAAACCTAATATGCTATAACCACCTCGAGTTAACTCACCAACCATCGGTGCTGCTTGAAAGTCATCCATCATCTTCAGTATAGGCATTAGTTGAAAATTTGTTTTTGACATTAAAGCAAGTGTTGCAGACGTTGTACCATGTATAAAAGGATTAAATGGAACTGGCATTGCGTCTTTAGTGTTTTTAAGATTTATAACATCATCCGGTACCAAAGCTTGAATTTCAGGATACCTTAAGACATCTTGCATAACAGTGATAAATACATTATCAGCATGCTCGTACTTGAGTTTCTCAGCGGGCATATGACTACTTGGATGGCTAAAAATGGGGCTCTTATCTACATCCAACACAGTACAACTAAAGAACATATCGTGCTGATCATATATCATTTGATGCATAGATTTAATCAGTGAGACAATTTCAACGTGATTTGCAATTGAATCAAAACCTTCGACAGTATTTAGCGTTTTAAAAATATAGCTTAAATCAAAGGGACTTACACAACGCATAATATCTAAATTATCCCCTAAATTAACCAATTTACGAATATAATCAAAGGCATTATTATCATGCTTTGCAATACCTAATTTGCTTAATTCCTTTTTATAAACTTCAGGTTGATCTTTCCATTGAACAGCATTGGCAAACAATTGGGCATGAGCGTTATTTAGTCCTAAAGACTTTAAAGTTTCTAATGTACTGGCCGCACTTTCGGCCTCCCAATAATCAGCACCTTCACCTTTTCTAGCTGAGTCATGGCAAGTTGTTGTTATTAAAATAAGTAATAATACTGTTTTTGCATCTGTTTTAAGATGCCTAGCTATTTTATCAAGGGCTGAATTTACATAGACTGGAGCTAATTTTTTCAGAAGCTGATTCATGACCAAAGACCATAAAGTAGCACGACTGGCGTGCATGCCACCATGTATTGTTCGCTCAATATGACCATCCTTTAAGTTGCTTTTTTTACTGCCACCCATGGGTTTTAAATAATATTTTTCAATTATTTCTTGCACTTTTAAAGGAAAATTAGCTTCAGTTAAGGTAATCATAATATTTTCAATCACCTGGACAAAAAAAGCATTGTATCACAAAAAAAGATCTTTATGGAAATTTATAGTGCAATTCATCGTGCTAGTTTTGCAATGGAGTGAATGAAGTTATCTTTGGTTGGATTAACATGGAAAAGAGTTATGATGCGACAAAAATTTCAATTATATTGATAGTCAGCTGATTTAAATTGTTTAACATAAAAATTCGTTCTGAAGAAGTTAAATTGAGTTAAATATAAAATTTTAGTTTATTATTTAATCTAATATTGATTAGGCTTTTACATCACAGCGCAAGTTCCGGAGCGCTAAGCCTAGTAATGAAATAGTAATATTTATGTGGTTGATAATCATACAAATGAGCGATATAATTCTTTGTTTAATCTAGTCTCAAATTATTTTGGTTAAATTGAGTAATCTGTTATTTGGATGTAAATGTTCCAAGTTTCCCTCCTGGATAATTCTTAACGGGCTCTCTAGATATTTTTATTTGATGCCAGACATGGATTTTAAAAGAAATGCTTATACTATTTTAAAGAAATGTAAAAAGTGTAAGCAATATTGGCAAATTGATGCGGATTATCGTACATCGGGATTAGCAATTAAAATAAAGGATCCTGTTCAATGGTCGTTACTCAGTGATTTTTTCAAATAAGAAAAGAAGCTATCATACAACACCATGGTGGAGAGTCTAATGAAATATGCAAATGGAAGCATTGTGATAACAATGCAATGTTTAACTTGGCTTTTTGCGTAGAGTGCGCTTACACCCATATGAGGATATTTGAATAAATCAATTGATCCAGTATTGAAGCATGATGCTGAAGAAATACTGGCTCCATAGAATTACTTGAGCTTACGAGAACTGGTTCTCACTCGAACTATTCAAACAAGAGCATGATTAGAAAATGATGAGAAGCCCTCCTCATCATTGCTTGATCTATTTATGATGAATTTAGGTATTAAATTTTGTAATCAATGACTCTGAATCGCGCACCCCTTCTCCTTGCTCAGATTCACTAAAAAATCCGAAATTTTTGCCCTTTTTACGTACAGGTTCATTTTCAGGCGCAGCCTCCGCTAAACGTTTACGCGATAGTATTTCCTTAGCTATATTAATGACATCGCGTAAGGTCGGTAAGGCAGCATAGCCCTTTCTTATTCCTTCTTGACGTTTGCGCTCAAAGGCCGTACTTAAGGCTTTAGCCTTTTCTTCTTGCAAACCTTGGACGCGCAAAATATTTTCAACTTCCTTCTGTGGATATTCCTCGAGCGTGGCATGTAATAGACGACGCTCAATAGCTGAAGTATGACGTACTCGCCCCGGCATAGTCGGTGGGTTTTGCGTGGCCAGCAATAAAAAGCCGGGGCATTTTGCTGGCTCTTTATCAGGGGTTTCGCCACACAACAAGGCATTGAGTAGATCTTCAACTACCGGACCGCTGTTCATTTCATCCATGAGCACCACAGCACCTGCATGAAAAGCGTGCAGTAGCCAAGATTTTTTCTCCGCGGGCGGTAAAGAGGCAGGAATAACCATATAAGGATTTTCTGGAGGAACACTCTGATTATGAGGGTTCCAAAGAACCATCCCCTGACTGCGTACAAAGGCACGCATTAATTCACTCTTACCTAAACCCGGTGCGCTCTCCACCATCAGTCCACCTAAACCTCGAGATTGCCATGAGGGGTGCTGTTGGCGTAAGTGCCGTATGGCAAACAATTCTTGTAATTGAACTACGAGTGGTAAACGTGATGGAGTAAGAACAAAACCATATTCATCCAGATTACTACCCGCTAAATATTCCAAACCTAATGGCTGTGGTGTGGCCTGAAATTGGCGCAACAAATCTGCATGTAGCGCCTGGGGTAATACCGATTTTCCTATATGATAGGCCACATATTGCGCCACCATAAATCGTTCATCCGAGCGCGGACGATACCCTAAATATAAACAGGCCATCATCGCAATGTCTCGAGGTGTCATCAAAATGCGTGTCGTAGAGTGCATACAGGCAAAGCGATAAACTGCAAAAAAAGCTGCAGCCACCGCTTCCGGCACCTTCCCCAAGAGTGGTTTTATCACCTGATCCGCGATAAAAGCAGGGGGTAAAGGATCAAATATTAAGGTATTGCCATGACGTAAAAATAACGATGGAAGCTGGCGCAAACCACCCTCAGCCTGAGGGTTCATCAGCACTACCACCTTATGACGGGGTGTTAAAGTATAATAATTCGGTCCCCAAGGCATACCCAAAGTTCCCAGGCATAAACCCTCTAATTCACTGCGTTGACGTGTACTTAAGTTCCCTTCATCAAGACAAAGGATATGTCGTTGTGCGCCTTTTGCCTGAGCCCATGCCTCCTGTTGCCCTTCACCGTAATATACTATAGTGTGCTCATCGGGTACTATTTTCGATATAAACGTTGTTTTACCACCACCGGTTAATCCGACAATGCAGGCATAAGGACTTGCAGCCCAGACTGCTTCTAAAGCTGCTTTACGTCGCACTAATACTGTATGTGCATCTGCATATTCATCCCACTTTGGCTTAAGAGTTTGCAAACCTTGCCAAGCATCATTACTGTCACCTTGCGGGGTGTGTTGTAGAAATCGTAACCGCGCTTGCAATTGGCTTACCGATTCTTGACTCCACTGTTGCGGTGTTATGTGTGCGCATAAGTGAGCTGAAAAGCGGCTTAATAACCGTGTCTTTTTTTCTTCAGGACTCACAATATGGGTCTGGTGCGCGATTAAGGGAAAATCGGTTGCTTGTTCGGTGACCAGGAGCAATTGACCCGGCCAGCGGTCATGCTTGGGACCACACCAAGCTATTTGCAGAGCATCTTGCAACTCAGCACTAAAAGTCCCGGTTAAGATTACGGTCTCACCGGCTGCGAGTGCCTGTTGCAGCCATCCAGGCTGATGCCAAATACGCAAGCAGGAAGCTTCGGCATCCAAACGACTGTGCCAATGCTGCCATAAATCACCTGCGGTGCATTCCGTTATATCTGCAAAGCGTGCCTGCGGATGCTGGTCCAGTAATGTGAGCACTGTAGTATCACGCTCTGTAGAGACGATAACCGTGAGATTAGGAATTAATGCTACTGCTTGTGGCACGGGTCGGGGGCCTAAAACTTCAGGTAGTGACACCGATTGAGGGCAAAATACCTCTAACATCACCTCATGCATCAAGCAATGATGAAGCAATTGAGCCCACTGCCCTACACTTAAATTACGACTTACCGTTACCCTCAGAGTATGACGGGCTGCCTGTTGTATCCAGCCCGGTGTAGCCTGTAAATTTTGATTATCAGTATCTTCAATATAATAATTAAAAAAAGCTGGAAAATGGCCTGGATTTAACACATAGGCACGGGCGGGAGGTGTACTAAGCCAAGTAATGATGGGACTTAATCGAGACCAATCGTAGCCAGAAGTCCATTGGAATTGCAATCCGGGTGGAAATTCTAAACGTCTACCATTATGGACCACCCAGCTAAGGGTACTGAGTTGCTCACTAAGCGTACGTATTGAGTGGGGAGCATTCCGTAGAGCAATCACGCGATGACCCGCACGCACGGCGGGTGCGAGGAGTCCTTCTTCATAAACAAAGCCTGTGCCCATCAACCGCCAACGTCCTAACAGCATCTCCCGAACGTCAGCATCTTCCCATAAATCCAGGGTACACGTAGCTTGAGTTGTTGCTGCAGGGGTGTGTTCTGAATTCAAGAAAACAGGGGGGACCTGTATTCGTTGATGCCAACGAGAGATAAAATCAGCACCTTCATAGGCATCTGGGCGCGCACTATTTCTTATACCGATAACCACTAGTGCTGGTGGTAATACTACCCCTTCAATTTGGCGCTCCGGATCTAATAAGCTATTCGTCCGTATTAAATCGTCCACATTAAAGGCATCGTAATTAACGATTAATACACCCGGGCCATCGGTACGGCTGCAATCGGTGATAAAATCGTACAATGGACCACCAGGGCCTTGGTGTATCCGATAAGCATCATCCTTTTCCAATGCCAAATAGGGCAAAGCGCAGTGTAAATCATCCGGATGCGCAAGATAGAAGTAGGGTTGGGAATTTTCCTGTAAATGACGAGTCAATCCTTGCCATACTGAAGTCACTTCCGCTTCCTGGCTCACTTCAAGTAATATTTTTTGTCCTGGCTGGAGCATCTCATCAGCAAATTCATGCCAATGGGTCCAAAGCATTGATTTAGCCTTCCATGGTTCTAAACGCGCAGCATACTGCGCAATCTGCGGCTCTTCTAGAGTTTGTTGCACCTCATGCACGATAGTCTCAGGAGGGAGGAAATCCTCAACGACATTCAATCGAGCGGGATAACCCCCTAAATCAACGATAACGGGAACTTGCTGTTGCGCCTCATTTTCGACCATCACCTCAACAAAAACATGGCAATCATTTTCTATTACGCGTACATTTTCAGGATGACGCCATAAAAAAAGCATGCTTCGGTGGCGACATGCCCCTACCGCTTGATTCCAAATTAAATTAAGGAACTCAGTTCCTGTCGCTACTTGAGGCATATTTCTTATTGCTTCTGCTCTGAAGTGGAGCAAGTAGTTGATATCGTTTATAAGATTAGCAGGCATAACGACTTCAGGATAAATACGAGGGACACGCACGGCATAGCGAATTTGCGTACATATGCTCCCCTCAGGCACGCGAATATAATAAAAATTGTCTCTTTTGGAATAGCTAATCTCATAGAAAACTTCATCATCCAAAGCGATATCGGTTAAGCGCTCAATAGGTGAAACTGACGGTAACGCTTGCCATTCGGAACTCAGTTCGATAAATAACTGTCCCAAATAATGATAATGGTCTTTATCTTGCTCAGCCTTAAGCTGAACTTGGGGAAGAAATCCATTTAATTCATGCTGCTTTATATCTATCGCTGGCTGTAAATCCAGAGCGCCAATATTCTTAAGCCTTACTGCTTGATTGACCCTTACCTGATTGGGGTTTATTTCAAGAGCATTAAACGATTTTAAACGGAAAAATGCTACCGGTGGATGCTCTGTGTCGGGTGAAATGGAATAGAAATAACGTTTTGCCTGGATCTCAGTTTGGTTCAATCTCGTGTCAAAATCACACCATTTAGATTGCGCATTTCCTGCAGATTGATACACTGTTCTCTTGTTATCCAATAGATTGATAATCTTTATTCTGTCTAAAAAAGGACGAATCGACTCAGAAACCAGGTTTTTACAATTTCTAAGTGATAAACTATATAAATCTGGAAAACAACGCAGTAGCTGAATTAATTGTGTGTTGCTAATCAATGAACCGTCTAGAATTAAATATTTCACTGATGTAGTGATACTCGCAGTAGATACCTCTTGTGCTAGCTTCAAGTCATATAAAAATAACTTGGTTAATTTGGGACAACCAACTAAGATATTTTGGATGTCAAGACTCGTTAAACTGGCCGATTTAATGTTTAGACGTTTGAGGTGATTTAATGGGTGTTTTAAGAGAATCTGGCCAGATAATCCAGCTTTCATGGTAGTTAATATCAATGACTCTAAATTAGGCGCTATCATTCCTAATAAATTAATAATTTCCAAAGAAAATATGGTTTCTTTTGATGAGAAATTTAGAACCTTTAACAAGGATAAGGACAGGTCAGGTGATAAACGAATCCAATCTTTAGTTTGCATATTGGATAATGTCAATTTTTGCAATCTTGGGGTTTGACTTAATAAATTGTTTAGTAATCTATTATTAACCCAACCATCCACACTCAGTGAGATTAAATCAGAAAATAAAGGTAAGTGTTCAAGATTACTATTCTTGTCAGAAAGATTTAATTTCAGATGGCGAGGTTTTATTAAATTAAGTAATTCATACAATAGCGTGTCAGGTAACTCGTGTTTAATTTTTAAATGTTCAATCCGTATTTTATCATCCATAATTATAGGGCTTAGCGAATCATTTAGTGATTTTAATTTGATTATTTTTAGTTTCGGTGCATTTTTCAAAAGGAAATATAAAAAATTTTTATTGCCATTGAATACTAAACGCTCTAACAGAGGAAGATTTAGTGCTGCTTCAGAAAAACCATGTAAAAAATCCTCACAATGAACAGAAAGCTCTTTCAGATTGGGCCCGTTTTTTAGTAAAGTTAACGCTGTAGTAGAGGATATTGGACCATTAATTTTTAAATACTCAATGGGATCTAAATTCACCGCAATGGCATTGGTATCGTTTTCAGTAACAATCTCATTAATGATTAGTTTTTTCAAATTAGGGAAAGCCCGATTAATTTCTCTTAGTTGTGAAAAGCTTATATTTTTTACGGTTAAAATCTCTAATGTTGGCAGTGTATGAGTAAGATTTAAAGGTAAGGTTTCAACTGATAACTCTTTTAAATTAGATGAATAAGCAAACAGAGAATCGCTATTAAAATCACTAAGTTTAACATCCGCCAGCTCTACACGAGTTGCTGTTTTAAAAACAATTTCTTCTTGATATTTCCAAGAAGAAGACGATACATATCTTAAGTTTTTAAGTGTGGATAGATTTGACAATGAAGACGCACTTGACTCAGTTGACTCAATTACAGTACCCAGGTTTTCTAATTTATTTAAAATCTCAGGAGTATCGATCATGCCATAGGATAAATAGCGCATTTTATGCGGATCACCCCATAATGCTTGGGATAATATTTCTTTGACTGTTAAACATTCCAAATATGGTATCGGTATTAAAGGGTCGCTATGATCAAGTATCAACAGGTTGAAAACTCGTTTCACCTTAGGTGTTAAAGCAAATAATTCATCTAACTCCTGATTTTCAAGCGTAGCGTCTTCATCATCGTCAAAACACACTGATTCAATATCATGTAAATCTGTTTTTTTAATCACGAGGTCAAAAAGATTTAATGCCTCATTTTGCAATAAGTCTCCTATCTCCTGAACACTTAAATTCAAGCTTTTATAACGAATGACTATCTTTAAATCTAAAGTCTCAATAAATTTCTTCATACTTGAATAAAAATGTGCAGCCAATGAAGATATTTCGTCTAAAACAACCTGCTCAATTTTAGGTGTTAGACCTAGTGAATTTGAAAGAATTTCTTCTGGATTAGAATATTTGGCTAAATCAGAAATTAAAAGCTGTCGCGGGGGTAATTCATTTAGATGATCTCGTAAAACTGGAAGCCAGTAATCATCAAGAATAAATAAATCATCCTCTGCCCATAAAAGTTTATCAGTGGCCCATTTTTTTATGTTTGTAGAGCTGGTGTATTTAAGCGAACCCTTGAGTAAATATTTACTCGGATCCCATCGATATTGATACCAATTCTCTGGTGTTATTTCCTTTACCGCATCACCAGACCAAAAATAGATTTCGAACCCATCATTCAGTAAATCCTCAACTAAAATATAAAAATCTTCCTGCTGGATTTCCGTATAATTGAAGAAAGTCCAATCGTGAATAATTAATTTTCTTTTCACGACTTCATTGACATAACTTGCTTGCCTCCAAGCAGGTTTACCCGCGATTAATCGCTGTAAATCAAAGCTGCCGCAGGGATTATCAGTATAGATCTCTTGTTCTTTTTTTTTACTTTGATAAAGAAATGAATAATGATGAAACGTTCTGCTCATAGGTAAAAGTGCCACAATTTTAAAAATATAATTGTAACATATTTGACCATGAAATTCAATAATTAAGCATCTTTATAAGATAACTGGATTCCCCGAATGAGCGGCAATTCGTGGGCCGGGCAATAACGGCTGAGATTTGTTGCTCACTTCACGATGATGCCTGAAGAATCGCTGAACTTTAATAGTTGCAGCGAACAATGCTGTTTCACGTTGCTCTTTATTAGCCTTACCCCGTTCTGTCCATGAAAGGTCGGCTAATACGCCTGCCGCAGGATTTTTACCATGCTTTTTGAAATATTCCAGCCCATTTTGATGCGTATTGGTAAAAGTCACGCACTTTGAAATAATAGGGTGTATTGTGGCATTACTAGCAAGAATTAATTTTATATATTTATTATAGACATCCAGTACGGGCACAACACCAAAAGTAAAGATATCATCAGTAGGTTTGGCATAGCTATATAATGACCAGAAATTAGAAGGTCCTGATATTCTAGAACAAGCAATCATCATAAGGTTATGTTTAGATGCTTTATTGTTTAAACTGGTATCACTAAATTCTACTATAAATTTTCTTAATCCGAAGGGCGATTGTGGGTAATCACTTTTTAGAAACTTACCGAATAAATTATTAAATTCTAGAGCGGCGTCCTCTGTGAGCTCCAAAGGATGGAATAATTTATCAATCGTTAGTTTACCCTCGTAATTTTTAATAATGCGATCTTGATTGCAACGTATTGATTCTAAGGCATCTTTATCCAATTCCATGGGATTATTTTCATCGAAGGCGCAAGCAAGAAAATCTGTATTAACATACACATGAAACTCAAGGTCTTGAAATGCATATTCGCCCTCTATTGTTAATAACAAGGGAGCTTCAGCATAAACTTTTGTTTCTGTGGTATTACCAAATGCGCAGGGTACATCAAAATCCATATAGATGCCTAACTTGGCAATCACTGGAACGATTAAACGCAAGCAATCAGAGGCTGCTGAAAAATTACCACCTTGCTGTCTTTGTGTTTTTATTAATTCTTTACGGGCAATTTGATACATTCTAATGTCGTTATGATGGCTCAACATAGACATAAGTTCTGTATCGAAATCGTATAATACAATGGCATGTTTCTCACAAAAAGTTCGGAGCGAAGCAATCGCAAGGGTTGTGAGTAATCGTGCGCTGTATATTAGACTTACGACTGTCTGTGGATTTTTTTGCCGTAGACGAATCAGGCGTAGTTCATTCTCTATTCCTAATGCTTGATCTGGATAATGGCTAAACCAAATAAGATAAACTTTTGACAAATCATAGCGGTATTGTGGCATTTTAGAAGCTCAGCTTGTTTATTTGCGTCAAATGTACCGAATTTGTGATTAAGATGCAATCATAATGGTCAAATCATATCTAGAGGCATCAAAAATGTTGGCCCAGTTATTCAACCGCAAATAATAGACCTTCAAAATTCTCTTAATTCGATTACAGAGATTAAGGTCTATTTAACTAATCTTCGCGATTTATTAGACAATCAGATTGATGTCTAATAATTTATAACATAGTAGAGTATAAGAATGGAATATATATATTGAGAAAATAAACACGACTCCTGTGTCGCCGGTATGCAAAAAATTCTCATTGAATGTTGATTAAATTGGTTTAAAGAACTAATGACAGCGCTCGTGTAAGCTTCAGTATGTAGATGCTCGGTTTTTGTCAAACCCGGCGAATTTATCTCAAAAAGCTGAAGTATTAAATGGAAGATTGTAAATCTGAACGTATATTATTGCTTTCTGTTAAGCATCTTTATTGATTAATATTTTTGTTTTTTTGAAATGGGAGTTTAATCTTTTTTGAATAGAGAGTTTTATTGTAAGCATTAATAACATATAAAGGTTGTTGTGATAATTTATTCCATAAATCCTATCTCATTGGGCCGGTTTTCTTCAATTGTATGCCAAGTAATAGCTGAGTGAGCATCAAATAATCTAACCTTTGTTTTATTCATAGATTTAATTCGTTCAATCTCTATTTTAGATTTCTTATCAAATTCAAATACCCCATAGTAAATTGTATGAAATGCACTATCCTTTATTTGGGTATAAATATGATTATCTGAGTGCTCATTCAAAGAGGTACCTAAAATAAATAAACTCCCATCCCTACTTTTTAGCTTTTTAAAACAATCATCAAGATATGAGTTATTAGTGATAAATTTAACTTTCTTAGTATATTTCCCTTCCATTACCGTCAAGGGATAAATACTGTTCATAATTTTTTCTTCGATCAAGAAGGATAATTGTTTGTCTTTTGTTCTTATCAATTTTTGACGGTTAAAAATATGAAGTGCTCCATGAAGGTAGAAAATATTTTGACTTTCGTTATTAATCCAATCATTTCCGCGAAAGCCATCATCATATTTAAACTTAGAATCACTCTCCTTAATTTTCATTAATATCCAATATAAGCAGAGATCATAATTAATAGTAAAAATTGAATTAAAATTTTTTAAAAAGTTACCTAATTTAATACTTGTATTGGGTGTAATTTGACTATAAAGATCCCCATGAACATAATTTATTATTTTGATGAATATTTTTTTTATTTGATTAATATCGTTCTGCATTTTGTCTAACAAATTATTTATATAATTATTTAATGTTAGAGTTTTTTTGTAAGAACATAAAATTTTATGAGAAACATCAAGATGTGCTAAAACTTTTTCAAAATCAGTAGTTTCTAAATCTGAAAAAATATGATCCACAGTCTGATATAAGCATTCATCACCCATTATTATTGGATCTTTTGTTAAATCAAAAAGAGTTTTGTAATCAAATTTATTAGAAATAGATCTACTAAATCCATTCCCTATTAGCAAAGATTTATCTGAGCCATCTGCATTCAAGGCTTCTTCAAAAGTTAAAGTTGGTTTTAATCCCATAGTTTCAAATATTTAAATAACTTTAAGAATAGCTTTAATAACAATTAATTCAAATTAAAAGGTCAGTGAATTAGCCGTCGATTATTAATCCCAGCTTTCATTATTGGCAAATAAATATTTCGGCAGCTTGCCGATTTATGTAGAAACTAAATGCTTTCATTTAATATCCTTAAGAACAAAGCTCTATGCATATAGTTAAAGTTTAAAAACACCACCCTTTAATTTCTATGATTTAAAGAAATATTTCCGCACAAGACGTTTTTTTGTTTTTCCGCATTTTATTCACTCTGAACTTAGAGCCACATGAATTGGAGCACCATTTGGTATTTGATCGACCAAGAAAAAACTTAAGGCAATCCTTGTTATGACATCTATTCAAGCCATCCAAGCCGCTAAATGAAGTTATATGAGAGAACATATATGCGCCGAATATTATGGAAGAGGTTTTTTTTGGAATGTAAGCAATATGAACAGCTGAGAGTTTATTTTCTATGTTTTCTATAAGGCATTGAATTTTTACATCCCTGATAATATCATTAAGTTTATTCAATAATCCGTCTGTAATACCATTTTTATAGAATTCTTCCATGCATTCATAAACAATAGCATCAAGTTCTGGTATGACATGCTGGATATCCTTACCCTTTTTTTTATCTATGTAGAAATTTGCGGCTTCTATTAAAAAAGAGGCGTCTTTACCACTGTAACATTTGATTTCGTTTCCTGTATTAATATAAAAGTAGTCATGTAACGTTTTTTCCATTTAAATCCCCCCTTGAAGATGTAACAGATTTAATGTTTATATCCCGTAACATTGTTTTTTTCAACTATCAGATGTCATAGATAAACGGGGATAAGGAATGATAGATATTAAAATACCAGATTTACATTGTATGGAAATGGCTCTTACAAAAAAATGTACGCAGTCAGGGTGGGCAGCTAATTATTATTTTCCTTGTTGTCCCCAAGAAATCGGAATATGTTCACTTGAAGCGTATTTCAAGAACCTAAAAATTGGAGCAGTATTTGCCTATAGCGATGATTCTCCCAAATTAATAATCCTAGAGTTTGTAAGGGGGAAAGATAGCTCCTCAATTTTTGTGATGTGCGAGAGAGAAGGGCATCTGTGTGAGCGAGAGGGGTATAAACCATGGGTCATTATTGAAATTACATTTGTGAATGAGCTACTCGACCATTCAAATTTGGGTTCATATTTTGAGAAAGAAGACGTTGATAAAGAATTTTGTATTAAACAGGGCTTAGAGTGGAATGGAGGGAATACATTTGATGATTTCTGTTGACAGTAGCTTAAGCACCATGAGTAATGGCTGAATAGGTAGGTTGTTTGGAAACCCCCGTTATATTAACTCGCATTATTGTTGTGAATTTATGAAAAATATTAGAAATATGGAACTAACTTCAATATTTCATTTATTAAAGATTATTAAAGAAGCAAACTTTTTTTATTGGTTTATAATTAGAATCGTAAAAACAGGGAATGTATTCAATAAGAAATCTAATTCAAGGAGAGAATTATGTCTGATACAAAAAAAGATGTTCATTTCACAACTGAAGTGTTTAAAAACCAACATGATGCAGAAAAGGCTTATCAAGATGCTCTTGATGCAGGATATACGCCTAAAGACATCAACGTGATGATGTCTGAAGATTCTCGAAAAAAATATTATGACTCAGTTTTAGTTAAAGAAGGCTCAAAAGCATCCGAAGGAATGGGAATCGGTAGTGCAACAGGAGCTGCATTGGGTGGTATTGTAGGTGCGATTGCAGCCATAGGTACTAGCCTTGTCATTCCAGGATTAGGGCTAGTTATTGCTGGTCCATTAGCTGCAGGTCTTGCTGGGGCTGGTGCTGGTGGAATCACTGGTGGATTAGTTGGGTCATTAATCGGTTGGGGCATACCTGAAGATAAAGCAAAAGTGTTTGAGTCTCGCATTAAAGAAGGTGGTATCGTATTAGGTGTGAATGATACTCGCCCTGATAGCAATCTGTCTTCTACATGGAGTAAATATCACTATTAATAATAGTGAGGATCTTATCGCAGTCTTGTTCTTAAAGACTGCGTTCTCATTTCCCAACATTATTAATAATAAAGCGGGAAGGTATTAAGCGTTCCTTAATTTTTTTACAACCTTTAAAGCTCAGGCGTTGACGCAAGAGGGTTTGGAGCGGATTTTGCGCTGCAAATTCCGCTTGAATTATAGTGTCCGCCGGTAACTCCTGCGGTTAAAGTGTGTTATAAAGAAAAAGACACGATTATTCCATTGAATACTTAAAAACCACTGCTGAGTTCAACTATTAATGAGTGGATTTCAATTATTTAATAAAAGAATCATGATGTTTTTCCATAACTTACCTTATTGCACTCTTTTTGCCCCAAAATAACCATTTACTTCTCCCTATTTACCCCCTAGTAATTTACGTTACCTAAATCAAATGAGTCATATATACCATGGCCCATAGCGGCTTAAAACCGAATGCCGGTCGCCCGAAAGGGCAGGGAACGTATCAGGGAGAAGTAACAAAACCGATACGCATTCCTTTATCGCGTGTTGCTGAGGGAAGACAATTGCTGGATGCGGGCTTATCGTATCAATTGCCTTTGTATGGCTGTCACTGATGCCAGGCACTGGCTGGGGCGAATATTCATTGGCGATGCATGGGCTTGCTCAAAAAGAAATATTAATTATCGATTGTCAAACCACGGCCATGCATCCTAATCAAGGTTTTATTGTGCAAATAGGGTGGGGTGTTTATAAGCCCAACGATTTGGATGCACCTTGTATTGAGAAACGGACTTAGGATTGCATCAGTGTTTATGGCTATGGGCGTGTGGTTACACTTGACTGAACATCATTCACATGATCATGAGCACGAAATTCTTGCACACAGTCATAGCCACACTAATGATGAGCATCACCAGCATTCTCATGATTTTACAGGGGATGAGGAGACCCCCATACTCACTTTCACCAACATTTAAAGGTGAAACATTCACACCCTCATTTTCCTGACATACATCATAGGCATAATCACTAATTGTTTTTTGGAGAGTAGCTGACATGCACACTGTTCTTTATAATTTTACCAAACATGGCGTTGAGGATCACAAAAGGTTTAGTTAGTATAGATTGGAAATAAAAGATTAATTTAGCGAAAAACAAATACTGCTAAATCAAGCCAACCCTAAATAGTCGATTATAAT
>JAUXYG010000098.1 GCA_030694525.1 Legionella sp. | reverse complement strand
ATTTTCGATAGTAATTATAGAATTTCTGAACTTTTTAATTTATTTGATAACGCATCTTTAAAAATAATTTCATCCGAAAAAAACCCGGATACACTTCAAATAAACAGTTCTAATATAGACGCGCTCCAAAACGCGTTATTTACAATTTATCACAATCCCAATATTCTAATCCTTGAAATGCATCAGTCCTGGGAATTCATGTCCAAAGACCTTTCCAATCTGATTAATTTTAACACCAGCATACTTACAGTTAAGCCTATCCAACCCACTGTGATTAAAGACGACTCTAATTTATCCATAGCCATGAGATGTGCTGCACGTAATCGATTTTTAACAACAATTCTCGACACCACATTAATGCTAAAACTAGGGGAAATTGATAATCGAAAACATATTTGGAAAGCAGTCGGTAAGGAAATGGTCAATTTTTATAATAAATATGGAAAGGATATTGATTTAGATTTTATTAACTCGGCAAATCGACATAATGATCAATGGAAAAAATCATATTATGATTATCATGATAAACCAGCAGATCCACAATTATTAAGCACTTGGGCCTTTGTCCAGATAGCCCAAATGGGTACTCCTGGCTTAAATTCTTTCTTTGACTATTTAACTGTCAATTATATTAACCAGTGGAACAATACATTCAAAGAACCAGCACCAAACCTAAGTTGCGTGTTTGATTTTACCGGAAGTCTAATCGAAGCGCCGCTCGTATATATAAGATATTTTAAAAACAAAATGCTGGCCTTGAACAATACTAATTGTTCACCAATTTTTCAAAATCTTTCATTTATTGTTCCAAAATTAGATTACGAAATTCGGAGTGAATTGATTGAGCTATTCAAAATTGTTAACACCCAAAAATTAAGCTTAAACGATGAAGTAGGAGAAATTAGCCTTTATAATGTTGATATTAAAGATACAGATAACTGTTTGCTGTTATTAAATAGTCTGCTCACCGTTGCAAAATCCAATTTTAGACCTTTAAATGTACTTATCCGTATTCCTGCATGGGATAGAGAATCATTCACGCATCCTATAGATCTAAAAGTTAAAGCCATATATAGAGAGTTACAAAATGCTATACTAGATAATCAGCGCAAACATAAGCATACTAAGTTAACGGAGGATACCAATAATCTGCATTTATGTGCTGCTGGTACTCTTAAACCCGAATTAATAATTACTGATAAAAAAGCGCAGACACCTCAACAATGGGATGGAGAGGATGTCTTTTTTCCTCTCACAACCCAAACACCAGGTATCCAACAGCAACTTCAGCAGGAAGTTAGCCAAGAAGCACAGCATGAACAGGAACAAGAGCAAGAAGAAGAGCAAGAACAAGAACAGGAAATCAATCAATATACCAAGGCTGAAAATTTACTCATCACTCGAGACAATATTGATGAACGATTCAAGGCTCAGTGGGAACAAATCCCAGATGATACTAAATCACGATCTGGCTGGAATGAAGAAAATCTGCGTCAATTATTTTCGCTATGGGTTGGTAGTTCAGTTGATGCAAGTCAGGTAATCAAAAAGATAGAACCTGAAGCGGTGCAAAAAATGATGGAAAATGCTTCCTCATTTCGTCTTGGCATTTCTCGTGACAATTTGCCCCCCGGCTTTTTCCTCGCCTTCTCTGCACACGATCAAGGATTGATTCTTGGTTTTGAAGCCCGAAGAGAAAAACAAGATATATTAGATAGGGCCGAAAAGGCGAAATCAGGTATAAAAATCAATCCATTCACCGTCAACTTACACCAACCAGAAAAAGCGCATGTATTTAGAGGCGACATAAGACAGCTCCAGCCCCTGGTAAACAATGCAGAAGAACAAAAACTTCTATGGAAATTTTTAGCCACTGAAGACAATGATTCCTTGCGTGTGAAAAATGCCTTAAAATTTTTAAATGACTGCGAAAAGCCTGCGTTACCCGAAAATGCCTCCACACAAATGCAAGAATTTACTGCATTTCTTGACCTCACACCTGAAGTCAAAGACTTGCCAGCATGCCGTAATTTGTTAAAAAAATGGGCAAGCACAAAATTAAAGGGAAATATACAGGTATTAGCAGCCCTATTCGATGATAATAATGAATCTGTGTTTACTATTGAAAATGTTCGTTCTTTTGGCCAGCTCATCTATGATCATGAAGCATCTCATAGACTTCCTTCTTCCAGGAATGGGTCAGATCATTTTTTAACTCTGGCACAACAAATTTATAATACATTTGGACCGTCACATTTTGCCATATGGAAACGTCGCCTGTTAGACCCTTCGTTAAATTTCAGTGAATGCCTCTCTAAAAATGAAATAGACGCTGTTGCGCTAAGCATCACTACATTAAAAAATCATAATCCTGCTTATCAAAACATTTGGTGGCAATTGATTGATGCTCATGGAAAGTCAGTGGGACATATGCGCTATGCGCCCCTATGGCATAGTTATCAAAAATTTATTGACTACATAGAAAGACATCATTTGATTGTTAACGAACACGTTATGAACCAATATTTAATGAATGTTGAGAATTTTCATGCGCAAGTCTTTTTAGACCGTCTCTACCAGGTTTTACGATGCGGTGAAAAGCAAATTGAAAGTCGGGATGTCCAACAAAATGTACTAGATCATATTGCGTTAATCGATTGGCGTCACAATGGCGCCTATTGCGCTATCAAATATGAAAAGCATGCTTTTTGGGATGCTAAACTTAGGTTTACTGAATTTGAATCAGCAAGTAGTGTGATAGCCCCTAACTACACGCCAAAATTAGACCTATATAAGTCACTTGATAAAAACTCGGCAGTAACAACTCATTTGCGATTTATTAGTAAGCGTATGCAAATAATGTTTTCTAATTTTCAAAAATTCAGGCAATTAATTACTGATGAGTTTACTGATACCGTTTTAGAAAAAAATCCCAATGCCTTCTTAATATTGCGCCTGTTGATTGCCTCTTTTTCTCAAGGAGTGGATCTTACATCTTCTTTTGATGTGGCCAAAATAAGTGACATCATCAAAGAATTAAAAACTGGTAATCTGGAATTTTTAGACTTTATTAATTCACTAATCCCTTTAGATGGCGAAATTTTTCCTGGCATTTACCAATTAAAATTTGAACATCTTCCAATCTTTCTAAAGGTTATTATGCAAAATGGGGCAAATAATCAAATAATTCACTTGCCCTCAAAACAGGCTTTTCAATTCATTAATTCTTGTGGTCATGCCTTGCAGTGTTATTCAAACGACTATGTAAAAAGAACATTTACAAAAAGAAACTTATCAACCGAACAACTATTTAATGATGCTATAAGTACCCTTTCTGACAAGCAGGATATCTTTTTTGATATTTTCCCTTGGTTATTATCAAACCAGAAGTCCGAGATTAACAGTATTACAACAATTTTAAATAAGAAATTGGCTTCAGGAAAGATTGAATTTCGTACACTTTTAAAACAATTACGTTCCATTGATTTTGATAGTTCAACACATTTACCTGCTATGTCTCAAATTGAACTTGTTATTGAACAAATGTCAGATAGCCCTACCGATGCCAAACGTATTAGCAATCAGTTTATTGAAAAACAAATCGACTCAGGATGTGCCATTACCCTACAGGACGCAAACTATCGCCCTCTAAATCCAAGAGAACAGACCTTCGTCATCCACTTTATGGAAAAACATCTGAGGGTTAACTTTAAAGGGCCAAATTTAATATTATGTGAGAAATTTTTTAACCAATATTTGGCTGTTAGTGCTGAAGGTCTCATTCAGCAAGAGCGGTTAGAACAACTACTTAAGATATTGATCCATATTGATAACAAACCTTATTACAATGAGCTGGGCCAGGTCATTGGGTTGCTAATTGAACAGGCTAAAAAGGAACATGGTAAAAAATATTATTCTCTGGAACAGCTGACTCAATGGTTGGGCTGCTTAAATAATCAGGAAGATTCAGAAAACCGCCACTACCCTGTGAATATTCTTCGAACTATTCTTTGTCATAGTGACTCACTTGTCAAATTTCATTCTACTCTTCTAAGTACCAATCTGAATCACTTATCACCAACAATCAGACCTAAATTGTTGGAAAATATGACCCATATTGTGAAGTCTGACCTACCCAATCAATTCAAGCATATCCTTGCAAAATTGACTCTGGTTTTAATTAATGATCCCTCTTTCACCTCTCTTGCCAGAGAATCCATTCAGGTGCTTCATAAAAATGGCGTATCACCGGATTGGTTAAAAGGATTGAGCAATATACTGATTTTGATGACTAAAAGTAACAATCATGTTTTTAAAAATCACAAACCGGAACTCTTGGAAAGACTAACTCAAAAAGCTCAGAATCTAGATTTCTCCCCCCACTATCATTCAAATGAAGAGATCCGAAAGTTAAATAACCTTTGGCAACAGAGCCAAATAAAACTCATTCATTTGCTGGAGATGAATGAAGGAAATATATATCTTAGTGACTTGAGGCTATTTGATACGAAAAATAATCCTGATGATGCGTACATCACCATGATTCTGTTACATGGTATGGAACATGATGATTTAGAAAAAAATAAAGCGCCATTAAAGGAAGCTCATCATCTTTTATCAAAAATTAGCACCAATGAATTACGACGTTTAGCCCTTTATTATTCCTCGTTACCTATTCCTTCGTTAACCTATTTAATTAATTCATTAAATCCGGATAAATTTAATTCAGTAAATGATCTCATTCATCACTTTGAGACGATTGAACAGGCAACGAAGCCTAATGGGGAAACGAAACGACATTATAGTATTACCGAGCAAGATAAGAACAGTTTACTAAGAGTGCTCAGTGGATTTAAGCGAAAAGGTCTGGGGATAATCAGCGACAAAGAACAGAAGCATTTGCTTAATTTGCTATATTATGCAAACAGTTATAGTCAAATTAACAACTTAGCCTCATTATCAGACGAAAAGCTAAAAGAAAAATTAAACATGTGTCGAACTGGCTCATGTAATAATGATAATTTTGCTTCTGCCAGTCTTTTAGCTTGTATGCGCGAACTACTTCTACGTAATACTGGAAAATGGGCAAACCATACCCAGATGTTAGATTTAATTTATGCTGCATTAAACAATGATGATAGCTTACTTCATCAAGTGCGCACGGGTCAGGGTAAAAGTATCATATCCTTAATGCGAACAGGATATCTTGCATTAAACGGTTATGTTGTTGATCTGTTTAGTTCTAAAGACAGTTTATCAAAAAGAGATCATGAAGAGTTTTCCCATGTATTAAGTGCAATGGGAGTCCGTAATGCTTATATTACGCCTCACTCATCCCCTGAAACCTATCAAAGTAATGATTCCAAAGAAAATATTGGCGCAGTTAATTTTGCAACCATAGGAAATTTCAGTCTTTTTTATTCGACACAGGTGTGGCAACGTAAATCAAAGATTGAATTAAATCCTGATCTAAGAGTTGCTTTTGTCGATGAAGCCGATCATATTCTGCAGGATGAAGACACACAATTTAATTACTCGGATAATGGAAACGCTGAATGTGTCTATAATTTTGATGAATGGGTTTATCGGGTTGCCTATGATTTTTATCTTGAAAACAAACCCAAATTTAATGTTGACACTTCTGGTATTATAAAAATCTCACGAAACAAGGATCTCAGGGCTTTATGCGAGCATTTACAAAAAGAATGGGTTAACGCCCCAAAACAGTCCGAATTTTTTAAAAAATATATTATACCAGCCTTAAGTAATGATGTGAAAGCTGTAGAAAAACGGGATAACCAGTTAAAGCAATTATTGGTAGCGGCTCACATAGCCCACAATTTAACTGAAGGAGATAAATTCTGCATTAGACCTGACCTTCAAACCGTAGGACACGGAACCGTTATCAATACCCGGTTTGCAAAAGTTGTTATTGATAATCAAATCAAAAATGGCTCTACTTACAGTGATTTGGTGCATCAATTTCTTCATGTTCGCTTAAATAAAGCGGGGGTAATTAAAGGGGAAGCACCTGATTTCTTTATTGATCCTGACACAAGAATTGCAATATCCAGTAATGCAAAGTACGTATTAAAGACTTATTATCATAAAATTGAAGGTTGCACCGGAACGGCAGGCAACCTCAACGAGCTTGAAACATATGAAAATATATATAATATTAAACATGTAGTTAAATTACCCTCCCACGAAACTCTGGCCACATTATATTTGGAAACCAAATTCTGTGATTCAGAAAAAGAACAATTAGAAACCTTGGTGGAACATTTATTAGCTTACAAAGATCGCCCAATTCTTATCACCTGTCGTGACGACATTGATGTTAAAAGACTGGCAGCGCTAATAAAAGCAGACAAACGAATCAATTCAGATAACCTAATTATAGATACTAACGATAGTGGTCTTTCTGAGAATGAGGTGGTTAAGCATGCAGGGGCTGCTGGAAAAATCACCATAAGTTCCCGTATGGGTCGTGGTACCGATATTAAGCCTGAGACAGAAGCGGGCTTGATGGTATTGCGAAGTTATGCCACAACGCCTCGGGTTACCAAGCAAGAACGAGGACGTCAAGGACGGAATGGAGCAAAGGGTACTTGTATCGATATTGTTAATTATAATCCTATCGAAAAACTGTATAACCAATATTCGAGAAAGGATTCACCTTTCAAGCAACGATTTGACACCATAATGCACGAAGAACAAGCGCATCTGGATCAAAAACTCGAAAAGCATGAACGGATGAACTCTAGCAAATGGGATTGGATCAAAAATAATCCTGAGCTTAATAATCGATATATTATTAGTCGCTCCGTGCAACGATTCAGGCACGAATTGAAAAAATGCAACGAAGATTTTTTAAGACGTAAAGAGTATTTGATTGCCACATTATCTGGTAATATTCTCGATTTATTGCTCGAAAATTTCACAGACAATTATTTCACTCACAAAGATTTTCAAGATCGGTGGCTCACTCTCAGAGGGCAAATAGAATCATTATGGAATGTTCGCCTCGCTGGAAAATCGGCTGATAGCGAAGAAATTTATGCAAATTTTGTGAAAGGTGTGGCGGTATTATGGGAGGGTTATTGTGACTCATACAAAGATTTAAATCGAAACCTCATTAATGATCTTAATGCATCAATTAACTCTGCTCAAAAAATTGACCGTAGCGCTAAAGTAAATAAAAAATTGATTGAAGAAAAAATACAGATATTTGAACGAAAACTGGAACATTCAATACCTATAAAGGCTGATGAACTCGAGGAAATTAAGGGCTTAAGGAAAAAACTAAAAAAAATTGCCTTAGACAATCATTCAGACAGAAATAACCCAGATCGAGATGAGGATTTACTCAAAAAAACGCTTACTTTAATGGGATTATTAAATGACTGTTTAAGTATTGAGGGTAGCGCACAATCTCAGGAACTGAATAAGAATACCGATACCACTTTGCAAGAAGATGCAAATGGGTATGCTATTATGAAAAGCGATGTGAAGTATCTTAAAAAATCACCGCATAAAGATTTTGAATATACTTCCCTGATAGAGTTTTATCAAAAATGGGTTGCTGGTGCAGATAAATACTATTTCTCACATGAGAGGGCTCACAAAAATGTTATTAAAACTATTTATGGTAAAAAGAGCCATTATTTAAATAAATTTTTCCATAAATTGCATCAGATAAGTTTTGATAATCCTGGGCATGAAACATTTATAACAGAAAAAAACCGAATTCAATTATTTTCGACTTTATCTAAAATAAAGCAACCACAGTTATATCTTATTCCACTAAAAAGACTATCCAAAGTGATTAATCTGTTAGTCAGCAGATCAAACCAAAATGACTTTGCAAATTATCTTGATTGTATGGTTTACTTTTTTGAACTCAAAATATTCTCGCAGTTAATACCAAAAACAACTTCTCCTGAGGATCTTGAAAAAATCGGTCTTCTATTTGAAGTTGTAATGAATATTGCAACTACAAAATTTGTCAGCAAAGAAAATCCAAAAGGGAATACATTCAATTTAATTAATAACCTTTGTAATGTCATTAAGGAACATTTCTGGGATAATTTTGATGCGTATTTTGCAAAAAACATAAGTAGAATGTTCGGCTATAGTGAAAATACGGGTGAATTACTCACCGCAGATATTTTTTCTGGTGACTTACATGAATTTATTAATCTGATTAAAAATACGGCTTACCCGGAAAAGCTTGCAATACGATTTCTTGGCAAATATCTGGATTCACATTTTGAAATAATTACCAATCAGCTTTCAGGAATAGTTAGACCTGCTTTTCAAATAGCGCTTGCTAATACCTCATTAATAGACTTTTTGCCACAACCTTATTTCATGACTAATATGCCAGTAAATTTGCAACAAGGCTTATGGAATTTTCTTTCAAATCGTAGAAACTTTACTCAGAAAGACCTAACCCGTTTTATTAATTTAATAAATGGAAGTTATGATCCCAATACGTTTGAAAAAAATATACTAAATCCTTTAATAAATTTGCCTCCAAATGTTTCATTAAGCTATATCAATGAGCAATTAACTGGCTTAATCAGTAAAACCAACCAAAAAGACGCTTCTTCAAGATTAAAATCGCTTAAAAATGCTGCTAAAGTATTTAATACTTTTGCTTATAATTTTGGATTAATTGATGCTACTAATGACTTTTCACAACCCAGAAATTCACAAATAGAATCTTACAAGTTATTTGTAAGGGTCTTTAATAATTTAACTACCGCAGAAAATGAACTATTGTTTACAATGTTTGGTAAGGAACAATATCATGCTATTCCATTAAATATTTTGGAGGCCATAGCCGAAAAGTTCAAGTCCTCAGATGTTCGTCAGCTCTCACGTTTTATGAATCTTGCGAGTAATATTGACAAAATTTCATCTATCCAATGCAAAGACCAACTTTATTTAGAATATAGAATATCCTTGCTCAAGGAAGATAGGGTTGGTGTCTATAAGTTAGAAGAATTTGTTGAAACCTTAAAAGATTCCAAGCTACCAAAAAATATAATGATTTTCTTATGGGCTGCATGGGCTGGTGGGAAAAGTATAACCGATAAAAACAAGTTGAAAGTCTACGTAGAGATGCTGACTAAAGCTCACGAAAATGGTCTCGAGGATACTAATTTATGTCTGGAGTGGAATCGCAACCAGAATCAATCATTAGACAACCTGCAGAATTCACTGGAAATTCATGAACACATTAGAAAAGTGGTTAAGAAATATCCTAGAAAATCAGAAAAAATCAAAAAAGACTTCGAAGACACATATAATAGAGATAAAGAATATATTGCACATCTTGAAATCTTTTTAGCAACAATAAATTCCAGTGCCATTGATGAAATGTACCTACCCAAACTTTGGGAGGCTTGGAAATTAAAAAAAATAAAAGACGAACATCATTTGCAACAAACCATAGCCAATATAACCATTGCGAAACAACTGGCAACTTCAGAAAATTGGGGCCATTATTTTAGTGACTTTAACACCAATCAAAAAGAAAGAATTGCCATTTTACAATTGATTCGCCATGGCATTATTACTAAGAATGTAGAATTTGTTGATTCTTGCTATAAAAATTATCAAAACTTGTTGAACCGTTTTATTAAAATACCCAATATAAACGAAGTAAAAAACCTGGAAGAGCGAAGATTCGCATTAATCAGTGGTTATAGAAGAGTTGTTTCCGTAGCGGAAGAGATTAGCACTATCTGTAACTTCATAAGTGAGCGGAATGCGGAGCCTCAACCTGCACCCTTATCAAATAGAAGTGCTAATAAATATCACCAATTTTTCTCAGAGTGCCAAAGTGCTTATGATAAAACATGGGGTAAAAATAGTACGCGTAAACAACAAGCGAGTACTCTTTTTCATAGCCTTAGAGAAAAAGCTAGAGATATCAACATTAATACCAACTTTTATTCCGAGTCGATGAAAGAAATCTGGAGATCACAACAAGAGATTTTGCAGAGTGACAAAAATACAAAACGTAATTCCAAAGGATACAGTCGCCTATATGATATTACTGTAGAAATGATGATAAATTTAGCAACAAACTATCTAAGCTTTTCTAATATAAATCATCTGGATAAAGCATGGTTGAGATCTTTTATGCAGGAGCAAATGCAATATCAAATTCAATTATTAGCAGAGCGACTTCCTGCTAATAATTGTTATACAGAATTATTTTCCACATTCGCGAGGAACCCTGTCCGAAATTCGAGCGAATATAAAACTTTTGAAACAGAAATAAGCAAAGTTACAAGGGATAAAATTCCAAAACATTTACATTATTTACTTACTAATGTGAAATGCTTCGTGAACCTCGCGACAATAACTCGTGACGAATCGGATCAAAGGGAAGCTAAATTTGGATTATAGTTTTATTGTAAGTCCGAGGCAGATAAATGTAATCAATCTGCCTCTTGCTTAGATGACGTAGTCACACCAGGGTTGGTATGATATAATTCTGCAACATAAAATAACATTTACTTAAATAAGTGCGCATCAATGGACAAACACCCTAAATCATTACGTATTTTTTTTGCTACTGAAATGTGGGAACGTTACGGGTTTTACGTTGTACAATCCTTATTGGCACTCTATTTAGCATTACACTTCAAATGGCCAGATAAGCAGATTTATGCATTGGTAGGCTCTTTTACTGCACTGACTTACCTCTCCCCATTAGTAGGTGGCTGGATCGCTGATAAGTTATTAGGTCAAAAAAGGGCCATCCTTCTCGGTGCAATCATTCTATTTCTTAGCTACTGTCTTTTATCAATTATAGATACCAATTTGGCTCTTACATGTTCACTCGCCGGTATAGCTGTGGGTACGGGTTTGTTAAAACCGAATATATCCTCCTTATTAGGTAATGAATATCCTCCTGGATCAGCGCGTCGAGAAAGTGGCTTTACTATTTTTTATATGGGAATCACTACAGGTATCATTCTTGGTACTACTTTACCAAGTCAACTGAGTCACCATTTTGGCTGGGCTGCATCATTTATCAGTGCAGCTTTTGGTATGATCGTCGCTTTTCTGGTTTTTCTCTATGGTATGATTCGATATAAAATAAAAGATTATAACCCCTATGTTTTTGAATATAAGAAAATTATCGCTGCCTTTGGCTTGTTAATCTCTTTATGGGCATTATCATTTTATATCTTAAGCTCTCCTGAGCTTGCCAATGTACTATTCGGTTTGGTTGGTTTGTTCTCTGCCAGTTATATCTTGTATTCTGTAAACAAAGAGAATACCTATCAATCACGACAAACATTGGTTATCGGACTGCTTTGCATTATTTCCGTTATGTTTTGGGCATTTTATTTTCAAATGTTTATGTCTTTAACGCTCTTTATTGCCCGAGTTGTAAAGCCTACTTTTGCTGGCATCCAATTTCCCCCACCCTACTATGTCACTATTCAAAGTATCGGTATGTTAATTATTGGATACATTCTGGCAAAAAAACATACCCAACTGACATTGATTGAACGCGGATTATCCACGGGTAAAAAATTCTTATTAGCCATGGTTTTTATGACCCTGGCATATTTGATTATCGTTGTGGTCAGCAGCTTTGTAGATAAGGCAGTGTTATTGTCTCCCTTACTGATCATTCCAGCGTTTTTAATGATTTCATTTGCTGAATTATTATTGTCTCCAGTTGGTCTATCGGCAATAACCATTCTTGCTGACAAAAATAAAGTCAGTACCATGATTGGTATTTTCTTTGTATCCTTGGGAATAGGTGCCTTTTTATCAAGTAAATTGGCCGCTCTGACTGCTATTCCAACAGGGGAAACCGATATAGCGGTTTTAAAAACTCTTTATGCCACTGCATTTACCCAACAATTAGGTATTCTTTTTGTCGCAACATTAAGTTGTCTGGTAATATATGCTGTGATTAAATTTCTGTTAACTCGTGTTCAAACGGAATAAACATGCTTGACTCTTTTTATATTAACCAATTGCTGATATTATTCGGCGCTTTTTGATAGAAGATAACCTTACTTATGCCAGCTCAAGAAACTATGTTAAACAATTTACTTAAATCACTTGAAGACATTCAAGCCATAGATATTAAAGTTATCGATGTACATCAACAGACCACGATTACTGATTATATGATAATTGCATCGGGTAGAGCATCTCGCCATGTTAAAGCCATAGCCCAAAAGGTAATGGAAGACATGAAGGGATCGGGTCTCCCCTCGCTGAGCTCCACCGGCCTGGAAGGTGGAGATTGGGCATTAATTGACTTTGGTGATTTTATCCTTCATATCATGCAACCTGAAAGCAGACAATTTTATAATCTGGAAGGTTTATGGGAAGAGCACCCTAAAGCTTAGTAAATAGCATGCTGAAAATTACAATAATAACCCTCGGTAATAAAATGCCCGATTGGGTCTCCGAGGGTGCTAATGATTACCTCAAACGGTTACATGATGGAGTGCAGATTAAATTAGTTGAAATACCATTAATTCGCAGAAGTAAATCATCAGATCTCAACCGAATTCTTGAAAAGGAATCTACTTTAATCAAAGAGGCACTACCCAAAGGTGCACGAATAATAGCCTTGGATATTGAGGGCAAATCCTTTAGTAGCGATGCCCTAGCCATCAAGATCACGCAATTACAGCAAATATCCAGTCATTTTTGTTTCATAATCGGTGGTCCTGAAGGTTTAACTCCAGAAATTCTGAACTTATCGGATGAGCGCTGGTCTTTATCCAAACTAACCCTGCCTCACCCCCTCGTACGTATTATATTACTGGAAACGCTATATCGAGCATGGTCCATCATCAATAATCACCCGTATCATAAATAAACGAATAAACACTTACAAGTTACGCATGTCCTAAATTAGGATTCAGGCTACACAATATCCCATTACAGCATTAGTAAAACCCGATGTTTTAGGTTAAAATTCGTTTTTTGTTTAAGTCTTAGTAGATTACTGTATGCGATGCGCCTGAATCAATCGTTCAAATATTACCGAGCGGACTCTCAACACCAACGCTTAAGACTCAATTTCCTGATTGCTTTCATCATCATATTATCTTTAATATTGGTGTTAAGGCTCGCTTTTTTACAAATATCGGAATTTAAACGCTACCAAACCCTATCATTAAAAAACCAAATGAGCATTATTCCCATTGCTCCTCCTCGCGGGGTGATTCTTGATAGGAACGGAGTATTATTGGCGGAAAACATACCCGTTTATGTATTGGAAATCATTCCCGAGCATGTTAAAGATTTGAAACAAACTCTCGCAAAGCTGCAAGAATTACTACCATCCATAACCGATGATGACATTAAACATTTTAAGCGTGCTAAATTACAAAATCGTTCTTATGTGCCTATCCCTATTAAATTAAAGTTAAGTCAGGAAGACGTCGCTACGTTTGCCAGCAACCAATACCACTTCCCGGGAGTAAGTATTAAGGCGCGTTCCATGCGTCATTATCCTCTTGGGGAAATCACCGCCCATGTACTCGGATATGTGAGCCGTATCAATATCGATGAGTTAAAGAAAGTAAATGCTACTAATTATCGTGCAACGAACTTCATTGGTAAGGCTGGGGTTGAAAAATATTATGAGGACGTTTTGCACGGTACAGTTGGCTATCAAATGGTCGAAACAGATGTAAGTGGAAGAACCTTGCGCGTAGTGAATAAAGTAAACCCTCATTCGGGGGCCAAACTTTATTTAAGCATTGATTCACGGCTGCAACAGGCAGCATATGAAGCGTTAAAAGATAAGCGCGGTGCGGTAGTCTTAATTAACTCTCACAATGGAGAAGTTCTTGCCATGGTGAGCTCACCAACTTTTGATCCCAATATTTTTGTGGGTGGGGTCAGTACTAAAGATTATAAAGTCCTGTCTAACGCACTTCAAAGACCATTATTTAATCGTGCGGTACGAGGCGTTTACCCACCCGCATCGACCATCAAACCTTTTGTTGGTTTAGCCGGGCTGGATAAAGGTTTTATCACGACTGCTACCGAAATTTATGATTTTGGAAAATACAAACTTCCCACAGCAAGCCACATTTATCGTGACTGGAAAAAAACAGGCCATGGAGTGATTAATTTTAAACGAGCCATTACTGTATCTTGCGATATATTTTTTTATCAGTTAGGGAGCAAGATGGGGATTGCCAATATCGAAGACATGTTGGTTAAGTTTGGGTTAGGACAATTGACTCATGTGGATCTCCATGAGGAGGCCAATGGTATTGTGCCCAGTGCTCGCTGGAAACGTCAGGCAAAAGGTGTATCGTGGTACCCCGGAGATACGGTCATTTCATCCATTGGGCAAGGCTTTATGCTTGCGACTCCTCTTCAAATGGCCAACGCGACAGCCTCTTTAAGCCAACATGGACAACGATTTAGACCCCATTTATTAACCAAAACGGTCAACAGTGACACCGATCAGGTTACCTACTATGAGCCTGTTGAAGAATATCCAATTCACCTTAAAGATGAATCAAACTGGGATATTGTCGCTGAAGCCATGAATAGCGTATTAACAAGTAATGAAGGAACAGGATATCGGTTTGGACGTAACCCGCCCTACCCGGTTGCCGGCAAAACTGGCACCGCGCAAGTATACAGTGGGAGGCAATATGAAAAGTCCAAGTATGAAGACATTCCCGAGGCCTTACGCGATAATTCTTTGTTTATTGCATTTACCCCAGTAAAAAACCCGGATATTGCCATTGCTGTAGTTGTTGAAAATGATGTAATTGCCTCAACCGTTGCTCGGAAAGTACTGGATGCCTATTACGAACTTTATCCATTGAAAAAGGACTCATGAACAGACGACATGTACAACCCGTGTATCGCTTCACGGCTAAATCGTTACACCTTGATTTACCATTACTTGGCTTACTGTTGGGCTTGGTAACTTTTGGTTTGTTAATTTTATATAGTGCATCAAATGCGAATATGGGAATGATTATACGCCAATCCATGCGTCTTCTTATCGCCTCATTAATTATGATTATCATGGGATTTATTCCTCCACATAAATATAAAATATGGACGCCGTGGATTTACAGCACGGGTTTAGGCTTACTCATTGCCGTAATGCTCATGGGGAAGATTGGTAAAGGCGCGCAACGTTGGCTGGAATTAGGTTTGTTTCGTTTTCAACCCTCAGAAATCATGAAACTTGCGGTGCCCATGATGGCTGCCTGGTATTTTGATCGCCAGGCACATCCAAGTAGTTTGAAGTCAATAAGTATCGCCGGCCTGATTATTTTCATTCCTGCTGTGTTAATTGCCAAACAACCCGATTTAGGAACAGCGATTATGGTCATGATTGCTGGTTTGTGCGTCGTATTTCTGGCAGGCATACGTTTTAAAATTATTTTATTGATATCGCTACTAATTGGTCTAGCCATTCCAATGGTATGGCATGTAATGCATGATTATCAAAAACAAAGAATATACACGCTGTTAGATCCCGAGCAGGACCCTCTTGGTTCAGGATATCACATTATTCAGTCTAAAATAGCTATTGGCTCAGGAGGATTGATAGGTAAAGGATGGCTTGAAGGCAGCCAATCTCATTTAAATTTTCTTCCGGAACATGCTACCGATTTTATTTTTGCAGTGAGCAGTGAAGAATTTGGCTTTGCTGGAGGGTTTACACTAATTGCACTTATTGTACTGATATCCTTACGCAGTTTGAACATAGCCAGTAACGCCCAAACAACCTTTACCAGACTTCTAGCAGCAAGCCTTGCGATGATTTTTTTCTTTTCCGGATTTGTAAACATCGGGATGGTCATGGGGATTATTCCGGTAGTAGGAATTCCTTTGCCTCTGGTGAGTTATGGGGGGACGGCTATGGTTACCTTTTTAGCAAGTTTTGGTATTTTGATGTCTATTAGCTCTCATCGTATTTTGTTTAATAATTTAAATTGATTTGTTTCTAAGGAAGGTTAGATTTATTTAACCCCTCATCCGCCCTTCCGGCACCTTCTTCCCATTTTATGGGGAGAAGGGATCTTTAATTCGGACTATATCTTCTACTGCTTAAAAATCCAATACACCACTTTGAACAATTATTCTCCCTTCTCCCACGCGTGGGAGAAGGTGCCCGAAGGGCGGATGAGGGAGAAGAAGCACCAAATCATTACAGAACCCTATCTTCCAGCGCCGTACTTAATACCCCTGATTGTACCAAAGCCGCTGCCACAGGAGCAAAACTTCGTCGATGAATGGGACAGGCCCCAAGTCTAATTAAAGCCTCACGATGAGCCACAGTGGCATAGCCCTTGTGCTCTGCAAAACCATAACCAGGATAAATTAAATCATACTTTTTCATTTCTTCATCACGTAACACCTTGGCTAATATCGAAGCAGCGCTAATTTCAGGTATTAAGCTATCCCCCTGAACAACCGCCTGACACATAATATCTAATTGAGGAATAAACAACCCATCAATCAGGACGCTACCCGGTTTGATAGCCAAAGACTCAACCGCCCGCTTCATTGCCAGTAACGTCGCATGATGAATGTTGAGCCGGTCAATTTCCTCTACTTCTGCCCGTCCATAAGCATATGCCAATGCGCGCTCTTGAATAAGGAGTGATAACTCTTTACGTTTTTTTTCACTCAACTTTTTAGAGTCAGCAAGTCCTTCTATCGGTTCTTTTAAAATTACGGCGGCAGTCACCACTGCCCCCGCTAAAGGTCCGCGCCCTACTTCATCCACGCCTGCTACAAGAATTGTTTTATCTAAAATCATTTATTATGCTTCCTGCTCTAACCAAAGGCATGAATAATACACTATAAAATTGATTTATCCTCCAGGAAATGCGATCATGCGTACAAATAATTATCAAATGGCTACCATGAATAAAATTCGCTGCGCAGTAATAGGTGTCGGATATTTAGGCCGATTTCATGCTCAAAAATATTTATTAACTCCAAATGCAGAATTAGTTGGAGTCTGCGACGTCAATTCGGATATTGCTCAAGCTGTATCTCAGGAACTTAATGTAACTCCATTTACGGATTATCGCGATTTGTTTGGCAAGATTGATGCCGTAAGCATTGCAGCTACTACCAATAAACATTATGAAATTGCTAAAGCCTGTCTCGAGAATGGAATACATGTCCTAATCGAAAAACCAATAACTGAAACGGTTACTCAAGCCCAGCATTTGATTGAATTAGCCCACAAAAATAAAGTTAAATTGCAGGTTGGGCATTTAGAGCGATTCAATTCTGCACGATTAGCACTGGATGAATACCTGGAAATACCACAATTTATCGAATCGGAGCGTCTGGCTCCATTCAACCCAAGAGGTACTGATGTAAATGTTATTCTGGATCTCATGATTCATGACATAGACATCATTCAAAATATAGTAAAAAGCCCGATAAAGTCGATCATTGCCCA
>JAUXYG010000178.1 GCA_030694525.1 Legionella sp. | reverse complement strand
AGCAGTTCGTGGGTAGGTGACAATTCCAAACCACGAGTACAAATTTCCTCAAATTCTTCGCGATTGTAAGCAATACCACCACCGCTCCCCCCCATGGTAAACGACGGTCGGATAATAGCGGGAAAACCTAATCGTGCCTGAACCTGAAATGCTTCCTCAAGACTATGAGCAATTGCTGAACGAGGCATGTCCAAACCGATTTGAATCATCAGTTGACGAAATTTCTCACGGTCTTCTGCTTTGTCTATTGCTTCTCTGGTTGCACCTATCATCTCTACTGAGTATTTAGCCAGCACTCCCTCGCGCACTAAATCCAAAGCACAGTTTAATGCTGTTTGTCCGCCCATAGTGGGTAATAACGCATCGGGACGTTCTTTTTCAATTATGCGGGCAACTTCTTTCCAGCGTACGGGTTCAATATAAGTTGCATCAGCTAATTCCGGATCAGTCATAATCGTTGCCGGATTGGAATTAACCAGAATAATGCGATATCCCTCTTCTTTTAGTGCCCGAACTGCCTGGGTGCCCGAATAATCAAATTCACAGGCCTGGCCAATAACAATCGGCCCCGCCCCTAGAATAAGGATGGATTTAATATCAGTTCGTTTTGGCATAGTGACAACAAAAAAAGAATAAAGTGGCCTATTTTACCGATTTTCGTCTCAAGTTTATACCCTTAATCCATCTCTTTCATAAAATGATTTAAGCTATTTAAATACCATAAAAAAAGGATGCATTTTTTAGGTTTAATGATACTGATTGGCAATAACCATTTGCAATCCTGCCTCAGTTAATGACAAATATTTATAATGAGGATCAGCAGTTGTTCGTTCCAACCATTCATTGGCGATGCAAATATCAGTCAGTTTTTGTATCACGTCCAGGGAAACAGGGGCGTTGGTTTTTTGGGCTAGCGCGTCTGCCGCTTCTTCTTCAATCGATAAAAATACCTGGTCACGTGTTTTACCACGCAATACCATTTCATCATAAAACAATTTTAAAATATCTATTTCATTCATTTTTATTTCCTTTAATCTTCTTTGTTATTTTAAAGCATAGATGAATGAATGGAAGGCGCAAACAATTTTTTGCTTTTAATTTAAATTCAGTCACTTAATCCATTATTGATTGAAATTTAAACTATACTTAAATTAGATCAAATTAAGTTTGATTTAGTTTAAAATGAAAGATGACATCATTTTAAATTTAGCATCATTCGTCCAACGAAAAAGGAGAGCGAAAATGCCTATTGGAGTCTTGTTTTGGGTTCTCATGATCATATGGTTAATTTTCGGGTTGTATCGGCATAGGGGGGATTTTGTCAGTCGTAATTATGGCTTGGTAGGGATTAATCTACTCCTGTTTTTTCTTTTAGCAATACTGGGGTGGCGAGTTTTTGGCCCAATTCTACAGTAACTGCGTAAACCTTTAAGGACTGTTAGCCTGGCTGTTCTTGCCAGGCCCATTCACTCACCAGGAAAAATGAATTACTATTCCCAAAGTTTATTACAATCACATATTTTAATTGACTCTCCGAACGCTCCCTTACTGGTGCATCATGAATAAAGAATTTTGGGTTTATATTTTACTTTGCGAAAACCAGACTTATTATACTGGTTACACAGATAATCTTGAAAAACGCTACCGATCACACCTCAATGGCACCGGGGGGTGTAAATACACCCGTAGCTTTAAGCCGCAAAAAATAGCTCAATGTTGGCGAATACAAGGAGATAAAGCTTTAGCAATGCGTCTTGAACGTGCGATAAAGAAGCGGTCAAGAGAGAAAAAAATCGAATTAATTATGAGCCCAGATTCGCTCATAACAGACGACAGGGTATTTTGTGTTATGCCAATACCTGAATTTTTATAACCTCATAGTCGTATGTTTAATAGTTACATCTAATTCGATGTCATCCCTTTTATTCTCTTTAGTATTGAACCACCGGCCGGGTTTACTCGCTATATCGTGAGTCTCTTCCTGAATAATTTTCGAAGTGTGACTTAGTTTTTCAGGAATTAATTTAAGTAAGTGTCGAATTTCAATAGCCCCCTGATCAAGCTCTTGAGAATAGCAATTATTCTTTGTTAATTCATACCACCCATATCGAGCCATTAATGGCTGAGTATCTGGTGCGTCCTGAAATTCAGGGCTACTAAAAGATTCATTAAACAGAGGATGAACGGGTTTGGTTTTAATCCACGCTAATAATTGCTCTTTTCCTGTAACTTTACTGCTGGCAGGTACGGTATACCAATGGTTATTTTTTTCGTATTGTTTGATAAGGAGTATGGGTGTTTGAATCTCCATCGACATGATCTGATCCTCAAGCTGAGTTAAATCTCCACTTATCAGACTTTGATTCACTTGATGTAAAGTAGCTGATAATTCTTTATATTGATAAAGGCGATCGTGAAGCTTTTTCAAATCAGGATCTGTTTTTTTAAGGGAGGAATAACTATTTAAAATGTTCTCACTCTCAATTACTTCCTGTGACGTTAAAGGATCTACAGTCTGATTAAATACCTTGATTTTATAATTAGACACTTTGAGTGGGTATAGTTTATTAAAAATAGCGCTTAATAAAATTTCACTGTCAAGAATGCCTCGAACCCACTCAACACTTTGATTCGAAGTATGGTACAAAAGATGGTCTATCGGATTTGTTTGGATCATCAACTGCCACCAACCCTTAAGCCCTTCCAAATTACTTCTTCTTAATCCTGTAGCTACGATATTAATTACATCCTTAGTCAGATTATAAATACAAAATAGAGAGAACCCTACAGTAGTAACCATGGTTATAAAAGACATGGTAATTGCAATATACAGCAGCAAAAGAGTACTCTTGATTATGTTTTTAAAAAAATCAGAGACTGAACGAGCTTGTGTTAAAGGATTGAGTAAAGCAAATATGAGCACTAAACTGATAAAAATAATATATTTTAGTTGCGTAATGATCGAAGATATTAAAAGATTTAAAGGCAATAAAGTAATGCTTAAACTTAATGCAAGAGCTCTATTTAATAGATTCATAAAATCTTCATTTTTAAAAACGTCAATTCTAAATTAAATGAGCCTATTAATCGAGCAGTACAATAACATTTAATGTTTTCGTAAAAACCGATATCCATTAATTCCATATTTAGTATATAGTGCTTCTTTTTATAGCAATCATTACTAAGATATTAATATGGAAGAATTTGATGTCATCATCATCGGCGCCGGCGCTGCGGGTTTGATGTGCGCCATTGAAGCAGGTAAACGATTTCGTAAGGTACTGGTTCTGGATCATGCCAATAAAGTCGGTAAAAAAATCCTGATGTCTGGTGGTGGGCGTTGTAATTTTACCAATTTATACATTGAAAGCAGCAAATACCTGTCACATAACCCCCATTTTTTTAAGTCCGCATTAAGTCGTTACACGCAGTGGGATTTTATTGACCTGGTCAAAATGCACCGTATCCCTTTTCATGAGAAAACCCTTGGGCAATTATTTTGCGATAATAAATCTAAAGATATAGTGGAGATGTTAATTGCAGAATGCACTATGGCTAATGCACATATTCAGCTAAATACTATAATTAAATCAGTTAAAAAAAGCGATTCGCATTATTTTATCAACACTAACGATAAAAAATACCGTTGCTCCTCTCTAGTAATAGCGAGTGGCGGTTTATCCATCCCCACCATGGGTGCTAGCCCTTTTGCTTATAAAATTGCGGAGCAATTTGGCATTAAAGTTTGGCCGACTCGAGCAGGATTAGTTCCATTTACTCTTGATATCAATGATAAAGAACGATTCTCCGTCCTTTCTGGAATGAGTCTTGATAGTGAAGTGGCTAATGAACTCATTCTTTTTCGGGAGCACTTACTCTTTACACATCGCGGCTTAAGTGGACCAGCTATTTTACAATTATCCTCGTATTGGCAACCAGGTGAGCGTATCACGCTTAATTTGCTTCCTGAGCATGAGCTTTTCGAACTTCTTAAAGAAGCACGACTGCAAACACCCCAAAAACAAGTGAATTCCATATTAAGCAAATTCCTGCCCAAACGGCTGATTGATGTGTTAATCTCTGAAACCATGGCAGAAAAAAAACTGTCTGAAACAGCCAATCGAGACTTCCAAATAATTGCAGAACAAATTCATCAATGGACGATAAAACCTAATGGTACAGAAGGATATCGTACTGCCGAGGTCACATTAGGAGGAGTTGATTGTGACGCCATTTCTTCTAAAACAATGGAATCAAATGATGTTCCAGGGCTTTATTTTATCGGTGAAGCCTTAGATGTTACGGGATGGTTAGGCGGTTATAATTTCCAATGGGCATGGTCTTCAGGATGGGCCGCGGGACAAGTAGTTTAAATCAGTTCTTTTTCATTCCAGAGGGCGTCAAACCGCTCCATACTCGACCCAATACTTCATGCATGGCAATAGAAAAGTAAGCCAGGTTATAAGTATTGGGTATGACCATTTTACCCCAACTTTCAGTATCCCAAAAAAAAGTATAATCCGTGGGGGCCGCAATAGGTCGCAAACCCTGCTCTTGGCAAAGAGCCATTGAGCGAGGCATATGAATGGCCGAAGTGACCAGATAGAACGGGTCTTTACCAATAATTCCGACTAATTCACGCGCCTGATCAGCGGTATTAATCGATTTTAACTCTAAGGTTATTTTATTTTCAGGAATAGCAAACCACTGGGATAATTCAGCCATGAGCAATGCCTCAGGCTGGTCACCAACCGAGCCACCACCCGATAAAACTAACTGCGACTCTGGCAATAGCCTTAATAATCTTATCCCCTCTATCAATCGTTTGATACTTGCGCCTGCAAGCAAATCGTTAACCGGCATCCCGTCAACCTTGCTTTGTCCGCCACTTAAAACGACTATCCATTTAATTGCAGGGTCGGGTTGGGTTACTAAAGGATAAGAGGACTCCAGTTTATTGGTCATAAATCGTGGTAGCCATCCGGTACTTATAACTACAAAACTAATGCACAAAATTAAAAGAGTATTTCGTAGTAATGCATGCGATGCGCCACGCCATATAAAAACAGTACATATTATCAGCACTAAGAGACACAAAAAGAAAGGATTAACCAGCAATTCCATTATATGACGCATCGTCGCCATTATCGTACTCTTCTCATTAAATAAAGTCCTAATAAAGCAAAAATAAAAGTAGGGCCAAGAGCTGCCAATTCAGGAGGCCATTGGAAAACGGTGCTGACTGGGCCAAAGAAGCGATTTATAATGTGAAAGCCAAAGCCTACTGTCGCCCCCACCAATAATTTAGATCCCATTGTTGAGGATCTGAGCGGTCCAAAAATGAAAGGAATAGCTAAAACCATCATCACCATAGTAGTAAAAGGTTGAATAATGCGCTGATAAAAAGCAAGCGTGTAATTATGCGCATTTTGATCACTGCGTTTTTGTTCTCTTAAGTAACGATTCAGTTCGTGTAAGGTCATTTCATCTGGATTTACACTGCTGATTTGTAAAATGTATGGTTTAACCGGAGCATCCCAGGGCATGGCCAGTATGGTGCGTGCTTTAGTATGATCAAGTGTAAATTCAGTTTCCTGAACATCATAAGCCATCCAGGCATTATCCACATATTTCGCCTCCCGAATTTCACGCGCAAGCACCAGATTATGATCTGAGTCAAAGCGAAACTGATTAATATTGCGCAACAGATTTCCCGGAAGAACCAGCCCTATAGAGATAAAGTCATTACCATAGCGCAACCAGACACCTTCAGAGGTCCGCAAAGTCTGCCCCCCACTTAATGCAGCAGTTTTATAATCATTAGCATAGTGCGACAAGGCAGGCACCAACGTTTCACCCATGGTCGTTACCAATATAATAACTACTAAGGATGCTTTTAAAACAGCACCAGTAATTTGTCCAATGGACATCCCTGCAGCGCGCATGACAACGAGCTCACTGTGATTTGCCATGACCCCTAAACCAATGAGACAACCGAGTAAACTGGCCATGGGAAAAAACAGATAGACCTGATAAGGCATTTGTAATAGCACGAAAATTGTCGCTTGTGCCATACCAAAATCAACCTTTCCCAGATCATCAATCTGATTAACAAATAAAATAAATATTTGCAAGCCTACAAGCATCAGAGTGACTAAACCTATAGCAGACAAGACTGTTTTGGCAATGTATCGATCAAGTATTTTCATCCCAGCTTCACCTGAGAACGCCATATTAAAAAAAGTCCAAGCAGCAAAACTACAACATGAATCCACCACATTCCAATCCATAAAGGGATTTTCCCTGATAACAGGGCGTCTCGTGCCAGAAACATCAAGTTAGCATACAGAATATAAACAATCACAGCGGGTAATAATTTAGCGAATTTGCCTGATCGTGGACTAACACGGCTCAAGGGCACAGCCACAACCGTTAAGGTAAAAACCATTATCGGGATCGATAACCGCCACTGCAGCTCGGTCGCTTTGACTCGGTCAGGATTATTCAAAGGCCATAAACTCGCTGTCTTGGCTGTTCGGATGTCATCATTAATGCGTACCGTAGGATGGGGCAAGCGTGCCTTGTATATACCAAATTGCGCGATTTGATAATCTGCATGTCCCGGTACTCCCTGATATTCTTTACCGTCCTGTAATACTATAAATTCTTCTCCGTTTATCGGATCTTGCTCTGCGTACGCTTTGTCTGCCCATAACACATCCCATTGTACTTTATCATCGTGAACCCCGCGTTTCGCAAGAAAAACCTGTTCTGCCTTAGTGTGATCCCGACTCATTGAGTGGACATAAAAAACCTGTTGTCCCCCTGATACCGCATGAAATCTTCCTGGCATAATGGTTTGAATTAAAGTCTGGATACCCGTAGATCGCAATAATTTGGTACGCTCCACTGCGATAATCGGGCTCACCCAGACCATTAACATTCCAACCAATAACGCTATTACGGTCGCCATGATCATGCTGTCGCGAAATAATTCACGGGGACCATAACCACAAGCACGCAATACCGTCATTTCACTTTCAGCATACAGTCGACCATAAGCAAGAAGCAGGGCGATGTAAAAACCCAGAGGCAACAACAAACCCATAAGATTAGGCAATTCAAGCATCATCAATTTCATAATAATTACGCCAGGAATATTTCCTGAGGCAGCGCGATTTAAATACTGCACAAACTGATTACTCAAAAATATAAGCATCAAAATTGCGGTTAACGCAATTAATGTCATGAATACTTCTTTAGCTAAATAACGGAATATAACCACTCAATAACCCTGTAGTGTGGATGTTGCGAACTAATTCACTCCCTAGAATAACATATATTGTTCCAATTCATGATAATTCATGAATAGTCAATTAAAAATAGCGAATTATTAACTACTGTTCCGTGAAAAAAGTCGGTTTCCAAGCGAGCCCAGTTTAGGTAAACTACCTTATTTCCAGCATCTAAAGGAACATCAATGATTTATGGATTAACCAATAAACCCCTGTTAGATATGAGCGAATGCCTGGTCCTTGGCGTCTGTTGTGATACTCCATTGTCTGATTTTGCCAAGGCAATCGATGAAGAGCATCAGGGAATCATTACCAGGTTATGTCAAAGGGCTATTGAACCAGGCGATGCACTCTGGCAAGCAGACATCAATGGGCGCAGTTTGCTGGTCATTCAATGTGGTAAAAAAACAGAATTTACTGCGACCATGTTGCAAAAAAGAATTGGTGAAATTACTGAATCCATAATAAAACAACGGTTTACCTCTGCGACCATTTGTATGCCGCAATTAACCAATCAAACGCCTGAGTGGCAATTGGAGCAGATGATAGTACAAATCGATAATCTGCGTTATCAACTGCTTGATTTTAAGAAAAAGCATTCCAAAGCGCATAAGCTTGAAGAAGTTCATTTTTACTTACCTGGAGCCAATGAAAAAGTATTGGAACTGGCAAAAGCCATTGTCTCAGGTGTGGAATTTACCCGGCATTTAGCCAATATGCCTGCGAATATTTGTACCCCTACTTATCTTGGTGAACAAGCTCAAAAATTAGTAGACCAATTTGACACAGTCACTTGTGAGGTAATGGGGCCTGATGAAATGCGGGAAATGGGAATGGGCATATTACTCGCTGTGGCACAAGGCAGTGATCAACCGCCAAGACTCATCGATATTCAGTACAACGGCGGTGGTGATACGGCGCCTATTGTATTAGTAGGTAAAGGGATTACCTTTGACTCAGGGGGATTATCCATTAAACCTGCCAATGCAATGGATGAAATGAAATATGATATGGCTGGAGCAGCAAGTGTTCTGGGTACCATAAAAGCCTGCGCATTACTCAAATTGCCGGTAAACGTTATTGGTATTATCGCCAGTGCAGAGAATTTACTGGGTGGCTCTGCAGTTAAATCAGGAGATATTGTCACCAGTATGTCAGGCCAGACCGTCGAGATAATCAATACGGATGCTGAAGGTCGCCTGGTACTCGCTGATGCACTGACTTATGCAGAGCGTTATAACCCTGAGTTTGTAATTGATATCGCAACACTTACTGGCGCTATTATTGTTGCATTGGGAACCATTGCTACCGGATATATGACTAATGATGACGAGCTCGCTAAATTATTGGAGACTGCCGCTAAAGAAAGTCAGGACCGAGTCTGGCGCATGCCACTCGACGAGGCTTACCAGGATGCGATAGAGAGCCCACTTGCCGATATGATTAATGCAGCGTTCGACCGCACTGCCGGCAGCATTACTGCGGCCTGTTTCTTATCTCGCTTTACAGAAAAATACCGCTGGGCTCATCTGGATATCGCCGGAACTGCCTGGGTTTCTGGTAAAAAACGTAATGCCACTGGCAGACCTGTTCCTTTATTAACTCAATTACTCCGCCATGTCGCCAATACGCGTTGATTTTTATCTTATAGCCAGTAGTGAGCCAGATGCCCTCTGGCTTATTGCCTGTCGTCTTTTAGAAAAAGCTTATTTTAAAGGCCATAGAGTTTATGTGCATTGCACGAATCAGAAAGAGGCCGAATTTCTTGATGAATTATTATGGACTTTTCGCGATGACAGTTTTATTCCTCATAATCTTCAGGGAGAAGGACCAGAGCCGCCTCCTCCTGTGCAAATTGGCTTTGGCAACGAACCACGAGGATTTAATGATATTCTGATAAATCTGGCTGATCAGATACCTCCATTTTATAACCGGTTTAAACGAATAATCGAGTTAGTACCTAACAGTGAACAAAAAAAAGAATTAAGCAGAATTCATTATAAAGAATATCGGGGAAATGGGTGTGAATTGCATACTCATAATATTGATTAGGCACCTCACTTTCATTCCCTGATATTTGTAATTCTCGGATATACAGATTAATTTAACCCGGGGAATTAGCTGCTGCCCATAAAACATCACATTCTTTTTTAATAGCAGCTTGTAATAAATTGATTAAGGGAACAGCTCGTTTCACTAAACTAATCTCAGGTTCCCTCTCGTCCTCTTGATCAATTGAAGTTGTCTGCTGTTGCTGATTTAAACCCTTTTGTAAATTTTCAAGTGCCGCCGGAAGATCAACTGACTTAATGGCTCCAGGCACAGTACCACTGTGGCCCATAAGCTTAATTAACTGCGTGCCAACTGAGCTAAAGTAAGTAATATTCTCATAAGCATCAGTGCTAAATCTAATAAACATAAATTTCTCCTTTATCCATAAGCTTTTTTTAAATAGGCAACAACTGCCCTGAATCCCATTGCCTCGCCACCCTCCGGTTTGCCAGGTTTATTCCCAACATTCCAACACATGATATCAAAATGCAACCAGGGTATGGATGGAGTAACAAATCGCTGTAAAAATAAAGCAGCAACAATCGCACCCGCATAAGGGGAGGGACTTGAATTGGTTAAATCAGCAACATTTGAACTGAGAAGATCCTCATATCCAGAATGAAGCGGCATACGCCAAACCGGATCTCCCGTGCGCACAGAAGCACTCGTTAATTCTGACGCTAATGTCTCATCATTACAAAACATTGCAGCTATTTCGGTTCCAACAGCCACACGGGCTGCACCTGTTAATGTAGCAAAATCAATAAGCAAATCAGGTTTCTCTTCACATGCTTTAACCAGAGCATCTGCGAGCACTAATCGTCCCTCTGCATCGGTATTATCAATTTCAACAGTAATCCCATTGCGCATCGTTAGAATATCACCCGGTCTGAATGAATCAGGTCCAATAGAATTTTCTACTGCGGGTATCAATACCTGCAATCGTATCGGTAAACCCTGAGCCATAATCCATTGAGCCAACCCAATGACATGAGCAGCACCGCCCATATCTTTTTTCATAATCCGCATGCCAGCAGAGGTCTTAATATCCAGTCCCCCGCTGTCAAAACACACTCCTTTTCCTACAAGAGTAATGCGGGGATGTTGTTCTTTACCCCAGGTTAAGGACAACAATCTTGGTGCTGCCTGAGACGCACGACCTACCGCATGAATAGCAGGGAAGTTATTGACCAGTAACCCATCACCCACCCACTCTTCGAAATGAGCATGGTACGTTTTCGCTAATTGGCTCATCACTTCCGCTAAATGTTCAGGTCCCATGTCATTGGCAGGTTTATTAATTAAATCTCGGACCAGGAATAAAGACTGAGTTAGAGAGGAAATCTGTGGGAGTTGTTCTTTTTCTACGAATAAACATCGAGGCATAATATCGACTTTTTTATACGGAACGAATCGATATTGTGCTAAGGCCCAATTCACAGCAGCATCCTGACTCAGCGGCTCCTGGAGTTGATAACTTCCTGGAGGTAATAACATAGCGGCATTTGCCAATGCCAGCTCCTGGCTTCCGGCACCTGAACCAATGTAGGCTTTTTCCACTACGCCATCTGCGTTATTCATGAGACAACAATCGCCTATTTTTCCTTTAAATTGCCGTATCGCAAAATAATTACGTTCTACCGCAGCGAATGCGTCCTTATTTTCTTCCCATTGAGTTTGAGAAATTAAATATAAGGGAATTGCTCGATCACAATGTGTTACTAAAAATAAATCACCATGCATTATTTTATTCCTTCATCTGACCACGAAAATGGTGCGGTCTTAATCCTGTTAACCTGAGCACCAACAAATAGATCATTACGACTGCTAAAACATGTCCTAAAAGCAATCCCAGGCGCATAAGGGGTGGAAAACTTAACCAATAATCAATCGAGCCACTCATAAAATATAAATAAATACTGATGGTGCTATTTGCGATTAATAATTGAAGAAGGTACTTAAACCATCCTGGGCTAGGATGAAATACATTTCTTTTGATCAGCAAGTATAACAAAAGACCACAATTTACGTAACCCGCAAGAGCAGAGGCCAGAGTTAATCCTGCATGAGCAAAATGGGAAATAAATACGAAGCACAGTATGGTATTTACTACCATGGACAAAGCCCCCACTTTTACTGGGGTACTGATATCCTGTTGCGCATAAAATCCAGAGGCCAGGACTTTTATCATCATAAAAGCGGGAACTCCTGAGGCCAACATTATCAAGCTTTTTTGAGTCTGAACTAAATCAGTTACATTGAATTTACCATAAGCAAAACAACTGGCAATCAGGGGCATAGCAAACAAACACAAACCGAGACCAGCAGGAATACCAATAAGGAGAATCGATCGTAACCCCCAATCCAGAGCGCGAGAAAAATGTTCCCCGCTTTTTTCAGCATGTTTTCGTGACAGGTGAGGTAAGATGACTGTCGCAATAGCCACCCCAAACACTCCTAAAGGAAAATCAGTCAGTCTATCGGTATAATACAACCAGGAAACACTGCCAACTTGTAAAAATGAAGCAAAAATACTGTCTATCATTAAATTTAATTGAGCAATAGATACACCAAATAAAGCAGGAATCATCAATCTCAGAACTTTATTAACTCCAGGATCATCGCGCACCACACGAGGGCGGATTAATAAATTGCGCTGATAGAGAAAGGGAAATTGAAATAACAATTGTGCAAGCCCGGCGATGAGTACCCCCCAGGCCAGACCTGTAACCGGCTGGGGTAAATGAGGGCATAAATAAATGGCAGCTAAAATCATGGAAATGTTCAGGATTACTGGAGTAAACGCTGGAACTCCAAAATAGCCATAAGTGTTTAAAATAGCTCCTGCCATGGCCGTTAACGATACCAGCATTAAAAATGGAAAAGTAATGCGCAGCATCACAGTTGCCAATTCAGCTCGGGCACCATCATGAGCAAAACCAGGAGCAAATAGAAAAATAATAACCGGAGCCGCCACAATACCAATCACCGTCACTAAACTTAATATAGAGCTTAAATAACCTGATATGCGCGCAATAAAGACCCGAACTTCATCTGGCGAGCGAGTCTTTTGATATTCTGCAAGCACAGGAACAAAAGCCTGGGCAAATGCCCCTTCGGCGAAAAGGCGACGCATAAAGTTAGGAATTCTAAAGGCTACAAAAAATGCATCCATCCCCGCTTCTGCTCCAAAAAAATTGGCAAGCACCATATCCCGGACAAATCCTGCCATCCGGGAAATAAAGGTCATCATTGATACAAGGGTGGTTGAACGTAGTAAACTCTGTCGTTTGGGTACCATAATTTCAGTCGTGGCCATACTTATTACGAAAAATATTAAAATAATGCCTATGATATACCTAAATTATTAAAGTTACATCAAGGACTATATTGACAAATTCTGGCTCATTGTGCATGATCACCATCTTTTGTATCTATGAATGAGTGGAGATTTCTAAGTGGCCAATATTAAATCAGCGATCAAACGTGCCCGTCAAAACGTAAAACTGCGCCAACATAACGCCAGTGCACGGTCTATGTTTCGCACCTATATCAAAAATGTGCTCAAAGCAGTTGAAGCTGGTAACCAGGAAGCGGCTCAAGCTGCATTCGTTAAAGCACAACCTGTTATTGATAAAGCTGCTGGTAAGGGTTTAATTCATAAAAATAAAGCT
>JAUXYG010000175.1 GCA_030694525.1 Legionella sp. | reverse complement strand
TTTATCCTTACTCATCGAATGTTTAAAAATAGCTTTTTTATCTATTTTTTCTTTTTCAACAGTGACGCCATCCAAAAATAAAAATCGATCCGGTGATAAATCTCTTTCATATACAGCAATTAAATTATTAGTGCAATTTTTAGGCATTTCCCAGAAATAAAGCATTTTTGTTCCTCAGCTAGTGTGTTGTGGTTTTGCATATAAATTTGTTGTTCCATTTTTAAGACCTTGTCTCATATCAGTAATCACACTCCGTAAAGCGGTGCGATATTGGTTTTGAGTCCAATTTTGAGCTTTGCCTAAATTAGCTATATTAGTCATTTCGCGAGCCACACCATTCATTGCGTATTGTGTATGTCTGCCATTATGTAGAGAGCGATTAGGATGCTGTGTTTTATTCCCATCAGGTAAATATATTCTATTTACTCGCGAGTTCATATCTTTTTTATTATTGAATCCAGCCCTATTCAGTAGCTCATGATTTTTAGTTGCTTCATTCGTTGGACTAATAATATGATGGCTTTGGAAACCACGAGTTATATTCGTACGATTAAAGGTTCCTCCAACTGCACTGCCTCCTAAAGGTCCTCCCGAAGAAGGCTTGGTATTAACTTGAGGCTGAACACTAACTCCTCCATATACAAAGAAGGAATGGCGCACATGGCCAGAAACCTCATCTTTTTTTACCTCATGATGAGCAGTGGCTGGTACCCAAAAACATTCATCCTCAATATCAACCGATTTTGGATTTACCCCAAATTGAATACGTTTAAAGCCATCCTCCTTTCTTTCCAGAGGAACCATCACCTCTCTCATTTGTCTATAAACTTCGTCATTCACAATAATCTCTAAACGCATGTCGTCATAATCGTTCAATGCAATGTGGATCTCATGAGCTGTAGAACCAATAAACTGCTTTTTTAGATGCTCTATGACTTTATTGAACTCAACTTGCGCCAATTCTTCCGTTAATGGTCCTATGGCGCCGTTTAAAAAATCATTAATTAATTGGGTTGTTCTAAAATCAGGAAGATGAGAGAGACTTTGCTGGAATATCTTATAAACCTGATCGTAAGCACTTTTTCTTTTGGAGACACTCAATTCCTGAGCAATGGAATTGCGTTTGGGTTCAATGATCTCTTGCCAGATGAGTGTCGAAGTATACCCATTTTCAACTCGAATTTTATCGTGCCATTGCTGACATGTTTGTTGTACTTCACTGGATTGAGCAGTGTATACTAATGTTCCAATTTGTTGTTTAATGGATTCTAAACTCTTACGGAAGTTAGTCTTAAAAACTGAAAAAGAGTTTTCTTTTTTAATTTTTTGAAGATGTGATATGAGATTCTGCTTTAATGATTCAAACTTTTTTTGGTAGAAAATATAGGAGTCGGTTAGTGGAGGATTTACTGACTTTTTGATTAGCGCATTTAATGCATCCAAAGAATCCTTATTTTGAGCGCGTATCCTACTGAGAGTTCGCACTAACACTGTAATTTTACTCAGTTCCTTTAAACGACCAAACTCAGGTAAGTATTGGGCAAATTCATCATAATGAATTGTAAATTCATGGGCAAAAATAAATTCAGGAGAATAACGATGTGATAATCCTGATTGTTTTGCCATATCCTTAGTTGCGCGATAAAGTAGACGCACATTATCGTTCGAAGACAAAATTTGGCCGTGCTCATTCCTTGGCTGTTTAAATAATCTAATCAGCGTCTCACGATAATCCTTTGGAACATGCATATTTACTATTTTGTTATGTTCCCAGTAGAATAATTTAAATTGTGCATGAATAAAAATCATCGCATGCCCTTTAATTGTTCGGGCTCCAGTTTCTAGTTCCTGCATTTGGTTTTGCGTTAATACATAAATAGGCCAACCTTCATCTTCATTACCTTCGTCTTGAAGTTCGCCATTCATATCAAACTTCATTCGATGTTTTTTTACCACCATTCTTAATTGACCAAGTTCTATTTTTATAGGATTCTCATGATTTTCATTAGATAGTCCTAAATCGACTTTCTCCGCTTCTATCCAAAACCGATGCAAAGCTCCTGCGCCTGAAGTTTTATGATAATCATAAATAATCTGCTGCAAATACTGGGGTAAATGCTTGATCATGGTTGATACAGGGCGCTGTTGAAAAGGATATTGTCCCTGCACTTCTTGATTAGTTGTTAGAAATTTCAACATATAATCTGTGATTAACATCGTATTTAATAGTTCACTATCGCATAGGTTAGATGGTGCGAAGCGCATTTTATTAAAAGGATGGTAAGGCTTATCTGGGTCAATGGGATCTAAACTAAAAATAGCCCCTTCAGTTTCATTTTCTAATAATTGTTGTAAATCAAATAAAGAAAATAGCATATCCGAAGGTGGTCTATTTGGTGTCCAAGGGGTCAAGAAAAACTGAATGTCCCCAGATTGTTGGTTAATCTCAACTCCGTTGATTGCAGTATACTTTGGAGTGCTATCATTTTCCGCAAATGGTAAGGAGCGTGATAGTTTCATCCAGCCCTGGTCATCACGGTTCATCATTATCCACGGTGAATTAATTAAGGGTTCGACATCTAAAAATGTCCACCCATTCTCTAATAACAATTCATCCATCAGATCCAAACGAAATTCCTGCTCAAGTTCAGGGTTATATTCTTCAAGATACCAATTTTTTAAGCATGCCTCATAAGCGTGGTAGAGTATGCTAGAGGGAGTGCGATTTATTATTATAGGTACAGAATGAATTTTATTATAATTAAGTGTATCAACCATCGAGTGTAATAAGCGCCGCATTAGATGAATTGATTTATCATCTTTAAATAAACTAATGTTTGATAGGTTCGAATTAAAAACTGGGAACATATCTAATAACAAAATGGTTTT
>JAUXYG010000174.1 GCA_030694525.1 Legionella sp. | reverse complement strand
TTGTCGATACCAGAGATTTAATAGCCAGACCTATAGCAATACTTTAAATTTGATCTATTATATAGTTTATAAGTGTTTGATTTTTAAATGCAAAAAATTTCCGGATTGACTATGTAATTTACATATAAGGACGAAAGGATGCTGTCAAAACCCAAAATGTCAGAACAGCTTGTTACTGATTTATTAGTGCTTGCAGATATTGAAGTTAATGGAAATGAACCTTGGGATATTCAAATTCATAACCGGAATTTTTATGATCGAATCATACGTGATGCTGAGTTGGGTCTTGCCGAGTCGTATATGGAGGGCTGGTGGGATTGCGATCGCTTGGATTTGTTTATTGAAAAATTGGCGAAAGCCAATGTTGAGGATAAAATAAGCAACAATTTTTGGTTTGCTTTACGAATATTTTATACCCGGTTTTTCAATATGCAAACCAAAAAACGTTCGCGCCAGGTAGGGATACACCATTATGATTTAGGAAATGATTTATACAAAAAAATGCTTGATAAACGAATGAATTATACCTGTGCTTATTGGAAAGACTCAGATAACCTTGATGATGCACAACTCGCAAAACTGGAGCTATGTTGTAAAAAACTTAAATTAGAACCAGGAATGCGTTTGCTGGATATTGGATGTGGCTGGGGTGCTTTAGCCCAATATGCAGCAGAGCAATATAAAGTAAGTGTGGTGGGTATCACCATATCGGAAGAACAATCTAAATTTGCACAAGAGCGATGCAAGAATCTACCAGTCGAGATACGTTTTCAGGATTATCGTGATGTAGAGGGACAATTTGATAGAATCGTCTCCTTAGGAATGTTCGAGCATGTCGGACACCTGAATTATAGAACGTATATGGAGGTAGTCCATCGCTGTCTGATTAATAACGGACTATTTCTTCTTCATACCATTGGTGGAAATGTTAGCACTACTCACGCCAGTCAGTGGTTGTCAAAATATATATTTCCCAATGGAATGATCCCTTCAATAGCTCAGATTGGTAAGGCTTCGGAAAAATTATTTGTAATGGAAGATTGGCAAAATTTTGGGTTAGATTACAATAAAACATTGCTTGCCTGGCATAAAAATTTTAATGAACACTGGAACGAATTAAAAAATAAGTATGATGAACGGTTTTTTCGCATGTGGAATTACTATTTATTGTGGTGTGCAGGAGGATTCAAAGCCCGAGAAGTTCAGCTTTGGCAAATCGTTTTTTCTAAAGAAAGAGTGGAGTGGCGATATGATGCTCCACGCTGAAAGCGCTTAATTTATACTATACTTAATTCATTATTTTCCTGGTGAAAACTAAAGGGATTTATTCTTTTAAAACCTGTTTCTGTGATAATGGAAGAACCTATGAAGCCTATTAAATGGTACACCTTTATCCCAGATGTTTTAGGTATTTTCTGCGCCTTATGTGGTTTGATAATTGTTTTCGGCTGGTCTTTTAAAATTCAATCCATGATCTATTTGTATTCTGATTTTGCTCCCATGCAGTTTAACACGGCGTTATGTTTTATTATGGCAGGTTTAGGGCTCTTCACCCTAAATAGAAAGTTAAGAATTTTAAGCTCTGTATTTAGTCTGGTAATTTTATTTATAGCTACGCTAACGTTGACGCAATATATATTCGAAATAAATATCGGAATTGATGAATTTTTTATCAAGACTTACATTGTTTCCTTGAATCAAATTCCAGGAAGAATGGCACCCAATACGACAATAGGTTTTATTATTTTTTCATTATCCGTCTTAATATTAAATTGGCAGCAACCAGGAAAGTGGTTAACCCTTCATGCTATTGCCAATTTGTTTCTATTAAGTTTAAGTATCTTAGCGCTCATAGGCTTTTTTTCCAATTTTACAACTCATTATGGTGTGGGCCAATGGATTCAAATGACTCTTTACAGTGCGACAGCTTTTATTTTTCTCAGTGTGGGTTTAATTTTCTATCTTTATACTAAAAATAAAAATGTCCTTGTTTCATTTGTTCCACTTTTAATCTGTTTCACTCTTTTAAATATAACTTTTTTGGGCTGGCAATCCATTAAGAAAAATCAGGAAACCCATTTAAATAATTTGCTCGTAGCAAAAGTGGAGAGTGTTTCCTCCTTACTAAACATATATCTTGAAGAACGATTTCGCGCTTTTTCACGGATTTCTTATCGGTGGCTCAGTCAAGAGGGCGGCACTCCTGAAAAAATTTGGAAAGCAGATATGAAGCAATATATCCTGGACCAACCGGGTTATATTGCCATAGAGTGGGTTGATCAAAATTACATTGTACGCTGGATTACCCCTGAGACTGGAAACGAAAAAATCAGGGGATTTAATATGTCACAGGAGAGTCACCGTCGGGAACAAATTGAGCTGGCAATAAATAAAAACGGGCTTCAATTAAGCAATCAACTGGATTTATTTCAAGGGGGAAAAGGAATTTTGTTATTTAGCCCTCTTATAAAAGACAATAAATTTTTAGGGTTAATGGTTGGTGTAATGAACACGCGACTGCTCCTGGATAATCTGATTCGAGAAATGGATTTGGCTGGATTTAAATTAACCATTACAGATGAGGGACAAGTTTTACACTCAAACTCCTTAAATCAGCCTAAATACAAGGTGTGGGAAAAAAGTACATCAATTAGTTTATACGGTCAGACCTGGCAAATTAGTATTGAACCGGCTCCTGATTTATTTAATGAAATAATGTCACCTATTCTTCCTTGGGCTACTCTTCTGGTGGGAATGTTTCTCTCTTTGCTATCGGGTATTCTGACGCAGACATTGATTTCTATACACACGCTACAAAGAGAAGCTCGCGATGCCAACGAGCGGTTACAAGGTATTATTGAGGGTTCTTCAGATTATATAGCAGCAATTGATTTGGATTATAAATTTATTGTTTTTAATTCAATGTATGAGAATGAAATTAACCGTTTGTTTCATGTAAATTTAAAACCAGGCATGGATTTTAAGGTCTTATTTAATAAAATGGATCCTGAGAACAGAGAAAAAGCGCAAAATTTATGGGCTAAAGCTTTGGAAGGTAAAAGTTTCACCGTAACTGAGTCATTTACCGATAAATATGATAAGGGCTTGTATTTTGAAATTCATTATAACCCAATTTTTGATGCAAATGGGAAACAGATAGGAGCAAGTCATATAGCTACCAATGTTTATGAGCGGGTTCAGGTGGAACAAAAATTATTAGCGTATCGCCAAGAGTTAGAAAAAACCGTTAATAGCCTGGAAACCCAAAATAAAGAGTTGCAATTATTAAGAAATTTCTCTACCCAATTGCAAAGTAGTCAAATTTTGACTCAGATAATGGATGTTATTAATCGCTTCATTGAAAAATTGTTACCGGATACAGCAGGGATAATCTACCTTATTTCAAGTCATTACAACGAGAAAGTAGAGCGGGTATTATCCTGGAAATCCCCTATTATTATTCAAGATGAAATAGATATAAATAATTGTTTTGCTTTATTACGAAACCAATTTCATATAAAACCTACATCACCAGAATCTACCACTTGTAAACATGTTGAAGAAAGTATCGAAAAGCCAAGTAGTTATGGTTGTTTTCCCCTAGTCGTTCAAAAAGATCTGTTAGGACTTATGTATCTTGAGGCTGAGGAAGCCTACTTTAATGATAAAATGAAATTGACTTTAATTCAGATGGTGGCTGAAAAAATTTCGCTCAACATTCATAATATTCAGTTAAAAGAATCTTTAAAAGCCCAATCCATTCAAGACAGTCTGACGGGGCTGTACAATCGCCGATTCTTCGAGGCCTACCTTGATAAAGAGATGATTAAAGCCAAACGTTATCCTACAATTTTTGGAATTTTATTACTGGACATTGATCATTTCAAAGCCATTAATGATACCTATGGTCACATGATAGGGGATAAGGTATTAATTCAATTGGCCCAAATATTAAAACATGAAATAAGAGAAAGCGACGTGGTTGCCCGTTGGGGAGGGGAGGAGTTTATTCTGTACATACGTGAGCTTACGTTGGAAAAAGTTCAGATAAAAGCGGAAAAAATACGTGATTCGGTAGAAAAAAATTCCATTATGGTTAATGGTGAAAAAGTAGGATGTACAGTTTCTATCGGTATCGCTTTATTTGATTATGAATTGGATAAAGATTTATTAATTAAAAAAGCGGATGATGCGCTTTATCAGGCTAAAAATTCAGGAAGAAATAAAGTTGTTGTCAATTCTTATGACCAATTAAATTAATTTGCTAGTGATGTGGTTGTTGTCGAGATAAAATTGTTCATTTTTTATACTATAATGAAGTATGCTGACTTTTATGTAGTGTCATAATGACAGTTGTAATTAGTTTACCCGAGTATGGTTTTGATCCAACAGAGGCTACCATTCCATGGCTCTACTTGAAGCATGCAAACATAACGGTACATTTTGCGACTCCTGATGGCTACCCCGCAAAAGCAGATGACAGGATGTTAAAACAAGGCCTTGGTCTGTTATCCCCATTATTAATGACTAGAAAATCCGTGATTGATCTTCATCAAAAAATGATTCAGACCAATGAGTTTTTAAATCCTCTTGCTTATGAACAAATCGATACAAGTGCCATTTCAGCCGTAGTTTTCCCTGGTGGTCATGGGGAGGGTATCAAATCCATGTTGGAATCTTCGATTATACACAAAAAAATAGTTGAGTGTTTTAAATCGAATAAGGTTGTAGGAGCCCTTTGTACCGGCGTATTAACGGTAGCTCGCAGCATTAATCCGGAAACTGGGGAATCGGTTTTATATAATAAAAATACTACCGCCATTACTGCCTGGATGGAACAACTGTCCTGGAGAATAACCTACCCGTGGTATAAAAACTATTTTCGCATATACCCCATATCAGCCCAGAAAGAAATTGAACAATTACTTCTATCACCGAAGCAATTTCATATAGGAAAATGGAATTATTTCCCTATGCAATACACCACTCATTTTTATAGTCAACAATTTGTGGTTATTGATGGGAATTACCTCTCTGGCCGTTGGCCAGGTGACTGCTATAAATTTGGTCGTGAACTGGTTTCAATGGTGAAACGGCAAGAGGAGATTCAATCCCGTGAGTCGCTATAATGCAATAAGGAACTGGGGTAAAACCTTTTCATTTATTCCTGAAAATATTGAAAAACCCAAGAGTACTGAAGCTGTTGTTGCAATAGTCAATACAGCAAATCGCTATCATCAGAAAATAAGGCCGATTGGGTCAGGATATTCTTATACGCCTCTAGTGAGCTGTGATGAAACCACTTTATCATTGCAACATTTTACCGGAGTTGAGGAAATTAATTCCAGTGAACTCACTGCTTTAGTTCGGGCTGGAACAAAATTAGATCAACTAGAGAAGATATTATTTTCCAAAGGCTTTTCTCTGTATAATATGGGGGATATTAATCAACAAACCCTTGCTGGACTCATCTCTACTGGTTCGCATGGAACCGGACTCTCTTTTGCTACAGCATCAAATCAAATCACCTGGTTAGAACTGGTTACCCCCGATGGCACTATTTTAGAGTGTTCGGAATCCCAAAACAAAGAAGTGTTTAAAGCAGCTCAAGTATCATTAGGTGTTTTAGGCGTCATCACGCGGATGAAAATCAGGATTTTACCAAAATACTGCTTACATCAGGAACGAACTCTGGTTGACTTTAATGAGGCACTTAATCAGTTACATCATTCTTTTTGCACTAATCGGAATTATGAGTTTTTCTGGTTTCCATATACTGATTTTGTATTCGAAAAAAAGGGAAATATTACGGATTTGCCCAGTACTACCAACCTTTTAAAGAAGAATTTTAACGATTATTTTTTAGAAAATGGAATGCTTTGGCTTTTATGTGAAGGCTCCAGATATTTACCCAATGTGTACCGAAAAAATGCGAATTGGTTTTTGCAGAAAATGAATACCAATTTAAATCAAACGATCGAAAGCATTCATTATTATGCAACACCCCGTTATGTCAATCACAGGGAAATTGAATATGCATTGCCCTTGACACAAGCACTCGCAGCGTTAGGCGAAATTAAAAAAATGCTCAATGAGCATCAAGGTCATGTTTCTTTTCCCATTGAAGTTCGTTGTGCAGCTGCTGATGATATTTATCTTAGCCCAGGTTTTGACTGTGAAACAGTATGGATAGCGGTTCATGCCTATACTCGTGATGAGTATCAGGAGTTTTTCCGCAAGGCTGAACAGATTTTTTTACAGTTTAGTGGTCGTCCGCATTGGGGAAAATTACATTGGCTATCGCACCACCAGCTTAAAAAAAGGTATCCCTGCTGGGATAAGTTTATGACCATAAGGAAAGAGTTAGATCCTAAAGGAATTTTTTTAAACAAGTATCTTCAGGAACTTTTTGAGGGTAGTAATTAATGGATGCTATTACAAAACACACTATTATTACCGGGGGCTCTAGCGGAATAGGTTTGGCTTTAGCTAAAAAACTGGTCCATAAATCCCAACATGTCTCATTGATTTCTCGTGATGCTCAGCAATTAATGAAAGCGGTTGATTTATTAACCGGGCTTAAAACCGACCCTCGACAAAATATTATTGGAATATCCGCTGATGTGAGTGATTTTGACCAAATTAAAACTGCAATAAACGAAATAATTGAGATTAGTGGTATTCCATCCATGTTAATTACCTCTGCAGGAATATCAGAACCAGGATATTTTGAGGAATTAAGTCTTGAATCGCATCATAAAGCTATGGATATCAATTATTTTGGAACGCTTAATGCAACGAACGTGGTCGTCCCTTTTATGAAAAAAGCGAAAAAGGGTTCCTTGGTTTACATTAGCTCTGCAGCGGGTTTAATCGGTGTTTTTGGTTACAGCGCTTACTGCCCATCCAAATTTGCAGTTCGTGGTTTAGCTGAATCATTAAGAACTGAATTATTAAGATATGGTATCCACTTATCGCTTGTTTATCCTCCTGACACAAATACTCCTCAATTATCAAAAGAAAATTTGACCAAGCCTATTGAGACAAAAAAAATCACGGGGGGAGGTACTATTTGGGAACCTGAAGAAGTTGCGCAGTTAATTTTAAATAAAGTGGATAAAGGGCAGTTCCATATTACTCCAGGATTTTCTACGAGTTGTTTAAGGTGGACCCACAGTTTCCTGTTTCCTTATATTAATTTTTATTGGGATAGGATAATTAATAATTGTAACAAAAATGGTTAGGGCTCTTAATAGGGTGTTGTATGAATAATATATTATTGTCTCTTGAATATTTCGTAAAAAACGAACCTGATTTGGAACTTTTTACGTATCTGGATGAAAATAAGAATAAAAAGACACTCTCTTACAGGGAACTGGATAAGCGTGCACGACAGGTGGGGGCACAACTTATCAAGCTGGGTCAACCGCAAGATCGGGTGATATTAATTTATCCCCCAGGCTTAGAGTTTATCATTGCATTTATTGCTTGTGTTTATGCAGGGAAAATTGCAATTCCGGTAATGCCACCTGTTTCATATGAAGCCGGCAAAAAGCTGGAGATGATATTTGAAGATGCCAAGCCAATTGTATGTTTAACAGACAAATCAACTTACCATCATGTAAGATCGTTACAATTATTAAATAAAGTTAATAAATACCCATTTATAAATAAATTGGTTAATAAATTTGTTACTGATAAATTTAATTTTACTAAAACGCTTTTTGACTCGAATCTGTTCAAAATTGACTGGCTTTTATCCGATGAGATGATCGCTAGGAAGGAAGACTTCATTTCTATACCTGAGATTAATCTTAAAGATCCTATATTTTTACAATATACGTCGGGTTCCACCGGTAATCCTAAGGGGGTGGTAGTGACTCATGGAGCACTCATCCACAATATTGATTCTTTCAAATACTGCCTCAAGATTAAACCAGAAGATATTCTTTATTCCTGGTTGCCTCAATATCATGATATGGGATTAATTGGGTGCATTCTTTGTCCAATTCATGTGGGTTTGAAAACCATAATCAGTTCGCCTTTAAATTTCCTGACTCATCCAATCAGTTGGTTACAGGCTATCAGTGATTATAAATGCACTATTTCTGCCGCCCCTAATTTTGCATATGAGTTATGTTCCAGGAAGATAAGCAAGCAACAGAAAAAGAAACTGGATCTTTCTTCATGGAGGGTGGCGGTCAATTCTGCAGAGCCTATTCGAGCCAGTACCTTAAATCATTTTTATAATTGTTTTAAGGAATGTGGCTTTAACTATTCTGCGTTTTATCCAAGTTATGGATTGGCCGAGGCCACTCTATTTGTTACGACCAAAAGTGTATCTCCAGTACTTCAATATAAATCCCTTGATAAATTTGCGTTACAAAATAATCAATTAAAATGGATTGATGAAGGGCATAAAGACAGTTTTATTTTAATCGGGAGCGGGGATATAGATAAAAATATAAGCAATCATCAAATTCGCATCGCTAACCCGGAAACACGGGAGCTTATTGATGAGGGAATAGGGGAGATTTGGGTTTCAAGCTCGAGCGTTAATCCTGGTTATTGGGGTAAAGAGGATTTAATCCCTGAAATTTTTCAAGTATGTAGTGACAAAGGCGAAGGCCCTTATTTAAGAACTGGAGATTTAGGATTTATTAGTGAAGAGCAGCTTTATGTGACGGGGAGAATGAAAGATTTAATTATTCTAAGGGGAAAAAATTATTATCCACAGGACATCGAGCATTGCATAGAACAGTCTCATCCAGCCGTTCGGGCAGGATGCATTAACTCGTTCTCAATTGATCGTGAAGGAGAAGAGAGTTTAATTGTCATTGTGGAACTTCGCGCAAAAAAAACGGCAGAAGTATATCAACAAATTACTGCAAATATTCTCGAGATGCTTCAGCTTCAGTTAAATTTGGTTCCTGATACCATTCTTCTGGTACAGGCCAAAACTCTAAAAAAAACCAGCAGTGGAAAAGTTCGGCGCCAGTTGATGAAGGCAGTTTATTTAGACAATGATTTACATCCCTATTTTGTCTGGACTAGAAATAATACTGAACTTAATACTGGTTCTGAACGTCTTCCGCCAACCACTCTAGATAATGGAGTTCGTCAATTTATTATCGAATTAATCAAAGAAAATGCACCGCATCAAAATCGTAATTTCAAACCAGAATATACTTTTTCCGAGTTGGGCTATGATTCACTTTCAGCAGGTGATCTCGTTGCCAAACTGAACCAATATATTACTCCTGGTCACCATAACATTAATTTATCCATTTTAATCGAGTCAAAAACCATAAATGCATTTATCGACACCCTTGAGCATGACTTTGTTTTGAATCCTCAGAGAAACACGACACCCTCGGTTAAATCCTATTCAGAAGAGGAGCAAAAAAAATTCCTCGACAGAAACAACTTGCCTGAATATGTTCTCTTTAAAAAATCACGACAGGCTATTGAAGCAGTTGGTGCAGAACAACTGTTTTTTAATATTGTGGAAGGAATAGCTGATAATCTCATTCAGATCGATCACAAATCATATATTAATTATGCTAACTACAATTATTTAGGTTATTCAGGGGACAAAAGAGTCATAACAGCGACGCAAAAAGCTATTGCCAAGTATGGTACATCCGTCTCAGCGAGCCGTGTAGTTTCTGGGCAAAAATCAATCACTATCAAGCTTGAAGAAGAGCTTGCCGCTCTTATAGGTGTTGAGAGCGCTTTGGTTTTTAGTGCAGGTCATGCAACCAATGTATCTGTTATTTCTCATTTATACAATCACGAAGATGTTATTTTTCATGATTCATTAATTCATAATAGTTGTTTACAAGGGGCAATTTTTGCTAAAGCAAAGCGTATTTCTTTTCCCCATAATAATGTTCAGGCATTAGAAAAGCTGATGCAAGAGCATCGGCATCATTATCGACGGGCACTCATATTAATAGAGGGCGTTTACAGTATGGATGGAGACATCGCTGATGTTCCTCAATTTATTGATTTAAAAAACAAATATTTTTCACATATAATGGTAGATGAAGCTCATTCAATGGGCGTTATAGGGAAGACCGGAAAGGGAATCAGGGAGTATTTTAACTTATCTCCTCAGGATATAGATATTTGGATGGGGACCCTAAGTAAAGCGTTTGCCAGTTGTGGCGGTTATGTTGCAGGATCTCGTGAGTTCATTGATTATCTGAAATTTACTTGTGGCGGATTTGTGTATTCAGCGGGAATTTCACCCGCAAATGTCGCAGCGGCCCTGGAGAGTATTCGCTTATTAAATGAGGAGCCGATAAGGCCGCAAACACTTCAGCAGCAATCTGCACGTCTTCTTGCGAATTTAAATGATTTGGGAATTTATACAGGAACATCAAAAAATACTCCAATAATTCCTGTTATTATAGGTAATAGTCAAGAAACGTTAGGTTTGAGTCTTCAATTAAAAGAGTATGGAATTTATGCGTTACCCATTGTTTTTCCTGCAGTGGAACATGATGCTGCCAGAATTAGATTATTTATCAATTGTCTGCACACGGACGACCAACTTGATTATACGGCTGAAATTTTGAGTGCTTTGCTGCAAAAACAAACATCCATTTAAAGTCAAAGAATAGCAGCAAATGCTTAGATGACCTACCTGGGGCGTTACAATTATTTATTATAAGGATATCGATAGTTCTTGAAACAAAAAGATATAAGTCTGTTCCTGTTCGGGTTTGGGGAGCAATGGAACAGCCAACCGACTTAAGGACTATATTGGTCTTTTAATATCTATAATTCGGTATGTTTCATTTTATAGGATTGTAAACTGTGAAGTTGTTCAAGTATTTTCATTGAATACAGATAGATAAC
>JAUXYG010000173.1 GCA_030694525.1 Legionella sp. | reverse complement strand
AAACCCACTGAGGAAGAAATATCCTTCGAGATGCAAGAAGGGATGCTCATTAATCGAATCACTACGGTTGAGAAATCCATAAAAGAAGTAGACGAGACGCTTCATGAGGTGTTTCACGCCTATACAGAGGTGATTTGTGCTACAGAACATGCAACACAAGCGGTGAGCACGCTGACGCATGAATTAAAAAGCAAAACCGAACTATTTAAATCCGTTGAAGAACACGTTATCCAATCAAATACGAACCTACCGGAACGCTTAAATCAAATAAATGAATTGGGCGAACATATAGCCCACCATACAGTAGAAAGTAAGATGCATGCCCAAGAGTTTCAAGCACAACTGGAAGAAAAAAACCAAATCATAGTGCATTTACAAGAAGATGTGAGCACTCTAAACCAAACATTGATGTCAAAAGAAAAGAGCATCAGTACTCTTAATAAGCATTTGATTACATTATCTGATATAAGTGAAAAGCAGAAGGTCAGGATAAACGAACAGGATGTGCAGATTAATCAGTTAGTGCCACAAGTTAAACGGCTTACGGAACAAAACCGATTTTTTAAACAGGTGCTACAGCATCCTTTAGGCGACACCAAATCAAGCAATACGAACACACAAGCCCCTTCACTTTAAATTTTATTACAAGGATTTTGTTATGAGTCGTCATCAAGAAAATACCTCAGGTTACTCATTATTTGCACGCATCCGTCATGCACTAAATACGTTATACTTTTTAGTGTTCCCCTCCAAGAGAACCCTTCCTGAAACAGAAAGTGGGGAGCTTATGAAGCGCGCTCTGGCTGATAAAAGCGCCTTTGATAGCCTCACCTCGGCCTGGGTTGAAGAGCCTTGGGCGCGCCGATTCATAGGCTTTGCTTTTTTAAGTATGGGATTTATCGTGGGATTAGCGCTAGGCGTCCCGTTATTGGGTGTCGCAATTGCCGCGATAAGCTATCTCACCATTAACCTGGTTTGTGCGGCACAGGAGCAGCATCGATGGAGCCATGCCTATAAATTTGCGGAACAATCTATCGCGTTAACGAAGCAATTAGAGGCGAGTAAAAACCTACTAGATAACGCCGTGACCAGTACTTCCAATGCATCGGTAGCACTTCAAGAGCAAACCAAAGGATTAACCGAGCAGGCTTACGTGCTTGCCGCGCAAACGACTGCGATGCACGAGCAGTTTGAACAAATGAATAAGTGCTTTACCGGATTGGAGGATAAAGCGGTTGTTTTAATGGAGCACGAACGTAAAGCTACTGATGCACTCAAAACAATAGCAACACATCTTGTAGCCCATGATGAGGCGCTCATAGTTACGACTGATAAAATAAATCAATTAGGACAATCATCCCAACAATTAACCGATGTGGTTGGTAATTTAAAGCAGAGCGAGCGTACTTTTTCTACAGTACTTGAGCAATTACATCTTCATGTTATCCAATTAAGTACCCCCATTGAGAAAGAGAGGGCGGCTTTTTCAGATAGTGCGAGCAAGGCACTCGATAAGGAGCTTGATGAAACTGATATATTTATTGCTGAGTATAGGCAGCGCTTTGGTGTTCAATAATAAATAACTGCATTATCTTACCGAAGTGCTGCATTACATGTTATTGAGTTTAGGGTCTTTAATCCGAAATATAATGGTGAGTGATTGCATCATCTGAGCTGAGGTCAGGTTTAATTTGGTGAGCTCTTCTATCGCATTACTTAGTTGCGATACTTCAGCGTCCAGATTATCTCTCTGAGCCATTTGCGGTACAATGTGTTTAAAACAAAACAAAAGAACTTCCTTGTTCATTTCCAGCGCATTTGAAACGTGCGCATCGGAACCAAATAAAAGCCACGATGGGGTGGTGTTTAATGTCTCTGCCAAAAATATTATCGTTGTATAGTCGGGTAGGGCGGTTCCTGCCCAATAACGACGAGCCATTTGTAAGGAGCAGGAGCAAGTGGCAGAAAGCCATTTAACGGCTTCGGAATTTTTAACAAAAGGCTCTGTGGTTTTAATATGCTGGGTGACTGCGCTATGAAGTCTTTTTGCGAATTCTTGACAAAAGGTTTGATGTTCCATTAGTTCTCTTAAAATGCGATTAATCGTTATATTACGACGAGGTATTGTCGCGAGGCTATAATTACTCTCTTTTTATGGCTCATTATATATGCCATAAAAAGAGTTTGCCGCATTTATCGAGTTGCTTTTATCTGCTTAGTATAGGAAATATCAGCCGTATCCGAATCATTACACGATGAATGAGAGCCGGTAAACGGGGATAAGTCTAGTTGGTAGCGAGGTAAATCAACGTCCGCTTGATTTATCTCATTGACCGTTGCATTGATATCAATAGAGGTAATGGGGTCGCAGAGGTTATGCTTTGAATTCCCAGCATCAGCACTAGGACATATAGAATAAGTAACATGATAAAAATAACTGTGTTTTACTGAATCGTTCCAAGCAAACGCCTCAAAAAGTTTCTTATTGTTAGCGATACAGGATACTTGGTAGCCTGTCATCCGAGTAACACCATCAATATCTTGGCTTATGTCGGCTCTAATGTAGCGTGATTCGGAAGAGTTTAACCCAACGATATGAGTTTTATGGAGAGAAATTAAATTTGGATCCTTTATTGTTGTGGCTTGAGCTAAAGTTGAAAAAATAAGTACCATAAAAACCAGCATGAAATTCATTAATATATCCTTTATTAAATCATAGACTTGAAAAAAAAATGCCAACAGGAATCTGTTAAATCCATAAAGCGATGCATTCTATCAAAAAATGAGAACACCGCACTTTAAATTTAATAAAATCTTTATTAAAATTTCAATAGTTGGTAAATAAATATCCATTCTCCCTATAATAAAAGATATAAGCTTAGATTTATTGAGAATAATGATGAATAAATTGTTTGGTGAATAAAAAAAATTCAGAGTTAAATAAATATTGGTTTTATCATTATATTCATTACCAGCATCCCCTGAAATCAACTGAAACCCTATTCATTACTTAAGATTACTCTATGCATAAATTTTTTTAAATTAATTATTACCCATATGGATAAATTTAATGGGCTTCTTGTGCGAGGTGTAGTTTTTGACAAAATGATAACGTAACATATATCTTTGCAAGATAATGAAACCACTCTTTCTGTCAATTATCCTCTCTTTTTTCAGCGATGGCTAGAGAGATTATGGAACAAATCATAGAGGCTACGAGAAGGGTAGAGCATAAAACGTTGGGATAATTACACCAAAGAGTCAAAGCGCCTATTGATAGAACCCACGCACCAACCGCTCTCTTTTTCCAGGTTGAAACAGAGCCCTTATTTTGAAATATTTTTAGATCAATATAATCAATTTGGTATACCATAAAGTGTACAATGCTTATAAAAAACCTATCCAAATAATTTAATTTGGTCTGGCTACTTCTAGATGTTGCCAGAGCTTGATGTGAATACAGGTTTAGGTAACGCTTACTTTTCTCAACAGCTAAATGAAAGATCCCTCGACTTTTCAATTCAAAGCTCAGTTTATGTAATAGGAGCGTTGCCATGCTTTTTCTGTCTTTTTCTTCCGATGCTACAACAAGCCAGGCATATGATTTAATCAGTGAATCATCCGTATTTTCTTTAATGAGCTGGATGGCATAATTATATCTATCTACTGAATGACCTCTGATAGCATCTTTTTCAGTATAAGAAAGATCGAAAGGGTTAAGATGGGATATAATTTTTTTAATTATCACTGGAACCTTAAAATAAGTTAGCCTAAATAAAGTTGAGTATTCAAACCCCTTTTACAGATGCCATTGTGACAAATTGAGCCCTTTAATTCAATTTAAAATAATACTTTTACAGTTGCTCTTATTGCATATGCGCTGGCTAATATCAAATCCTAATTGCCATGTCGCTATAGGAGATAATAGAGCTGCTTAATGTGATTTTGATTATTGGTTTCTTAAAATCATTTAGACAAGGATTATACATAGGCTCATTGCGAGTATTAGTTCATGTTTAAAAAATACCAATTTTTTTGTGTCTTAATTAAAAGGAAGTGGGATTACCTCACATGCTGAATATATCAACTATATTTGTTGGTATATACACCTAGTTTTAGACACTTGCCGCTAATTAAAAAAGTTAAGCGAGCATAATGCTAAGCATTTGGGATTAAATTTCCAAAACAATTAAAAGATATTAACTTCCTATCTATCATTAACCACATACTTACACTAACTCACCATTTAAATAGGAGCAGAAGTTAAAGTATAAGGTTTAAAGTCCAAAACTCAGTACATTTACATAATAGAACAGCGAATACTACTTGTATTATTTTCCAGGTTGTCGGGGCAATTAATTATAAATTGATGTTTAGCTTCAGGAGTAAATGCATAACTTATTATATGCAAACTCAATTCGTCCGGTAGATATAATACTTTAGCAAAATAAAGGAACGTTAATACCTTCGCATTTAGGTAATCCCGATTATAAGCGCGGGTTAGTGGGGTATCAAAAAGAGAAAGCCTTAAAAGGTTCGTGTTATTATTGTTATTAAATTCATGAAAAGCTAAGAGCTTGCCATTAGGTAAAATATGATGATTACCGAAGCAATTTATATTCTTTAGAGTTATTGGTTTTAAGGTTAGCTGATTTATATTGAAGATAAACAAAGAATCTTTTCTGTGGATTAAAAGGTGTTTTTGGTCAGGAAATGGAGTGATTTTTATAAAGGATACAAAATTTTCTTTCGGCTTTAAATCGCTCCAATACCATTTTTTAATGCATTCCCCATTTGTTGTATTCCAAATGTGTAAGCCATCATGATGTTCATGATAAGTAAGTAAGTGCCCGTTGGGCAATGCAAGGACTTTCCCAGACTCAATTAAATTATTATTAGGATTTTGGTCGGAAGGTGTTATTACTCGGCATATCTGGATTTCAAAATTTTGAGTTTGCGGATTTAAAGAACATGCAAAAATTAATACTATGAATTTCAAAGAGTTAGGCCAAGAGATATGAGCAGCGAATTGACCATTACCTAGGGTTTGTATAGAGTACATTGAGCCAGCGTTATTTATAGGGCCGCGAATTAGTGGCATTTCTTGCTTTAAAATCGGACCCCTATCATCCCATTGATAGAATCTTAGCTCGAACGGTCTTCTTGGGTCTGGTTTGATACTATTAAAGGTAAAGAAATATTCTTCATTTAAGGCATAGATGTTATCAAAATTGGTCAAAAAAATAGTAGCCTCTATTTTTAAACTTTCTGAATTTAGTTTGATAAACTCATTAGTATTTTCTTTTGAAAGCATGAAGGTGTTTGGAGTCATTGATCCTGAAAAACTATATCGTCCTTGAAATTTCTCTTGCTTGATACAATCCATTAAATTATTTATTTTAAATAATTTAATGGTGGTTTCAGTTCGCCCTTCATTACAGGCAATTAATAATACATAATCTTTAGAAAGATTGACGTAATTAGTGTAAACAATATAACCGGCTTCTGATAATTGAGTTATATTTGAAGGTTTCGCGGAATCATTTTTAGAAAACATATTTTGTAGCCATTAATTTGATTATTTTAATATTAAAAATATTATACATTGTGAATAATTGTAAGGCAACGTTACTTGAGCATGTAAAAGCAATTGCCTGGACTTAATGATGATTTTTAAAAGTTAAAGCATATGGGTTGTAAAAGTCCAAAACTCACTTCATTTACATAATGGAGCAGCGAGAACTGCTTGAACTGTCTGCCATGTCGGGGCAATTAATTATAAATTGATGTTTGGCTTCGGGAGTAAATGCATAACGTATGATATGCAAGCTTAATTCGTCCGGCAATTTTAACACTTTAGCAAAATAAAGGAACGTTAATACCTTAGCAAAAAGGTAAGCTCGATTGTAAATACGTGTTTGTGGCGTATCAAAATGCGATAGACTTAAAAGGTTAGCGTCATTATTACTGCACTGATGAAAAGCTAAGATCTTGCCATTAGGTAAAATGTGATGATTACCGAGGGAATGTATATTCTTTAGGGTTATCTTTTTTAGGGCCAGCTGATTTATATTGAAAATATATAAAGAAGCATGTTTATGGATTAAAAGGTGTTTTTGGTCAGGAAATGGGGTGATTTTTATAAAGGATTCAAAATGTTCTTTAGGCTTTATATCGTTCCAGTACCATTGTTTAATACATTCCCCATTTGTTGTATTCCAAATTTGTAAACCATCATGATGTTGATGATAAGTAAGTAAATGGCCATTGGGCAATGCAAGTATTTCACCAGAGGCTGTTAAATCGTTTCCATAATGTTGTTCGGCAGGGGTAATTACACGGCATACCTGTGTTTCAATCTTATGAGTTTTCTGGTTTAAGGTACATGCAAAAATTACTACTCTAAATTCCCTGGACATATGCCGGCTGAGAATAGCAGCGAATTGACCATTACCTAATGATTGAAAGGAGAGTATTGACCCGATGTTATTCAGAGGCCCATTAAATAGTGGCGTTTTTTGTTTTAAAATCGATTTATTTTCACCCCAATAATAAAATCTTAGCTCAAATGGGCTTAGTAGGCCGGGTTTGGGGAGCAATGGAACAGCCAACCGACTTAAGGACTATATTGGTCTTTTAATATCTATAATTCGGTATGTTTCATTTTATAGGATTGTAAACTGTGAAGTTGTTCAAGTATTTTCATTGAATACAGATAGATAAC
>JAUXYG010000169.1 GCA_030694525.1 Legionella sp. | reverse complement strand
AATTCATAAAAATAAAGCTGCCCGCATTAAAAGCCGCCTTGTGGCTCGATTAAAAGCAATGGCTGCTTAATACCGCGTTTCCGTCGCTCTAAGTCCGAAAACACCCGGGCCGGTTTAACCGGCTCGGTTCTTCAAATTAATTACGTGTTACTTGGTCCGTAATCTATGCTTTGCTGAACATAAAGCCAGGGTGGCTATAGAGCGCTTGCGGGAAAGTACCCTCTACATGAGGGCTACTCCCGCGTCAGGAGGAAGTTGATCAACAAACTCATCCCACTCATCAATTGAGATTGGTGGTGGAGTACAATAATTACGATTCAAAATACGGCAGATCTTAAGCCGGTCTTTAAAATCTAGTGATTGACATAAGTATTCTGGAAGATAATATTCAGCATTACTCTCTTTAATAATGGGGCTATCGATTATTGCCATATAAATTTGATTAAACAGCTCAGTGATGTCTTTTAATAAGATGAATAAATTACGTTCTTCCTGATTTCTGGGAAGAGAACAGAGATACAGCATATAACCACAAAAACCATTTAGTTTGGATTGGTGAGCATTTGCATTAAGAACCGAAAAACTCTGATAAAAAGTGATTATTTGATTAATTAAATTATCTCGTAACGTTTGCTTGACGGCTAATTGGGCATTGCGCCACACATGCTCCATCCGTTGGAGCCTGCTTACCAGAATCTTTATTTCATCTATATAATCTTTATGGCGAAGGCACATATTCATTGTATCTTGTGATAAAGCATCAATATTTTGCGGAGGAATTGTCCAATATAATTTAACTCCAGGCGTTTTCCAATCACGATAATAAACTGTCTCTCCTGATTTTTTTTTATGTTGGGACAATTCGCCAGTGCTGTGTAAGTAAATAGTCTCTAATGCGCCACTAAATCGCGGCAACGTAGGGTGCTTACCGTTCTGAGTTAAACCCGCAATTTGCTCCGCGGTTAAGACCGTAGATAACAAAGCGAGGGATTGTGTTTTACAGGTTTGAGACTTGTGAAGTCCTGGACCTCGGAAATCGATAGCAGGTACTAATTCAAAAGGCTTTAATCTGGGTTCTCTTTTGGCCATCGCGGCTTGTTGTTTTTCCCAGGCATAAATGACCGCTGATTTATGTTCATATTCATATATTTTAGTTGGTTCAGTCGATTTTTGAATATTTAATGCGGTTACAGCATCAGCAATAGCAGCATTTTGATCCGTTACCATTTTCTGGCAGGCATTCTGTAAGCGTTCAAACTGCTCTTGGGTTAACTCAAAAGTCTTACCATGCAGCCCACAGCCTAAATCCAGAAAACGCAATTCCTCTGAACGTAACATCCCGTGATTGCCCTTAAAGTCTACATTTAAACCTATTTTATTTTTAGTGTTATTCCAAAATGTTTTATTCCGGTCGGTCGCGGGAAGGCCATAGAAACCCCATGCATGAATTACTTCCAATTTACCCTTTTCATCGACCTGCGAAAGTAAAAGACAACTATGCCATAAAGGGTTACCTCCCGCATCTCCATCTAAGGTGCAATAAGTTACTGCATACTTCATTTCAATATCCTTATAAAATTAAATTATTACTTAATCTGTTATTTCATTTAAATAAACGCAGCAGAATTGTGAGGAAGTATTGCAGAAGAGGCAATCATTTTTTTTAATGATTTTTATGGGTATCACGGTGATGTTTTAAATTCTAAATTAATAATTAGACTAACATGGACATTAAAGGAGTGCACTCAGTATAGTGTCTTAATGAATTTCTTTTATTTGAATAAATTCATTTATTTTCAGATAAGGCATTCAAACTCATGTTTACGTCCCTCGGCATGACCGAGGGCTCTAGAAATCAAAGGTCTTGCTATTCTGTACCTTTGTTGCTTATCAAAAATTTATCCCAGTATATTGGCTCCTAACCATAAATACCGTTTATTCGATATTGATTCAATTGTTCGTAAGTACGTTTTGCCGGGATAAAATTAGGATATTGAGTCACCAGACGCTGCAAAATCATTCGGGATAAAACCTCATCCCCTTGATTCCATTCACTAAGAGCCTCAAGGTAAATCCTGTCTGCAGTGCGACCAGCAATCAAAGGAGACTCATTCATTATGATTGGCTCAACAAAACTGACTCGTGATTGATTTTGCGCATCGAGTCGCTGCAACAATTTTCGGGCTTGAGGATTGCCATTTTCACTGGCTTTTTCAAGGAGCTTACGGCCTTTATCCATCAGTTGCTCACCCGCAATACCCTCCAGATAATAAGTCCCCAATTGATATTGAGCGTAAGCATTCTCCCGATCTGCCAATTTCTGATATATCGTTGCGGACACTTTGGTATCTTTTGGCACACCCAAACCATAATGATACATTCTGGCTAATGCAAGCATGGCTTTTTCATTGCCTTGATCAGAAGCTTTCTGGTAGTACTTCAATGCATCAGGGAAATCAAGTTTGGTAGCGACTCCGGTTTCTGAAAGCAAACCGAGCGCATATAGTGCATTTCCATTACCAAGCGTGGCCGCTTTTTTATACCAAACCAAAGCCTGTTGCTCGTTTCTATCCTGACCAAGACCATAAAAATACATTCCGGCAAGTTGATTCATGGCCTCACTAATGCCTTTGTCAGCAGCAGAAGTAAACAAAACCTTCGCTTTGGGGTAATCCACTGCCACCCCTTTACCGTATTCATACATCAGGGCAAGATTGTATTCTCCTACTCCGTCACCCTGATTTGCTGCCATTTCATAGGATTTTAACGCTTCAGCATAATTATCCTCTACCGTTTCGTAAATAAAGCCCAAAGCAACCGCCGCCTTGGATGACTTATCCGCAGCTTTTTGATACCAGTACTTGGCGAGGTTATAGTCAGGTTGACCCAGACGTCCTAATTGATAAAACTGACCCAATAAGTATTGCCCCAGAACATTTCCTTGCTCCGCAGCAGCCGTGTACCATTGGAGAGCGGTTTGCGGTTCGGGTAATGCGCCTAGACCTTTATCCAGCATGTAAGCAAGTTTTAACTGGGCGTACTGATCTCCCTTTTGGGCAAGTCCTGCATATATTTCTTTCGCCTGATTCATTTTTTCAGGGTCATTATTCTCCGTATTTTCGGCTAAATAATAATCTGCTAAAACAATACCCGCGTGACTGTTGCCTAAAGTGTACGCTGTAATTAAATTGGGGAGGAAATCTTCCGAGCTTTGTTGTTTAAGCACTGCTAAATTAAAATCAGCATAGGAAAATTTCGCCTCAGAAGACAGTTGCAGTTCAACCATGCCTTTATCTTTATCTCCCGTTACACCCTTACCTTCGGCAGTATAAGTTCCAAGAATAAATTGGCTTACTGGATTTTCACCGGTTTGCTGATACCAAAAAATCGCCTTGGCAGGATCAGCACTTACTCCGATACCTCGGTCATAAAGTAATCCTAACAATAATGCTGCTTTTTCATTACCTGCATTTGCCTCATTTTCAGCAACCTGGAACGCTTTTGCCTGCTTTTCTTTATCTTCATCCATGGCGTTGTAAAAAGCCAAGGGTACTAGTGCCTGAGCAATTCTGGCCTGTGCAGCTCCTTGATATAATTGGCGAATTAAGGCAATTTTATGCTTTTTAACGTCAACGCTTAACCCATTGTTATATTCTTTTGCCAAATGCTCCGCAAGTTCATATTCAGCAGGACCATAATTATTTGCAGCAGAAAGATAAAGCATGGACATACCCTGCTCATGATTCGGTTGAATATACTGTTTGCCATCTGGTCCGACTTTACCTTCTCGCAAAAGATTCGCTAAAACGTATTGCGATTTTTTATTCCCTTTAAAGGCAGCATCGGTAAGCCAGTTTAAGGCCAGCTGATAATCATTTTCATCTTTAGCATGAGTCAGGTATAAAATACCCAAATTATATTCAGCACCTAAATGCTGTTGCTCTGCCGCATTCTGATAAAAAATGATTGCAGAGTCATTATTTTGTGCCACCCCGATGCCGTATTGAAACATTTGACCAATTTCAAATTGCGATTGCGCATCACCTAATATGGCGCGAAAATACATTTTATTAAACACAGACATATAATTTACTTTTTGCTCCCAACCCTGCGTCCATAAATCCATAACGTTAGCTGGGCTATCTTCAAGTGTATAATAATTCGCTTCTAAATAAGGAGCAGGTAAGTTCTGGTGCGCTAAAACAGAACTATTTAATTTTTCTAAAACCTGGATTTGGGGATTTAATGGATAAACCGGATAACTCCATTGATTTGCCTGATGCGCTAAATCTTTATTGATTAACGCATCATAATAACTGTCAATGGGAATGTCATTGGGTTGCACCAGGGTAAATTGAGGTTTAAAAATGTCTTGCGACGTGACTATTTCAAGTTGGGGAGCCTGATTATAAGTATTATTACGTAATACTGCAGGATTCTGCCACGCACTGAAAATACCATTCATTTGGTAATTGGTCTCTTCAAATTTGTCGGTAGTATTATTACTTAACCATAGTGCAGCTTGCGCTAAAGCAGAAACTTGAGGCTTTTGTTTTTCATCCTGAACGGCCTGATCGGACCATTGTTTAGCTAAAGTTTCATCAGCAGCGACTCCAGTACCGTTTTTATACAATAAAGCCAAATCTTTTTTAGCTGCAATTAAACCATCCTGGGCTGCTTTTAGAGTCCATAAAAATCCGGATTTTGGATCGTAAATTGGGCTCTTATCATTTAAATAAGCATGTGCCAGCTGCAAATAGGCTTCTGAATCATGTAAGTTTGCTGCTTTATTAAACCACTCTACTGCCTTATTCTGATCGTTACTGATAAGCGCTATTTTTCCGAGCTCCAACATAGCTGGTGCGTAATCCTGAGCTGCTGCTTTATTTAATAATTCAGTTCCTCGGGCAACATCTTTTGTAACCAACCCTCCAGTCATATACAAAGTGCCCAGTTTACTCATTGCCTGTGGATTACCTGCCGCGGCAGATTTTGACAGCCAAATTAATCCTAATTTCACACTTGATGCGTTCCTACTGCTTAGAAATTTATTGGCAAGGGCAAATTGTGCAATCGGATTACCACTTTTTGCCGCATCGATATAATATTTAGACGCAGTATCTGGATTCTTTTTAACCCCAACCCCAAATAAATAAGATGCTGCCATAAACATTTGCGCATTCACATCACCCACAGCAGCTGCTTTTTTAAACCATACTACCGCTTCTTCAGGATTTTTATCATGCAATAAACTGTATTTAGCCATCAATTGAATGGCGGGCAAATATCCTTGCTCTGCTGATTTAAGGAAATAGCGCATGGCAAGTTTGGTATTTTTTAACTGCCCATAGCCATATAAATACAACCGACCCAGATAGTAGTTAGCTACGGCATCTTTCTCGGGTTTATTGATTAAAGACTCGGCCGCCTTATTATAATTTCCTAATCGATAGGCATTAAATTCGTCATCAGCAAATAACTGCTGACTGGCTGATGCGGCAATTAAACAAATCCAAGGTACTAGTGATTTCATGAATGTTCCCCTCTTCATATGGCATTTATACGCCAGGTATGATGCCATAACGCACTACTTCACTGACGGCCCCATTTCTTGTATTACTCTCTACTATCCAGAAATTACCTTTATTATTCAATCCAAATTTTACATTTACATATTCACATACATTAACCGCCTCACCACAATCAACGATTTGACCATAAGAGGATTTGGCATCGCCCAAGGTACAGACAAACCGAACCTGTGGTTCACCTACTGCTAAAACCGCCCAGGAATTACTTTTAATGGTGTGATTATAGCGAGTTGAATATTCACTATCCTTATCTCTCATTTGAAATAAAGTGATGGTTTGCGGTAATTTATTGTAGAAAAAATACATGGATTGCAAGGCACCTTCTTTCCCAGGATACAATGACAATACTTTTAATCGCTGTTGGTAACCCACTGGAGTACATCCAGTGGGAAATTTACTATCTTTTTGTTTTTCATCAGTTGCAGCAGACATTTTTTTATTTTCTGGAGCAGCCTGGAGAATCCCCATAAACAAACTGCCTAATAGTATAGAGATTGATGCCAATCCTTTTCTTTTTATTATATTCATTATATTTTCTCACTATCATTTAATGGCCGTACAATCACTACCGTTCCCTTAAAATTATTACGCTCGCTAGACAGTTCAACAAAAGTTTCATTTAACCATTTAGCATCTTGCACAAACATTCGGACGCAACCATGACTTGCTCTTTGGCCTGGTATATCATCTGATCCATGTAGTGCAAAGCCTTTGTGAAAATACATACAAAATGGCATTTTAGCCCCACCTTTACCAATGGGGAACACATCGGAAGTACAGCGTACGTTTTCTTTGCTGAACACTCGAAAAATTCCAGGCATGGTTCTACATGATTTATTAGAATCGGAACATTTGTCTCTACCCGAAGAAATGGGACCCCACATTAATAAGTTACCCTCTGTGTCATAAGCACCCCAGGCTAATTTTTCCTGATCGATAATAACCTGTTTCTCATTCTCACCTTTAATCTTTAATGGGAAAGGAGAGATATCATAAATATTAATATTGGCGAGGTTTCTTGGAATCGCAATCTCACGACCGGTATATAAACGATTATAAGAACGATTGACGCGTTGAACTAAATCACGCTGGATGGGGTCAGGAAATAACTTTTCCCAAGTATCACCTGAAGCTGCTTTAATGCATTCGTATTGGGGATAACCACATAGTGCTGTTCCGTAAAAACTTGCAGCATTTGCTACGTTGATCATGAACAACACCAATGTTGTTATCATTATTTTTTTCATGATTCAGTCCCCTCATGCCTATTATTTATTTTGATATGCAAGAATCGTGCATAAATTATTATTGAGCTTCTCTTTCTTTGTTTTCGGTCATATTCAAAATAAGTTTAGACTTAAAATTAAATTTTTGAACGGTTTGTTTCATTAATAGGAAATATGCTGTTTAAAAACAATAATAAAGGATAACCCAGGTATGTATTTTATATTGGTAATTTTATGATAAATAACAAATAAAATATATCGGAGCACAATTAATTTTCATTAAATATACATAGCACTCTAAAATGATGGATTACGAATGAAAGTAGTTATAAATTCGTTGCGCGAGATGTTCGCTAATTCCGGCTACCTTGGCAATTTCTTCAGCGGATGCTTTAGCTAGTTCTCTAAGGCCACCAAAACGATGTAACAAAGCCTGCCTTCGTCTGGCACCAACTCCCTCAATATCCTCCAGGGTAGATTCCAATCGCGCTTTTTGTCTTTTTTTACGATGTGCGGTGATTGCAAAACGGTGAGCCTCATCCCGAATGTGCTGTAAAAGATGCAATGCTTTTGAATCCTCTGGTAGGGTAAATTCACGTTCTTCATTGACTAAAATCAATTTTTCCCACCCGGCTTTCCGTCCAGGACCTTTGGCAATGCCCAATAAAGTAACATTATTTACTTGAAGCAGCTCTAGAACTCTTTTTGCTACTGCTACCTGCCCTTTTCCTCCATCTATGATTAACAGATCTGGCAGTGATTGAAGTTCAATTAAACGTTTAAATCTTCGGGTAATGGCCTGTTGCATAGCGGCATAATCATCTCCTGGGGTAATTCCTTCGATATTAAACCTGCGATACTCACTGGAACAAGGTCCATTTTCATCAAAAACAACACACGAAGCAATAGTTGCCTCACCCTGAGTATGACTGATATCAAAACATTCCATTCGTGCAATAGGTCTTGGCAGAGACAGTACTTGCTCTAGTGCCTCGTATCTGGAGCGTGTCGTAGAATGCTTGGCATTAAATTCAGAAATGGAAATACGTAAATTATTAATGGCAAAATCAAGCCAGCGCGATTTGATACCTCGTGGATTAATTTGAATTTTGCATGCTTTGCCACGACGCTGGCTCAGTGCCTCTTCCAATGATGTATGATCATCAAGGGTCTGATTCGTTATTAAAAGAGCAGGAATCCTTTCAGGATTATCCAAATAATAAAAGCCAATAAATGCCTCAAAAGTTTGTTGCCACAAATCATCAACCTCCATATCCAGACCACTATCAGGTACGGAGGGGAAAAAATTGTGACTGGCGATCACGTGACCTTCTCTTATAGTAATACATTGCACACAGGCAAAACCAGGGCGCACCTCAAGAGCAATTACATCCGCATCACCTCGTAATTGAATAACCCCTTGCTGTTCCTGCACCAGGCGTAAATTTTTTATCTGATCTCTTAATAATGCCGCATCTTCAAAATTTAATTGCTCTACTGCCCGCTCCATTCGACTTGTGAGCTCATCAAGAATTAACTGGCATTTACCTTGTAAAAAACGCATGGCATCTGAGACAGAACGTTTATATTCCTCGGGTGTTATGTAACCCACACAAGGAGCGGTACAACGTTTAATTTGATATTGCAGGCACGGTCTGGATCGAGCATTGTAATAACTATCGCGACAATTTCGTAATTTAAAAACCTTTTGAATCGTTACTATCGTATCCTTGATTGCAGAAACACTCGGATAGGGACCAAAAAAATCGCCACCTAGAGGTTTTTTCTTACTGCGATAGCTTTCAATTCGCGGGTACTGAGGATGTTTTGAGATATGAATGTAGGGGTATGATTTGTCATCACGTAATAAAATGTTATATTTTGGTCTTAATGATTTGATAAGGTTACTTTCCAGAAGCAACGCCTCAGTCTCGCTTCGAGTCACTGATATTTCGACAGAACATATTTGCCCGACTAAAGATCGGGTTTTAGCTCCAGTATTATTTTTATTGAAGTAACTGCTAACCCGCTTTTTAAGGTTAGACGCTTTACCAACATATAAAACCACTCCGTCGGAATCAAGCATACGATAAATACCTGGCTCTCCAGGTAGTTTGGAAAGAAATAACAATAGTTCGGGAGAGACTTGCTGGTTATTCATTAAGTTAAAACTATTCGTCTTGCATTAAATCTATAGGATGTTCGATTATACGATGCTTCATAGCCAAATAAGTTAACTCCACATCATTTTTAATTTCCAATTTTTCAAACATACGATATCGGTAACCGTTAATGGTTTTACTGCTTAAAAACAAACGATCTGCAATATCCTGTACATTCATACCGCTGGTTATCATCAGCATGACTTGCATTTCACGCTCTGACAATTTATCAAACGGGGAATCTTGTGCTTCCTGTAAACTATTGATTGCCATTTTTTGCGCTATTTCAGCGCTCAGGTATTTTTCACCTTTTGCTACTTTGCGAATTGCTGCAGCCATTTCTTCGGCACCGGACTCTTTAGTCAGATAACCCATAGCACCGAGTTGCAAAACTCTGGTTGGTAATGGGTCCAAAGACATGGCAGTAACCGCGATGACTTTTATATTAGGATTGGATTTTTTAAGGCGACGAGTAACTTCCCAGCCATCGATGCCGGGCATTTTCATATCAAGAAGGACTACATCGGGTGAATGGGTTTTTACCAATAGCAGAGCCTGCTCACCGCTTTCAGCGTCAGCAACCACATCAACATCCGACATGTCTTCAAGCAATCGTCGAATACCCATTCGAACCAATGCATGGTCATCAACAATTAATACTTTAATCAAATGATGCTCCTTGACCAGCAGTCAATGAACAAACCGTTTTTTTCGATGTTAACAAGACTGGTCTCGTATTACAATACACTTTAAAATCATCATTATTCATCTAACACGCTCTGATATGTATATTAGGATTATCAGGGTCGACCGGAAAATAAGGGGGCAATTCACCTAACTCTCTGGCTCGAGCTAATAAATTCTGGATGTTAGAACGTACAAACTCATATAAAGTATCATAATTATCTACAAAAAAATATACAGGCTGCAATTGATCGATACGATATGGCATGCGGAAAGCTACTACGGGCTCAAAGCGAATGCGTACGGGTATGTCGCTTTCAAGACTGTATACCGTCTCACTGATTGAGGAGAGAATACCTCCACCATAAGCCCTTAAACCATCAGCCGTCCTTATCAGGCCAAATTCTACAGTAAACCAGAACATGCGCTGCAGTAAAGGCCAATCCTTTTCAGGAAAAGTGAGTACTTTCACGGCATAATCATGAACGAATTCCGCAAAAACCGGATTGGTAAGCATCGGACAATGACCAAAAATCTCATGAAAGATATCAGGTTCTTTCACATAATCCAACTCCGCTTCAGAGCGAATAAAAGTGGCTGCAGGGAAACGTTTTGTTGCTAACAGCTCAAAAAATTCGCGAGCAGATATAAGAGCAGCAACTGGTGCTACTTCCCAGCCAGTCTTAATTTTTAATCGTTCACTTACTTCAGGTAATTGAGGAATGGCATCAGCTGTAATTCCTAAAGAATCTAGCCCTTCTAAAAACTCATTACAGGCTCTTCCGGGTAATAATTTCATCTGTCGTTCAAATAAAATGGACCAGACTTTATTTTCCTCTGGAGAATAATTAACAAGACCCTGAGCGTTAGGAACGTGTGCAACATAACTACTTGAAAACTCCATAACCTCTCCTCACTCAGTTTGATACGAATACCGGATAAAATCAGCCTTAGTAATTACCTAACCACCAAACAAATGTCAATATAAAAAAAGAATGCTTATTATTAATTATTACTGATTTTCAGGATTCTGCTATACAATATATTATTTTTTGGAACGTCAAAGAATGACAATAGCTATTTTAGCAACTGGGGATGAATTGGTTCATGGGGATACTTTAAATACAAACAGCCATGCGCTCGCTCATATACTCAGTTCAGAAGGCCTTTCACTAGGTTTACAGATGACCTGCAGTGATAAGAAAAATGATATATATGATTGTTTAAGTTTTCTCAGTCTAAAACACGACATTATTATCATAACCGGAGGCCTGGGACCTACCACTGATGACTTGACCCGTTTTGCCCTGGCCCAATTTACTGGAGACGTGTTACTAACTCACCAGGAAGCCCTTAAGCATATCGAGCAGCGTTTGCATGCAGTGAATAAGAATCTTAATGAGGGTAACCGCCAACAAAGCCTTTTTCCCGCGAACGCTATTTTATTACCTAATCCTAATGGCACCGCGATGGGTTGTATCTATCACTGGAACAATAAAATACTGATTTTATTACCTGGCCCGCCACGTGAATGCTTGCCGATGTTTACCAATCATGTGCTGCCACAATTGCAAAGTACCGTACACAGCCAAAAACAAATACTTAAATGGCGCATTTTTGGGGTAGCAGAGAGTGAAATAGCGCAAAAGCTGGAGCAGGCGCTCTCCGGCGTCCATTGTAATACAGGATACAGACTTGATGTACCCTATATTGAATTTAAAGTTCGATGTCGCACCGAAGTTATTGAGCAAGTGCAACAAATTGTTGAGCCAATTTTAAAGCCACATATAATTGCCTCTCCAAAACAGAAAGCTTCTGAAATGCTAAGAGAGTTCATTACTCAACTCAATCAACCGATAACTATTATTGATGAAGCAACTGGAGGGTTATTACAATCCTTATTGAGTAAGCCGGGTTCACACCATTTAATTCACTTTAATACTAAAGAGGAAACCAGCCTCTCTTTTACTCTACGAGGATTGGAAGAATATTGGTCTGGTCAATCCCCTCAGCAAACGTCACAACTTACCATTGAATACAGCAATAAATTGCAGAAAGGTAAGGAACATCATCTTATTCCTTACCGTAGCCCATTAGTAGTCCATTATGCAGCGGAATGGCTAAGCTTCCGCCTCTTTCATCTCATCAATCAATTGCATTAAGGCATAACATAACTGTTGGGTTCCCTGACTGCTGATTGCTGATATGGAAAATACTTTGCCCTTCCAATTTAAGCCCTCAACGATAGATTTGATTCGTTCCTCTCGTTCCTGTTCATCAGGGATCATATCTATCTTGTTTAAAACCAGCCAACGTGGTTTGTTTACCAAATCAGGGCTGTATTCTGCGAGCTCATTAATGATAGCTTTAGCAGAAACAACAGGATCACTCTCATCCAATGGAGCGATGTCTATGACGTGTAACAAAACGCAGGTACGTGCCAGATGTTTTAAAAACCGGTGACCCAGGCCGGCACCCATTGCAGCACCTTCAATTAAACCGGGAATATCAGCCATAACAAAACTTTTATGGGATGATACGCTTACAACACCAAGACCTGGATGCAGAGTTGTAAAAGGATAATCAGCAACCTTGGCCTTAGAACTGGATACAGCACGGATTAACGTTGATTTTCCAGCATTGGGAAGACCTAATAGACCGACGTCTGCTAAAACACGAAGTTCAAGACGCAAATGACGGGATTCTCCTGGACTTCCGGGACTGGTCTGACGAGGTGAACGATTGATGCTGCTTTTATACCGGGTATTACCTAATCCATGAAATCCACCTTGGGCAATTAATACAGGTTCCCCGGGTTTATTAATATCCCCTAACAATTCTCCAGTATCAACATCATAAACCATTGTCCCAACAGGAACTTTAATGATGAGATCCTCGCCCTTTTTTCCTGAGCAATTTCCACCCATTCCCTGCTGACCATTTTCTGCTTTATAATGGCGCATGTAGCGAAAATCCACTAAAGTATTTAAATCATTACACGCTTCAAAATAAACACTCCCCCCGTCGCCACCATCTCCGCCATCGGGACCACCACGAGGTATAAATTTCTCTCGTCTGAAACTTAAGCAACCATTTCCACCATTGCCGGCATCTACTTTAATAATTGCTTCATCAACAAATCTCATGACTAACCTTAACTTAAAAAAAAACCCCGTTACCGGGGTTGATTGCCTGATAATAACTAACTTACATATAAAAAAATTGTACCCATTAAAAATTATCAGGGCACTAGTAATAAGTTATTTATTCAGCTTGGAACAGTACTAAATTGCAATAAAGAATGAGGCACTCTATTAATTAGCAGCAACCGCTTCTTCTTTCTGTTCTGCAACTATCGTCACATATTTGCGATTCTTTTCACCTTTAACGATGAATTGTACCAAACCTTCAACCAGGGCGAATAAAGTATGATCGCGTCCACAACCCACTCCAGCTCCTGGATGGAATCGTGTACCACGTTGTCTTACAATTATTTCACCGGCATTAACAAACTGACCACCATAACGCTTTACACCAAGAAACTTTGGATTCGAGTCGCGGCCGTTACGAGTACTACCACCTGCTTTCTTATGAGCCATTGCTATCCCCTACTTACTTGCTAATCGCAGTAATTTTAACTTGCGAATAATATTGTCTGTGCCCCATTTGTTTCATGTGGTGCTTACGACGACGGAATTTGATAATTTTAATTTTCTTGTGACGACCGTGATCCATCACTTCAGCTTTTACAACTGCTTTAGCTATAAAAGGAGTGCCACAGGTGATTTTGTCACCATCAGCCAACATCAAAACTTCTGAAAATTCAATTACGTTGCCGGCATCTTCAGGCAGCAGTTCAATCTTAAGTACATCACCTTCTTTTACGGTATATTGCTTACCGCCAGTTTTAATTACCGCATACATAACTCTTCTCCAACTCGCCTGATTGGCTTAAACAATTGCAACAAAGTGGCATATTCTATGAAATTATGGCTATGACTTCAAGTTCATTTTAAAATATTGTATACTTCCGCACCCTTTCCCGATTTTTAATACTGATTTTAGGTGTGTTTTCGGGTATTTAATCTGGTCGCGGATTAGATAAGGGAACCTTAATTTTTGGAGTTTATCATGTCAAACATTCTGCTAGAAGCTGAAACAAGAACGGATATGGGGAAAGGTGCGAGCCGCCGCCTAAGACGTCTTGAAAATAAAGTACCTGCTGTAATATACGGTGGCGATAAAAAGCCGATGTCTATTCACTTTCTTCATAATAAAGTAATTAAAGCACTGGAAACCGAAAGTATTTATTCCAGTATTTTTGATATCTCAATCGATGGAAAAGTCGAGCATGTTATTTTAAAAGCACTGCAACGTCATCCTTACAAACCTTTAGTCATGCATATGGACCTGCAACGCGTCTCCAAAAAAGACATCCTGATTAAAATGGTTCCGCTACATTTCATCAACGAACAAAAATCAGCTGGTATCAAAGCAGGTGGAATGAGCAGTCATACAATGACCCAGGTAGAAATTCGGTGCCAAGCTAAAGATTTACCAGAATTTATTGAAGTCGATATGACTGAAGTAGGTATGAATGATATCGTTCATTTATCTGATCTGAAATTACCCAAAGGGGTTCATTTAACTGTTGATCTGAAAGATCACAGCCATGATGCGCCAGTAGCTAGTATTCACGCACCTAAAGTAGGTAATGTGACTGATGAAGTGGAAAATGAAGTTTCTCCTTCAAATGTGCCTGCTATTGAAGAAAAGGCTAATGACGAATAAGAACATTCTGGTCTGTTATAATACTCATTGAAATTGAATATGATTTATTTGAGTATTGGTTATAGGAGCTGGCTTTAGCCAGTTCCCTATACAGAAGCAAACCTTTCCGATGCAACTGGCAGGGATCTGTAATTTATTTACTGCGTAAACCCTGACAATAAATCGACTATATAACGAATAAGTCCATGGCCATTAAACTCATTATTGGATTACGTAATCCAGGATCTGCATACGAACAAACCAGACATAATGCGGGCGCCTGGCTGGTGACTTCATTAGCGCAACGTCATAATGCGTCTTTTAAACCAGAGAAAAAAATGCAAGGGGAATTGACCGACTTGGTAATTAACCAAAATTCCTGCAAACTCATGTTACCCCTGACATTTATGAATCTGAGCGGACAACCCACTCGAGCTATCAGTCAATTTTACCGAATTCTTCCAGAAGAAATTCTGGTGGTCCATGATGAACTGGATTTAGCGGTGGGCCGAATTAAACTTAAAACCGGTGGTGGGCACGGTGGACATAATGGATTGCGAGATATTACCGCTCAATTAGGTAGTCCTGATTTTCACCGGCTACGTATTGGTATAGGTCATCCAGGCCATAAAGATCTGGTTCACCCTTATGTTTTAAATAAACCATCAATACACGACAAACAACAAATTTATGATGCCATTGATAGAGGCATCGCTGTTATGCCTTTGGTATTGTCTGGAGATATCGCCAGGGCAATGAATCAATTAAATACATAATCTGACTACAAATAAATTATTATTCAGATAACAATGAGGTATTACTATGGGATTTAAATGTGGCATCGTGGGCTTGCCCAACGTAGGAAAATCAACTTTGTTCAATGCACTTACTAAAGCGGGCATTGAAGCAGCCAATTACCCGTTTTGTACTATTGAACCCAATGTTGGCGTCGTAACTGTTCCCGATCCTCGATTAGATGCTTTAAGTGACATCGTGAAGCCGCAACAGGTGCTACCTGCAACGATGCAGTTTGTTGATATCGCTGGGCTCGTTAAAGGAGCTTCGAGCGGTGAAGGCTTAGGGAATCAATTTTTGGCAAATATCCGGGAAACTGATGCAATTGCACATGTTGTTCGCTGTTTTGAAAACTCAGATGTGATTCACGTAGAAGGTAAAGTGAATCCTTTAAGCGATATTGAAGTCATTAATACTGAGCTTGCCTTGGCAGATATGGATACCGTTGCAAAAGCGATGTTAAAATCAGGTAAAAACAGCAGAAGTGGCAATAAAGACGCTATTTTCGAAATGAAAACCCTGGAAAAAATAAAATCGCACCTTGATGAAGGGCATCCGGTGCGTACATTAGATCTTAATCCAGAGGAAGAGCTTATCTCTCGTCGTTTATTTCTTCTTACGGCGAAACCAGTACTTTACATAGCCAATGTGAGTGATGATGGCTATGAAAATAACCCTCTTCTGCAACAGGTTCAAGCTCTGGCCACCAAAGAACATGCCAGCCTCGTTGCATTATGCGCCTCTACTGAATCAGAACTTGTGGAATTAGAGGATACTGACCGTCTTGAATTTATGGCCGATTTAGGCTTGAAAGAGCCGGGATTACATAAAGTAATTCGTGCAGGGTACGAACTCTTAGGGTTACAAACCTACTTTACTGCAGGTGTAAAAGAGGTAAGGGCCTGGACTATCCATAAAGGTGCAACAGCACCCCAGGCGGCAGGCGTGATACATACAGATTTTGAAAAAGGATTCATCCGTGCTGAAGTAATTGCTTATGATGCATTTATTTCTTGCCGTGGGGAGCAGGGTGCCAAGGAAGCAGGTAAATTACGTTTGGAAGGAAAAGATTATGTTGTTGCGGACGGAGATGTCATGCACTTTCGTTTCAATGTATAAAAATTAAAAGCCTGGTTAATTTAACCAGGCTTTTAATTTCCCACCCGTTAACCAACATTCTGTATAAAGCCTAATTCTACTCTATAATAAAGAGTGTTCATAAAATAAACCTCTTTTCATAGATGATTATAATGAGGCTTGCCCATGCGACGTATAAATCAGCTTTTATCAGTGGGTAATACCCCGCTTCAGTTAGCTGAGGAACACCGCCGAAAATTCCAAATGATTAACATCATTACGATTGAATTACTGGCTTTTACGTTCGTTTTAATTATCTTTCATATTTACATACAATTTTGGATTGTCAGTACGTTGCTCATAATTGGAAGTATGGGGGCACTGTTAAATCTAGTTCTGTTGAGAAAACAATACAGCATCAGGCTTTGTGGGTATATCATTAGTACCTTATGCTTTTCACTCGTAAGTATTGTCAATCTTTGGTCCGGTGGTGTATTTGCTTCATATGTTGGTTTTTTTTATATAGCACCTTTAGTCGCTGCAATAACAATAGGGC
>JAUXYG010000164.1 GCA_030694525.1 Legionella sp. | reverse complement strand
CAATTGATGGTCAGTTGTTTAATTTTTTTAGAATTCAATGGCTTTATCTTTTTGCACAATGACTGTAAAAGGGAGCTTGCGATAATGGTTTGTTGTATATCAGGATGTTTCAAAATGGCATTAAGTAATTCGATATGGGCTGATTTAGAATTCCCCTTCGCCAAAAAAGCGACTGGCTCAGAGGCGCTTGGATAATTAACAAAAAAGCTGCGTGCCTTACTCAATAAATCGCACAAAGCCTGTAGGTTCTTAGAGCCACCGCCATGGCCTAAAACCCCAATGAGGTCGGCTGCAGTAAATCCAACCTGCGTTAATTGATGCAACGGGGTGAGGAGTACCTCCGGTCCCCCGGAGACATCGCCTACAGGCACTAATAAATCGCACAAAGCCTGCAAGTTTCTAGAGCCACCGCCATGGCTTAAAACCCCAATGAGATTGGCTGAACTAAAACCGGCCTGCGTTAATTGGTGCAACGGGGTGAGGAGTGCCTCCGGTTCCCCGGAGACATCGCCTACAGGCACTAATAAATCGCACAAGGCCTGCAAGTTTCTAGAGCCACCGCCATGGCTTAAAACCCCAATGAGGTTGGCTGCACTAAAACCGGCCTGCGTTAATTGGTGCAATGGGGTGAGGAGTACTTCATCGGCATACTGCCAGGCTCCGGAGGCATCGACTACAGGTGCTAATAAGGCGCACAAGGCCTGCAGATTCTTAGAGCCGCCATCATGGCTTACAATCCCAATGAGGTCGGCTGCACTAAACCCAGTCTGCGTTAATTGGTGTAAGGGGGTAAGGAGTACTCCATCAGCATACTGCCAATCCCCGGATGCATCGACTACAGGCGCTAATAAATCGCACAATGCCTGCAGGTTCTTAGCGCCGCCGTGATGGCTTACAACCCCGATGAGATCAGCTGCAGTAAACCCAGCTTGCGTTAATTGGTGCAAGGGGGTAAGGAGTACTTCATCGGGATACTGCCAGGCCCCGGAGGCATCGACTACAGGCACTAATAAATCGCACAAGGCCTGCAGATTCTTAGAGCCGCCGTCATGACTTACAACATCAATGAGACCGGCTGTAGTAAAGCCAGCTTGCGTTAATTGATTCAACGGAGTAAGTAGTAATTCATCGGCATACTGCCAGGCCCCGGAGGCATCGACTACAGGCGCTAATAAGTCGCACAAGGCCTGCAGATTATGAGCGCCGCCGTTATGACTTACAACCCTAACAAGGTCGGCTGCAGTAAAACCGACCTGCGATAATTGGTGCAACGGGATAAGGACTACTTCACCCACATACTGCCAGGCCCCGGAGGCATCGACTACAGGCGCTAATAAGCCGCACAAGGCCTGCAGATTTTTAGAGCCACCGCCATGACTTATAACCCCAATGAGGTCGGCTGCAGTAAACCCAGCCTGTGTTAATTGGCGCAACGGGGTGAGGTGCGCTTCCTGGCTCCCGGAGGCATCGACTACAGGCACTAATAAGTCGCACAAGGCCTGCAGGTTTTTAGAGCCACCTTTATGGCTTAGAACCCCAATAAGATTGGCTGCACTAAACCCAGCTTGTGTAAATTGGTGCAACGGGGTGAGTAGTATCTCCGGACTCTCGGAGGCATCGACTGCAGGCGCTAAGAAATTGAACAATGCCTGTAGGTTTTTAGAGCCTCCACCATGACTTAAAACCCCAATGAGGTCGGCTGCAGTAAACCCAGCCTGCATTAATTGGTGCAATGGGGTGAGGAGTACTCCATCGGCATACTGCCACGCCCCGGAGGAATCGACTACAGGCGCTAATAAGCCGCATAAGGCCTGCAGGTTCTTCGAGCCGCCCTCATGGCTTAAAACCCTAATGAGGTCGGCCGTACTAAACCCCGCCTGCGTTAATTGGTGCAACTGAGTGAGGACTATTTCACCCGCGGCCCCAGAGGCATCGACTACAGGAACTAGTAAAGCGCACAAGGCCTGGAGGTTCTTAGAACCACCGTCATGACTAATTACTCCAATGAGATCGGCCGCACTAAACCCGGCCTGCGTTAATTGGTGCAACGGAGTGAGGAGTACTTCACCCGCATGCTGCCAACCACTGGAGGAATCGACCACAGGTACTAATAAATTGCATAAGGCCTTTAAGTTCTTAGAGCCGCCGATATGACTTAAAACCCCAATGAGGTCGGCCGCACTAAACCCAGCCTGTGTTAATTGGTGCAGCGGAGTGAGAAGTACTTCACCCGCATGCTCCCACCCCCTGGAGGAGTCGACTACAGGTACTAATAAATTGCACAAGGCCTTTAAGTTCTTAGAGCCGCCGATATGACTTAAAACCCCAATGAGGTCGGCCGCACTAAATCCAGCCTGTGTTAATTGGAGCAACGGGGTGAGGAGTACTTCCCCCACATACTGCAAGGCGCCGGAGGAATCGACTACAGGCACTAATAAGCTGCACAAAGCCTGCAGGTTTTTAGAGCCGCTGTAATGGCTTAAAATACGGACAAACTGTTCATGACCTATATTTTTTCGTTGAAAATCTTCGAATTTTTCTTTTTCTAGGCATAACTCACTTAAGGAAATGACAGCCTCGACACCACCCTGCTTGACTATTCTAATTATTTGTTCCGCATTGAATCCTGCTTCATAAATGCATAAATAGTATGGAATATAATCGTCAGAATATAATTCTAAGGCGATTAATTCACGAATTTGATTCTCAGTAAAAAAAGTCATTTTTCATACAATATGTTAAAACATGTATTATATTCACATTGATTTATTTTTCAACAATAGGATCTGGCAAATAGTTGACTCTTTTCCCCAAAAGATTCAACTTATAAATTTTAGGTTTCAAATAGATCTCAGTGAACACTAAGCGATTCTATGAACGCTCAGAGAGCAACATTAAATTTGTAAAGAGTCTCAGAATGAAGCTCAGAATATTGCAAAGAATCTATTTTCTTTTAAAGACCAACTCGGCTTTACTGCCCTGGTCTATCTATCATTAATTAAAGATAAATCTGTTGTAAAGAAATTCAGGCAATATTACCCGTTGAATACAAAGATTGATTTGAATTATTCATTTTCTAAAGCAATTTGATTGAATAATCAACCAGTTATAAATTCATTATTATCTGAACACGGCTCCTTTAATATCAAGGAATACTTTGAGGTTCTAAGACAATTCATTCAGATTCCGATTCGGTTCAGCTTCATCAAGCATTAATAAATAGTTTCAAAAAACAGGTAAATCCGCAACCCAAAACGCACTTAAATTAATGAGTTCTTTTCTCTACTGAAGCATTCTACTCAGGACAAAAAAATCCAAAATTTGATTAAAAAAGAAAATTCTGCCTTTATAATTAACTTACTCGCTTTAGCCAAAATTTATCAATCTTTTTCAACATCAAAAAAACTTCATAAAATTAAAAAATTAGAAAAAATAAATTCAATAGTCGAATATATTGTTCTAGGAACACCGATAGATGTTGAACGCTTCTAACCAAAAGCATTGATCCTGTAACGAATTGATCATATAATAATCTTTTTGATTTAATTTGAATCTTTATGTCAACCGTATACGATAAACTCTGCAATGCAATTAAAGAGGGACAACTTAATGTTGTTAAATCAATCACCAACAGCATCATTGATGGCAATAAGCCAGAAACGATAAAACTGGTATATGCTCTTTATTCTGAAAATAAAGACCATTTTAAAAGTCTTTATACAACTGAAGCTTTAACTAAGATAGAGTTAACCCCCAACGTTATCGAATTAATGCAACGTACAGTTGACCTGTTTCTTTCCAGCCTTATTGTAAAACATCAACTTTTGACTACGTTGAGCCGCAAACGAAAAAATACTGAATCCTCTGATGAGCCCTCCAATAAAAGACATAAAACGATCCAGAATACTCCCCACTTTAATATAAGTCCTGAGGATGATATTCAAACAGTCTTAGCGAAATATGGCTTTAATTCAAATCAAATTGAAACGATTGTTACCTTTAGTAATAATTTGGATGCTGATATCGAGCAAATACCTGAGCTTCTGGCCCGCTCATTTTCTTCATATAGACTCCATAATTTTATCAAAGAAGGAAAAACCCTTTCTGATGTACATCAGATCGTAAACCAATTAGAAAAATTGAAATACGAAATTGATGACAAATCCTTTTGTTTCACCAATGAGCAAATTAACGCAATGCTTGCAACAGAACACAGTTTAACTCGCTGCCAATATATTGTTGCTCAGTGGGAGGCTATAAAAAAAACGGGCTTAACTCTTACAGAAATCGTGAAACTGGCTATTTCCCATAAAGGAAAGCGTTTTAATGAAGTTTTCTTGTACTTGCCCAAGCTAAGAGAAAAAAAATGCCCTTTAAAATATGTTACCGCTGTGGGAGAAAAAACTGCTGGCCATCTTTTAAAATTTGTCTTTTTACATTACGAAGCCCTTGAGGATTATGGTTGGGATAAAATCGAAAATATGAAGATTCGTGAGCTAGGAGCCCTTATTCGAGAATTAGAGAAAAATCACTCGCAAGCCGATAAACCGGCAAACCCGGTACATGCTGTCCCGAATTTAAAACAGAACACATACGCCTCGATTTACTCACAAGTATCGAATAATATACATAGGGATGAATTTATGAGTAATCCGCCACTTTACTTCGAGCAAGAGCTAAACCAGCCACGTCAAGAGTACATTGTTCATTTACATACTATGAATCAGACGCCCACTCCTGCTTCATACCCATTAACGAATCATTTGAGTTATGGTGACAGGGGTGATTATGGGTCAGTTCCCCAGCAAGCCTTTTGCCCACCCGTGCACGCCCCGATTGAGCAATTCCCTTCAACTTATTATCCGATTACCGAGTATCAAGGATATAATTACAGCAGTACCCCATTCGTAAATTTTGAAAATTATTCTGCTCCCACTTATCCAACCTATACATCGCACCAAGTTTCTGACCAATTCAGCCAGGCTTTTATTCCTTTTGAATATCGCTCTCGCTCACCACAGATATCTATTCAATATAATATAAATAATATAAATGTTTACCCTATTACTCAGAGTATGCTGCCTCAAGATTATCAACCCCACCCATTAAATCAGAGCGAACAAGTCTCGGCATATTATTACCCAATGGAAAGAACCCCATCTCCCTTCTATACCAACGCTCCATCGGGTACCCTTTTTTTTAGAGGAGCAACCCCTCCGGACTTAACTGCTTCTAATGGCCAATCCCACACAATTGCACGGGATGAACCTAATCTATATAAATATACTAAGGAATAATACCATGTCCAATCTCTACCAACGTCTCTGTAAGGCGGTATCTGACAATGATTTTAATGAATTAAAAAATATCACAGATTATTGTAAAAAAACGTATTCATCCAATGAGGTGCGCGAATTCTGCAAAGAGATTACTAAGGACTGGAATAATTTTGCGCACATAATGAATTCTGGACTTTCTTCAGAGGATCAAAAGCAATTTATTGTCTGGTTTAACCAGGTTCAGTCGCTCCAAAAAGAAAAAGATTTATTAGACGTTTACTTGACGAGATTGAGCAATATTTTGTCAATATATAAGGGCGTAAAAGTGGTAGCGCTAGAGGTTAACACTCTTAATAAAGACTTCCTTTCCAACTCGAATCTCCTATTCAATGCATTTACAGAATGTTTTGTTTTAGTAATGAATTGTTCCACACCCTATAGGTTAAATTTCTACAAAAGTTTAATCGGCTTGGCCACAGAAATGAAGATATTTGCTTTTGACCAAGAATCTATAGCCAATAAATTTTATGTTGCATTATATTATTTTCAGACTAATGGCTTTTCCCAAAATGACATAGCCGAAATTCTATCAATACATCCGGCCAAACATTTACATTTAATCTTTAAACTTTATGGAGAACTTATAGGATTAATTACCAGAAAGGAATTTCAAGACTTGGTATTAAGAGTGAAATGGCAGGATTGGAATGTGCTGGAAAAATCACCCTTGAGCATCAACGAGAAGGCAATACTAATCCATCACTTACGTAACCATAAAATGGAGAGCCTCGTCTGTAGAGCTTATACTCTATTATACCAAAATGGGGAGGATTCGTATGAAAAAGCCAACTCAGCTCCCTTTGCCATAATTCAACAATACGGTTTGGTTGACGAAACTTATCGCGATGATCCGATTCATTTAGGATATGGTATGGCGCAAAATCCAACTTTTCTTACTTTTTCCAAACCAAATAACAATATTCTAAACACGTCTCATGATGCAAGTCCCGAATATGCCTCTGGAACCCGAAAAAATATGTGACCCTTTTTTATTTACAGCGGCCCTGGTTCAATAAGTGATCGAAATGGACTTCGATACCCTTTAAAAGACGCCGTACCCCCAGCACGCACCTCAACCCCTACAATCAAGCAATGAGGGTCCTAGAGTGCCCGATAAATTGCAGGCACCGCACAGGCCTGCACCAACACCACCAAATCAACCCCAGGAAGAAACCAAGAATAAAGTCTCAGACATACATAAATTATTAAACTAACCAGGATAAAAAGTCTGTAAAATTATTTACAGACTCATTTTTTGGACGCAATCGGTCTTCAAAATTAATTTGAAGCTGGGAAGCGATAAATACAAAATGGTGCATGGCTATTTATATCAGTACTTGTCCTTTTGAGTCTGGCCTCGTATTTTTATCAAAAGACTCTGCTTTTGGATTTCCCCAAAAATTAGGATCGTAATTTTTATTAAAGTCCATTGATACGGGCGTTGTAGAGTCATTCTTATTAACAGCAACTAACTGTTCTGGTTGAATTGGCTCCGACATCTTGGATAATTCAGGCTGATTGTTATTGGTTTGCATTTTTTTTACTTCTCGTCTCAAACCTTCAACTACTTCTATAAGCTTTCCAATCTCTTTAGTTTGTTCTTTACAAAAATTCGTCGATTTTTGATATTCATGGGTACTGCTTTTTATCAGACCAATTAATTCTTCTAATAATCGCTTAATTTCTTCAAAATAAGGGTCGTTAGTCGAGAGTTTGCTATTATAATCATTTGTTCTTTGTTCTAAATTTTGGCTAAACGTTTTAAACATACTTACTGCTATTTCTTCTTTCAAAATATCCCGAATTTTATCAGGATGGTATTTTCTAGCATAATTTTTATAACATTCTCTTAATTCTCCAAGGATATTTTTCGAAGCGGGTTCGTCTTGCGCCTGTTTTAAATCCTGATTTAATTGCTCAATGTGTTGCAACCTACGAATAAAATCCAGCTTGATTTGCTCTTCTTCCTCTCCACCGGTTGTTCGTAACCACTGGCACAACAGTTCATCTTTTATTCGCAATGTCGCCATCAGATCTGAGGTGACTTCATATCGTTCGGGGGGCGTATTTTCCTTTACCTCAACTGTTGCTTTCATAATGGATTGGTTACTTTCTTTAACGGATTTAATGTATCCCTCAACCAATTCATTCATCTCATTAATTAGCTTTTTATCGGGGATGTCAAATGTTCCGCGACTGATTCCAAATAAGCATAACTTCGGCAAATCATATTCTTTTAAGGCTTCCGCTTTATCTAATAGTGCTTGCCGTAACTCCGGATCACCCTTTTCATTTTTTAGTATCTTATCCAATGAATTGACTTGTTTTATGAAGCGTGTCAGTGTGATGCCTTCATCTAACTTAAGGATTTCCTGACTACTTTCATCACCATATAGCCAATCCTCATAAGCCACAATCGCTTCCAGACGATTTTTCATCATGACTAATACACCGCCCCATTTATTATCCATGGTTTTGTCGTTCGTATTTAATAACTGAATCACTTCTTTAACTGCTGTCCGGTAAATATAACCCATCCCATCCGTCGAAAAGCTGGCTGTTGCGATGCAAAATCCTTCCCGACATAAACTGAGACAGCGCATCATTTCATCATGCCAACTCTCATAAAGTTCTGCTAACACATCCTGCATCACAGAGATATCCAGCGTACCTTTCGCCTCCTGCTTTCGATAATTATCTACCTGTGTCCAATACTTTGCCTGTTTTACTAACAACTGTTGCAAACAATCTTCTAATAAACGGTAATACACTAACTCCCGCGTTTGCGCCAATTGTTGATCCTGACAACCTCCGCCTAGCCAGCTATATTTATCTGCTGAACTTTTATCTGCTGGACTTTTTTCTATGGCTGTCTTGGCCAATTCATAGCGTTTGTCTTCGCATGTTTTTATTTCAGTAAGATTTAATTTATTAACCATTTCTCTATTGGTCGTGATGCCTAAAAAAGAATCCCCATGAATAAAAGTTTTATTTCCATACTCCTTTAATTCTTTTAATCCCTGGTTCCACACCTTTTCTAAGTCATTCAAAATTGAAGGTTTAAGTTCAATAATTTTACGTTGATCGATTTTAGCTTCCATTGTTTTTACCACCTTATGTAACCAGTTCCATCTGCTAATTTGTTTTAAGGTCCTTTCCATAAATAATTTAAGCTGAGGATATTGTTCCTGATTTAATTTATCCTCTTGCAATTCTGATAACACTCTACTTGCGACAGCAATTTCATTGACCCGCCACCAACGATAACGGAAATACCACCACCAGCGCTTATAAAAAGGGAGCTCGTGGTACATGGTATTTAAAGGCTTTATTACGTTATCTAGAGATCCATTCAACTCATGGCCCTGTTCATATGACGATGAGTCTTTGACCAGTTTACGACTCAAAGAAGTTAACCAGGCCATGCGGCTAGGATGATTCCATGAGGATTCGTAATGCAGTTTCCTTAATAAGCTATTTCGTTCTTTAGATAGTTCCTCACATAGTTTAATCCAGCTCTCATTTTGTTGTGCTTTATAAGCAGCTTTCCATTCTGTTTTAGGATCCGCAGGCATAATACTCTACTCGTGTTCTTAAAAAAATTGATACTCTGGTTATGCAATCTACCAGAGTATCATTACCAAAATCTTAACTAGACCTGTCGAGGTTCCTTTTTAATTGACTATGGCATATTCCTCTGCTTTTGCTCCTCGTTCACGTTTTTCAATTGTTCTAATTCCTGCTTTAGATCGGCTACTATTCCACATAATTTTTGAAAATCCTGATCTCTCTTTTCTGTAGCTTTTCTATTTATCTCCTCAGTCAGCTTTCTATTTTCAATTTCCTCAGTTATCGTTTGATGAAGTCCGTCAATAGTCTTCTGCTGATCAGGATTATATTGCAATTTGAACTTACCCTGCCTCATTAATGAGCCTGTATATTCTTTCAACTGGTTATCTAATTGACCAATACCTTCATCCGCTCTACCTTCCTTAGTTTTGAGATATTCGCTAATTACTGCGCGTAATGGATCGTACAGTTGACTTCTACCACAATATCCTCTGGTTTCTTTATTATCATTATCATAAACACTATGCAGCCGAATAAGCAGGGATAGAGGCTTTACTATCCCAGTCCGGCAAGCATTCTCATACGCAAGTTCGAATAAATTCAGGAATTCTTCACGGTCTTTTTTGATGACACTATCAGCAGACCAATTTCGTTGTGACATAATGTTATTTTTGTAATAATCGACTATGTTCCGAACCGCCTTTAATACAGGAAGTTCGATAAAAGAAGAGGGCACTGACAAAGGATAAATTTGTGACAATAAAGATTGATCCAGATACTTGACAGCGATGCTGGTAAATGAAGGTATGTTCAATAATATCTTCACAGCCCAAGGATTATGTGCAGTTAAAATTAACTCAAAAATAGATTCTTTATTTTTATTGCTCATTTTAATGATGTCGTAATCATTATCTGTTAATGAACCGCTCAGTTTTTGTAACGTATCTTTAAACTCACTGTTCGGTAACTTGGCTATTTCGTCCTTAAAATGTTGCTTTGGAGTGCTTTGAGTATCATTAAAAAGAGCCTGCAATAGCCCTATGTCATTTTTATCCATAATAGTTGCGACGATAGATACTAATGGATGAATTTCAATTAATTCCTGTGCCCTATGCGGTTTAATCTCTTGCTGTTTTGGGTGAACTGACTGACTAACGTCAAGCTGGCTCTTTTTCGATTTTTTTCCGGAGCCAAACAATGAGATTCTATGATTCGTTTGTTTTGGCTTAGCCGCCTTAGGAATGGGCGCTGCCTCCATGGAACTTTCCATTAAACTGCAACTTGAATCGGCTTCACTCGTTTGGCAAGAATACTTACCCGAATCCGAGAGATCCCCATCCGTTTTCAAATGATAGTTGCCTTTAGTTCCTGTTATAATTTCAGGGTAAAGAGTGTTGTTAGAATTTACTGCGTAATAATAGTCTTGTTGTGAATGGATAATACAGATTTGCTTCTCATTCAGACTTAATTTATCTACAGTGTAATCTTGTATTACCACATCGCTCTTTTGGTTAACGCAAGAAATAGTTGCCAGTTTTGCTTGCAACGGATTTTCAAAATAAACGATATGAATTTGCAAAGAATTATGATTTATTTTTTTGCATAAAATTCTGCCAGCAATAAGCGGATGATGAATATCATTAGTGGATACGCTCATACCTGCTTTAGCATAACTGTCGCACCAATTTTTTATTTTTTTGGCATGATGTTTATTGCTTGTATATTGAACAATTAAGTCTTTTACTGAATTTATATCCAGAATTTTTCTTGTGGCATACGGCGTGTGCTGATAAGCATTTAAAAAACTTAAGTAGAAACCTGCTACTTCATTCTTATTAATAGGGAATAGTAACGTGTTAACAGGTAGATTTTTCTGCAACATAAGACTAGAGGGAGCTTCTTTTAAAACAGATGAATTACTTTCCGAAGAGCCTCCATAGTGTTCAGTCGAAACAGTATTTTGGTTCATGGTATCAGTTGATTTTGGCAAAGAACTATCAACTGATAGAGATAATGGTGACGAGCGTAACCCCTGTGAATCATTCAACCCATTTGAAATATCAATCACTCTGAGAGAACCTGGTGGATGAGCAGGCTGAGGTAAAGCAGTTTTTTGTAATTCTTCGATAAAATGTTCACAGAGATTGAGATTAACCACTTCAATCCCTTGATACTTACCGGTTAAGTTGGTTTGTAATGTTGACAGAGAAGCCACGCTTGAAGCAATGAGCTTAATTATTTTACTTTTAATTTCCGGTAGCTGTAGGGCAGCCAATTGCCCGGCAAATTTATGACATTCATTAGACAGGTTAATTCCATCAACCCTATTCTCCATTAATCCCTCAATGCGTGAACCTTTTGATTCCAGTTTCTCACAATTAAATATAAGTTTTTCTTTAACTTCATCAGCATAGATATGAAATAATTTTGCAAATCCATCCATTCTAATACTGCCTGTGACTATTCCTATCCAGCCGGTTAAGACATTAAAGATATGAGCCGAATTCATCATGTCACATATAGTTTTTGTATCATTCCATAGCTGATATAAATAGTCTAAATTTACTTTTTTAGTCAGGTTGTTTCGTAAATTTGATTCTTTAGTATCATTAATTAATCGCAAGATAATCGTTTGTTTGTCTAAATCAGTTAAATTTAATTGTTCTACATACTTGACCACAGATAAATTCTTTTCCTCTGAGTCTTTGGCTATCTTTTGGTCGCGTATAATTAATTCGTTTTCTAATTGTTTCACCCCCCTCTTTACAAAATCATCAGCAAATCGATATTTCAACTGAGCGATTGGTGCTTCAGAGGATAACTCAGCTAAAATTAATCTTAAAATAGCAAGCTCAGTTTTGTTTATTAAATCAGAGGCATTGGATAAAGCAGTTTTATTGGCATGTAATAATTTCACCCCACCAACAAGATTTTTTATAGATACAAGCCAATCGTTATGTTCCGTTATCAATACCAAGCTCGTTTGCGAGTATTTCTTTGATAAAAAGCCTAGCTTTAGTATGTCACTGTGCGGCCTTACATTATCAATAAATGTTTCCATTACCTGAACAAGAATTTCACCATCATGATCGCCACTCATGTTTTGACTAATCGCATCAGCACAAATCCTGATTAATAATTCTTTGATTAAAATCAGTGGACTCTCAATTCCATTGGCAAGCAATTGCTTTAGATCAATTTTATCTTCCTCAAGAATTATGTTCCAAAAATCAATGTATTCTTTTATAAAATCATTGGCATGGTCATCCATTTCAAGATCAAGCGCCGGTAAAAGATGAGTGCGTCCGTTTAACGATTTATCGAATAAATCTTCAAATGTGGTTACTACTTTCCAAAACCCTTTTTTCTTTTGTAATGTGGTAGGCGCCAATGCAGACTGTTCCAGTTTATGGCTTTTTAATGCGTTTAAAAATGCCTCTAATACGATTTTGGTTTCCGCATTAATATTAATCGTGTTTTGTTGTCTTTTAAATGTTGCCATAAACCGCTCCTGCTCTTAATGAACTATTTAGGAAATTCCTTAAAAAAAAGAAATACCCGTCCTATGAATTCTGGAATGAGTTGATCACATTAGATTTCTCTGTTATCACTCGATATCGATTGTTTTTAACACCATTTTTTCGTGTGATTAACACCGCTAAAGCTTTGAAAGCCTGAGAAAGGTAATTGAATATAAATGTGGATTGTGCTGTTCTGAACAGGCAAACTGAGGCATGATGCATATCCTTTTATTAAAGTTAACTAAAATAAGTTCCATTGCATAATTCCAAAAGATGTTCGTTAAAAAATCTATTTGAAATATTTGAGTGCATTATATGGTCAACTAAAGATCATTGCAAGCAAAATATTGCCATAAATTAAATCAAGTTACCTGGCAGATGAACAAATTGATTATTTAGATATAGTACGACTGCCCTGTTACGGTATATTTATCAGGAGTTAAAAACTAAATAGATTAAAGATGTAAATTCTGAATGGTACTTAAGATTTCCTGAGGTTTATCAACGATAAAAGTGGGCGTTATATCCAATTTGTGATTAAAATTATTGGCGCCCCAAGTCACTGCTATAGAAATTATTCCTAATTTATTAGCAGCGATGATGTCTTTGTATTCATCGGATATTAAAAATGCGTGTTTGTAATTTTGATGTTCATGAAGTAATTTTCTAAGAAAATAGGTTTTATTAAACGCGCGAAAGGTATGAATAATTTTTTCAATTTTATTAATATTATGGGCGTGTAATACTTTTGTGATATTTTGTTTCGAGTTCGATGAAATGATATAAATTAAATTGTCGTTTTGCTGAATCTCCTGGAACACCTCTTTTATTCCTGGAGTTAATTGAACCCTATGCGGATTTTTATAAACCTCGCGCTTTAGCTTTCTATCAAGCAAATAGGCTTCAACTAAACCGAGCCCTAATTTCTTTCTTACTTCGTTATAGGGTTCAGTCCGTAATTTTTGAAAGTCACCCTCTGTTAAAACAGGTTTTTTATTTTCGCGGGCATATGAATTATAATACGAGAGATAATGTCTCATGGAATTGACGATGGTCCCATCAAAATCAAAAAAAAATAATTTATCTCTATTTTTCATCATGTGCTCCAGCATACTTAATGAACTCCTGTAGCGAATATAGCAGTATTAAATTAAACCTGCTTACTCGCGCATTTCAAACATTAGGAACCATATCTTTTTTCTCTTTCCGCGTAATAATTCAAAGCAATAACTAACTCTTCATGATTAAAATCAGGCCATAAAATAGAGGTAAAGAATATTTCTGCATAGGGAATTTGCCACAATAGAAAATTACTTAAGCGAGTATCACCGCCCGTACGAATGATTAAATCAGGAAACGGAGCCGGAGCAGTAGAAAGAACGCTCGAGAATACCTCTTCGTTGATTTGCGCAACACTTATTTCATTGTCCGCTACTTTCTGCGCTAAAATTTTAGTGGCATTTAAAATATCCCATTGCCCCCCATAATCTAAGGCAATAAATAGCTTAAGTTTACTGTTATGACATGTTCTTACTTCAATTTTTTCCAACAGCGAACGATTTTTTTTAGCTAAATTACTTCGTGAACCTATAAATCTGATTGCCACATCAGCTTGGTGAAATTTATTCAAATTATGGTATATGTAGTAGATTATAAGTTTTATAATATGATCTGATTGTTTATTTTCAGTTCTTTTCCAGTTATCAGAACTGAATGCGAACATCGTTAAATATTTTATGTTTAATTTAATGCAGGAAAGTAGTGTTTTCCAAGCAACGTTGGAGCCCGCAATGTGCCCCATAATGGCCGGCAAGTTTTTTCTTTTAGCCCATCGCCTGTTTCCATCCATGATAATTCCAATATGGTTCGGATAATTAAACTCATTGATGCTACTCATCCTGGCTCCAAAAAAGTTTTTTATAAGCCCAAAATACACATCTCTTGTTACTCTAAAATCTTACCTCTAATTTCCAACAATAAATCGGTTAAATGCTGCGGACTAATTCTTTTCTTTTCATCAATTAAGGGCTGGATACGTTCCCGCAAAATGCCACGCTCATGCTCGTCTGCACCAGCCATCATCATCAAGTTAGTTAAATGCAGTTTCATATGTCCTTGAATGATCCCCTCAGAACATAAAGCTCTTAAGGCTCCCAGATTTTGCACCAAACCCACGGCAGCTACGATACGTGATAAATGTTTTGCAGATTTAACCCCGAGCATCTGTAACCCAATTTTGGCTGTGGGATGAATGGAGGTAACACCGCCAGCGATTCCTACAACAATGGGCGCTTTAAATTCACCACTTAATGTATTATTACTGTAACGCCAGCGAGTGACTGCGCGATATTGACCATCTCGTGCCGCATAAGAATGGATACTGGCTTCAACAGCCCGCCAATCATTACCCGTGGCTATAAGAACCGGATCAATCCCATTAAGCACTCCTTTGTTATGGGTAGCTGCGCGGTAGGGATCCAGCTCTGCAAAAATAGACGCTTGTTCTATACGTTGTCCTAAATCTTCACCAACATTTTGAATAACCACTTCTGCTTTGGTAAGTTTCAGATCATTCAAATTAGACAGAATACACATGGTTACCGTTTCGTGAGTTAGCTCTTCTATCGGTGCTTTTAAATACTCTAATACCTGATTAATGACATTAGCCCCCATGGCATCAACTGGATCCATAGTCAAATGAATAATTGCCATTAAATCACCATTGGGACAGCTAATTTTGCGTAAATAAAGATCTTTGACACCACCGCCTCTTTGGAATAAACCTGCTGCGATAGTACTATTAGCCAATTCAATAAAAAGCGGTTTGTTATCAAGCAATTTGGATTCGAGGTGGTGAAAATCTTTTACCTGAGCAATTTGAATTTGTCCGATAATACAATCACCTTCAGTTGAGGTTGATATTGTTCCGTGTTCGTTAATCCATTTGGCAGTTTTTGAAAGCGCTGCGATAATGGATGTTTCCTCAACAGCCATAGGTATTACCGGATTGTGATCGTCAATGATAAAGTTAGTTACAACTCCCAATGGAAGCTGAAAATATCCGATAGCGTTTTCAATAAGATTTTCAGCGATTGTGTTATTTTTAAGCCCCCCTTCTTCAAAAAATTTTAAATCTTCATCAGTTAAAGCACCCATCTCACGCAATCGATTAAATCGTTCCAATCGACTTAGTTTGGAAAAACCATTGAATAATTCATTTTTTGGCATAACAGCCCCTTATAGCTAAAGAGGTGACACAATTGCCTTTGAATATAAGATCTTCATCTGTCTCCATACCCAATTAATCATCCCTTTCAGCGATTCGCTGCGACTCTGGGCAAATTCCTAGTAACCGCCCAGCCGGATCTTGCTATATAAAGGACCTCTACCAATTATAGTACAAATTAAAATCATATAATTTAAATATTAATCAATTTTGAGGCGAGTAAAATGTGAAATATTATTAATAAATGAGGTACAGCACGTTATTTCAGCATTTTTAGTATAATATTTATATATATTGTGTTGTTGGCTGTTAATATGAACAATTTAGAGATTGTACTGATAACTCCTAATGATGAGCCTATAGGGATAATAGATAAAATTTCAGCTCATAAATATGCAATGCTTCATAGAGCTTTTTCTGTATTCATTTACCGCATTCGAAATGGAAACATTGAACTGTTATTGCAACAAAGACAATTGGATAAATATCATTGCGGAGGTTTATGGACGAATACGTGTTGCTCCCATCCTCCTCCCCACGACGACATTTTAACGAGCGCTAAAAAACGATTGCAGTATGAGATGGGCATTTCTGCGGATTTAGAGCTTATCGGACGTTTTCATTACGTAGCCATTCTGGATAATGGTTTTTTTGAAAACGAACTGGATTACGTTCTGGTCGGCTCCTGTTATGACCAGGTAATTCCCTTTAATGAAGAAGAGGTTCATGCGATAAAATGGATTTCTATGGAAAAACTGCTTTTGGAATTAACAAAATATCCTGAATTGTTTACACCCTGGTTTGGAAAAGCCCTGCAGGTGCTGATAGATAGTGATTATAACAAATCCAAAGACTTATAATGTTATGGTCTCCAAATCAGTTTGCAGAGCGCACTAATAGCAACTACAATTACTCATAATGAACCATTTTTGGACAATAAATGAGTTTTAAAATTACAGTTCCAGCCAAATGCATACTCGCCGGAGAACACATTATACTGCAAAGAGGGTATGCTCTGGTAACTCCTTTCAACAGATACTCTCTCACACTAAGTTATCGTCCCGATACAATCAAGACTATGTACACTATTTCCGGGGAAGGTAATAGCACGTTCAATATTATGTTATGGCCTATTATCAGTAAATCCTTTGAGTTACTGGAGAAAGATGCATCAAGTTTAACTGGAATATTCGACATTGACTCAAGCATCCCCCCATGTGGTGGCTTGGGCTTTTCTGCTGCAATTTGTGTTGCCGTTACTGAATGGCTTATTCACGAGGGTTTAATTCCACGATCACAATTGTTTGATTTTGCAGTAACATTGGAGAATATGTTTCATGGCAAAAGCAGTGGGCTGGACATCGCAGGGGTTCTTGCAACCGACATCATTCAATATTTTTCAAATCGTGAAATCGTAGCAATAAATAAATGCTGGCAGCCTAATTTATATATATCCAGCTCTGGAGAGACAAGCTTTACCGAACCCTGCGTGAAAAAAGTAAGGAATATGCGTAAATCAGATCCAATTAATGCCAACCGCATTGATGATACCATGCAAACCTCAGCCATGCTGGTCAAGCTGGCACTGGAAACAGAAAAACCTGAACGTTTGTCCCTGTTGGCTAATGGACTGGATTTGGGCAATAGCTGCTTCTATGACTGGGATTTAGTATCTCCCAAACTACATGACCATGTGACGGAACTTAAAAAACACGCCATAGCCTGTAAAATTATAGGTGCAGGATTTGGTGGCCACGTAGTGAGCTTGTGGGAGAATACCCCACCGGAAAATTTATCTTTTGAACTGACACCATTGTTTCAAGATAAAATAATCCAGGATGTTCATTCGTCTACTAAATAGGGTCTTCTCATCGAGTTGAAACAGATTTATTCTACCAGCAATACAGAACTTAATAATTTCCTGGTATATTCATGCTGTGGTCTTTTTAATACGTCCTCACAAGAGCCAAACTCAACACTCATGCCGTCTTTCATCACTAGCACTTCATCTGCGAGATAAGAAACGACACTCATATTGTGCGTAATAAATAAATAGGATATCCCCTTCTCCAGTTGCAGCTCTTTAAGCAAATTAAGAATTTGAGCTTGCACTGAAACATCCAGAGCACTCGTTGGCTCATCACAGATCAAAATATCAGGATCAGTAGCCAGTGCGCGTGCAATACAGATTCGTTGTCGTTGACCACCAGAAAACTGATGGGGATAACGATACAAAGTAGTGGAAGGTAAATTGACCTGCTCCAGCAACAGCTTTTGACGCTTATGTATCACTGAGTTTTTCATTCCTTGTGCATGCATTCCTTCAGCAATAATTTCTCCTACGGTCATCCGAGGATTCATTGAGGAAAACGGATCCTGAAAAATAATTTGTATTTTTTTACGATACTGTCTTAAATCATTACCCTTCAATGCGCGTACGGATTGGCCATGATAATCAATAGTCCCTGCCGTAATGGGCAACAACCGAAGTAAAGCACGGCTGGCAGTGGTTTTTCCACACCCTGACTCGCCAACCAAGGCCAGAGTACGGCCTTGCTTTAATTGAAATGACAGACCATTAACTGCTTTAAAAATTTCTTTTTGACGCGAAAATAGCCCCTTTTTCTGCACAAAATAAACAGAGAGATCCTGAACGGTCAGTATCGTTTCACCTCCTGATTGAGCTTTATCCCAATTAAGAATTTTTTTCTCCAAAGGAGGCAAATGATCGATTTGCGGGTATAAATGACAACGAATGAGCCGGTCGTCGTCTACATGTGGTAACTGGGGTTCCTCGGTAACACACCGTTCAAATGCGTAAATACAGCGAGGATGGAATCGACAACCACCAGGAAGGGCATCAAGAGTGGGCACATTGCCGTTAATAATTGATAATTTTTGATCCCGTTTCGCAAATGATGGCAGGGAGGCCAGTAACTGTTGCACGTAAGGATGACCTATTTCCTCGAAAAAGGGAGTAACCGGTGCCTGCTCTACAACCTGGCCTGCATACATGACGCATACCCTATCCGCCATTTCTTTAACCACACCTAAATCATGGGTTATTAGCATTAAACTCATTTGATGTTTTTTTTGTAATTTCTTTAACAATGTTAGAATTTGTGCCTGAATAGTAACATCAAGAGCAGTTGTAGGTTCGTCGGCAATTAACAGCTCCGGCTCACATGCCAATGCCATAGCGATAACTACTCGCTGTTTTTGACCTCCAGAAAGCTGGTGGGGATATTGATGAATTTTTACTTCCGGTTGGGGCATTTCAACTTCAGTCAATAAAGATATTAACGCCTCATTTAGATCCGACGCAGAGTATGCCTTGTTCTTAGCCAATTGCTCGCGAATTTGCTCACCTATGGTCATGACCGGGTTTAAAGCAGTCATAGGTTCCTGGAAAATCATCGCCATCCTACGCCCCCTTAACTCCCTCATCAGATATTCGGGTAATTCCAGGATATCCGCTCCATCCAAATTTATCTTGCTATTAAACCCATAAACTCCATTCTCAGGAAGCAGACGCATTAGTGCTAAGGAGGTTAACGATTTACCACACCCAGACTCTCCTAACAAAACCAAGGTCTCACCAGGTTTTAAATTAAAGCTGATTTTATCAAGTGCATGAGTAATTCGTTTTGCATTTAAAAAAGCAACCGATAAGTGATGAATTTCAGCAGTATCTGGCATGGGCTAAACCAAAAATAAATATAAGGACACTCTAACAAGAGAATTACCGTACTGGCAAGAATAGGCGTTCCCCCTCTTCTCAAAGCTCTTTAACTTCGGGTATCCCCACATAATTTTTAATGTACACTAAATTTAACGTACAATAATGGTGTAAATTAGTTAATTGTCTTCCCTGCGCACTGAGTTATCCCCTCATAGTTTTTGATGCATAATAATGTTGTGAATTAATAAGTTGTCTTCCCCGCGCAGGCGGGGATCTATCCAACAAAGTAGCATTTTGCTAAATTTTTGGATGGTTCCCCACCTGCGTGGGGACGACAAAAAAAGACATTATGCACGATAAAAGCGCAGACAATTTTTGAGGGGGTACTCAAGTGAGACAAAAGAAACATAATACCTGATAAAAACACATAAAATTTTGAGGGGATACTTCAGCCTTTAACCTCCTAAATATTTTCCACAATGTTTTTCATTTCCCTATATCTACACAGTTTCATAATGATTTATGCTAAAATAAGTCTAATTTCAATTTGAGTAATTACCATGTCTGAAACCTACAATGCCGAAGCGATTGAAGTCCTAAATGGCCTTGAACCCGTCCAGAGACGTCCCGGTATGTATACCGATACCACACGGCCGAACCATTTAGCTCAAGAAGTAATCGACAATAGCGTGGATGAGGTACTGGCAGGTTTTGCAAGCCACATCAAGGTAACCTTGCATGAAGATGGTTCCGTTGAGGTGGAAGATAATGGCCGTGGCATGCCCGTCGACCTTCATCCTCAGTTGGGCTTAAGTGGTGTTGAGGTAATCATGACCCGTTTGCACGCGGGGGGTAAATTTTCAGACAAGAATTATAATTTCTCAGGTGGTCTGCATGGTGTTGGCGTATCGGTGGTTAATGCCCTTTCCGATCGGCTTGATGTCACTATCAAACGTAATGGAATCATTTACGAGATGTCTTTCGCCAATGGCGACAAAACTCGAGAATTAAACGAAACCGGGACAGTTAAAAAAAGAGAGACCGGAACCATCATTCGGTTCTGGCCTAACCCTAAATATTTTGACACCACCCGAATTTCATTAAAACATCTCACCCATGTACTTCGCGCCAAAGCCGTATTATGTACCGGCCTTTCCATGACATTTATCAATAAAGCAACGAATGAAGAGAGCCATTGGTGTTACGAACATGGACTTACGGACTACCTAAGCCAAACCCTGCCCATTGATTATCTTCCAGAGGAGCCTTTCGCAGGGGAGTTTAAAAATGATGAAGCAACCGTGGATTGGGCTTTAGTTTGGTCAGAAGGCGCGAACAGTAGTTTAAACGAAAGCTATGTAAACTTAATTCCTACCGTTCAGGGGGGAACTCATGTCAATGGCTTACGTTCTGGATTATTTGATGCTATGGCTGAGTTTTGTGAGTTAAGAAATCTTTTACCACGTGGGGTTAAATTAAGTGCTGATGATTTATGGGAACCCTGCCAATATGTTTTATCGGTAAAAATGAAAGAACCCCAATTTGCAGGCCAGACCAAAGAAAGATTAAGTTCAAGGCAAACAGCGGCTTTCGTAAGTAACGTAATCAAAGATGCGTTCGCTTTATGGTTAAATCAACACCGTAATCAGGGTGAAGCCATTGCGGCATTGGCCATAGAGCGAGCTCAAAAACGTTTAAAACAGGCAAAACAGGTGGCTCGTAAACGAGTAAGCCAGGGGCCTGCTTTGCCGGGTAAACTGGCTGATTGTCTGCAAACAGATCTTAGCCAGGCTGAATTATTTTTAGTGGAGGGGGATTCTGCGGGTGGTTCTGCTAAGCAGGCACGTAATAAAGATTTTCAGGCTATTTTGCCTCTACGCGGTAAAATTTTAAACTCATGGGAAGTGGAATCGACGCAAGTACTTGCCTCACAAGAGATTCATGATATCTCCGTCGCAATAGGAGTTGATCCTGGCTCTGATGATCTTAATGGCTTACGTTACGGTAAGTTATGTATTCTCGCAGACGCGGATTCTGATGGAGCCCATATCGCGACGCTTATTTGTGCTTTATTCCTGCGCCATTTTAAACCGCTAGTTAAAGCAGGACACGTCTTTGTTGCCATGCCACCACTATTTCGAATTGACGCAGGTAAAATCGTTCATTACGCCCTCGATGATGAGGAAAAAACACGTATTATCAATCATTTGAATGAAACCTCGAAAGCAAAAATTAACGTGCAACGTTTTAAGGGTTTAGGCGAGATGAACCCGATTCAACTCCGCGAAACCACGATGGATCCCAATACCCGTCGCCTGGTGCAACTCACTCTCGACGATGAAGAAGGAACCGAGGCCATAATGGATATGATGCTTAATAAAAAAAGAGCAGGAGACCGCAAACTCTGGCTTGAATCCAAGGGCAATCTGGCTGAGGTATAACGGTTAGATCCCGCATTACGCTTCGCTAATGCGGGCTACAATAGCTTATTTAATTCGTAGCCTGTATTAGCGAAGCGTAATACAGGGATGCACTAATCTCCTAGTCATTCCCGAATGTTGCTTCTAAATCAAAACTGATATAATACGTATTTTAACTATTGTATAAATTCAAATCATATCTATGGTTTAAGATTAATTTTATGTTACAGTTTAAAGCCAATCTCGGATATAAAGGTAATACAACGTGTGGCGCAGACTTTTAACACTCCCATCGCAAAAGCACTATTGGCGATTTATTAGTCTCGGTATAATCACTATTTTGATTTCGGCTTTCGGATTTTGGATTCACGGAACCAAAACCCCTGAAACAAAAATCCCTGATAAATTAGTCGAAGTTGAAACGATTCAAAAGAAAAATGTAAAACAAACCATCACATTACTCGGTACTATTCACCCCAAACATGCAACCGCTTTGGTTGCCAAGGGAAGTGGCACACTCGATGCTCTTATCCCATCAGGTCAAAAAGTCAAAAAAGGGACTTTAATTGCTAAAATAGATAATGCTGATGTTGAGAATAACCTGCAGCTCTCCATAAGTGGTGAAGCTCTCGCTAAAGCACAGTATGACAGATTTAGCCCTTTAATTAAAAGTGGGGTAGTAAGCACCCGAGAAGCGGAAGAAAAAAAACAGGCCTGGATTGTCGCCCAAAAAGAATTATCAAAAACAAAAATTGAACGTGACAACCTGCATTTTTATGCGCCTTTTGATGGAATTATCGGAGCCTATAAAAAACGTGAAGGAGCCCAGGTTAATCCAGGTGAAGTGGTAGTAACTCTGTATGACCCTACCTCTTTGGTCGTTGATTTCGACATACCCTGCAGTAATTTGACCTCTATTAATGAAGGACAAAAGGTTGCCATCCTAAACAAAGAATACCCACTGACTCACGTACAAAAAATGCTCGATGATGAAACTCATATGTGCCCTGCTGACGTAGATATACATTGTGAACAATGCCTTATTGGTTCGACGGTCACTGTTAATTTAATCATAGCGGAAAAAAAAGAAGTCATAGTTATCCCCTATCAGGCGCTTTTTTTACGAAACAGTAAACCCTATGTTTACCTGGTTAATAACAATCAAATTGAATTAACTGCAGTCACTACTGGTTTAAAGGAACAGGATCAAATTGAAATAACCGCAGGCTTAAATTCAGGACAGAAACTGGTTATTAAAGGACAGGAACGCCTTTATCCTCAAATGACCGTTGAGGTTCACCAGGTAAATACATCGGTGACCAGCTAAAATGAAACTCACTAGCTACTTTATTAAACACCCTGTCCCCGCCATTATTTTAAACGCCATGATTGTGGTCTTGGGAATTTTATGCCTCAATCAACTATCCATCAGGGAATATCCTGATATTAGTTTTCCGACGATTACCGTTACCACGAATTATCCTAATGCCAGCCCGGAATTAATTGAAACGTCAATCACCAATATCCTTGAAGATCGATTGGCAGGGATTGAAGGGTTAGAAACCATCACCTCACAGTCATATGCAGACAGTTCCGAAATTACCTTGGTTTTTCGTGCAGGGACTTCCATGGACAGAGCACTAAATGCGGCCCAGGATGCAACAAATAGAGCGAAATCCTATTTACCAGCAGAAGTTAAATCCCCTGCAGTCGAGCGCCAAAGAAAGACAAATGGCCTACCCTTTATTGCCATATCCCTAGAGTCCTCAGCCCGAGAGTTTGGTGAGTTGACTCATTATGCCAATCTTAATTTTAAAAACCTGTTTCGCAGCATTGATGGCGTTTCAACAGTTAACGTCTGGGGACAGCCCTATACCTATACCATTAGTCTAATACCTGAAAAGTTATTTTCGTTTGGCATTAACGCAAACGAAGTTATTGAGGCACTCGCAAAAAGTCATGTCTCATTACCTGCTGGCAAATTTAAAAATAAAATCCCCAGCACATTAAATTCCGAATTAAAAACCAAAGAAGATTATGAAAATCTATTAATCAGAGCGGATAAGCACCATCCGGTCTTATTAAAATCAATCGCAACTGTAGCACTTGAAACAGACAATACCCAAATGAGGGTTCGCGTAAATGGCCATGCAGGCCTGGTTTTATCAATAAATCGCGCGAACGATGCCAACCCTATTGATGTATCAAAAGCAGTAAATGAAACATTAATTTCGGTACAAAAAAGTCTCCCCGCTGATTTGAAAGCACAGGTTATTGTTGATCAATCTGAATTTATTAACTCTTCGATCAAAAACATTCGATCTTCCATAGGTGAAGCCATATTTTTGGTTTTAATTGTCGTTTTTCTTTTTTTACGCAGCGTAAAGGCCACCCTTATCCCCTTAGTTACCATTCCTATTTCACTACTTGGCTCATTACTATTTCTTAAACTGTTTGGATATTCGCTAAACCTCATGACTTTGCTTGCTATGGTATTAGCTATAGGTCTGGTAGTTGATGATGCCATCATCGTTTTAGAAAATATATGGCGTCATATTGAGGAGGGATTAACTCCCTTTAACGCTGCAATCAAGGGCGCACAGGAAATTGGATTTGCCATCGTTGCGATGACCTTCACATTAGCTAGTGTTTATTTGCCCATAGCATTTATTCAGGGAATGTTGGGTCAATTATTCATTGAATTTGCTGTGGCTTTGGCGGGTAGTGTATTTATCTCAGGGATAATTGCGCTTACTCTGTCGCCCCTTATGTGCGCTCATTTTCTTCGAGTTGATGGAAAAAAATGGTGGCCGCAGCTGGATATTCTGCTGGATAAATTAACAGAAAAATACAGTAACGCATTGCATGTAACGTTCAGACACCAAAAAAAAATGTTATTGGCCGCTTTTTTCTCAATAGTTGCCTCTATAGGTTTCTACCAACTGTTAACTAATGAAACCGCTCCCAAAGAAGATCGAGGTTTAATCGGCGTTTTTACTCCTATTGTCGCGGGTGAAGATATCGATTTTCTGGATAAGAAAATGGCGCGTATTGAAAAAATTCGCGACAAAGTATCTGAAGCAAGTCAACAACTCACTTTTATTGGCGACTGGGGTGCGAGTATTTTGCTTCCTTTAAAACCACACGCGCAAAGAACACGTTCAGCCAATCAAATTGTGGAAGATCTTAAGCCTTCTTTTTACCGCCTCCCATCAGTGGATCCGCACGTGTGGAGTTGGGATACTGGTTTGCCAGGAATTGATAATGCAGGGACTGGCTCCGAATTAGCTATGGTCATTTCTACTCCCGACAGCTTTAGGGAATTATTTAACCAAACAGAACAATTAAAAGCAGCATTAGATAAAACCAAAAAATTTGAATCCACGAGTTACGAACTGCGCCTTGATACTATGGGTTACTCCATTGAAATTGATGCAAATCAAATGGCAAAGCTTGGTATTACTCCGAGTCAGGTAGCAAAAACCATTGAAGTATTTTTTAGCGGGGATAAATCGCAAACATTTGAAAAAAATGGAGTGAGTTATGCTTTAAACGTCAAAGGCAATAAAACCCCCTGGACTCTCGATGAGCTGTACGTGACAACATCGAATGGAAAACGGGTATCGCTGGGAGCCATAGCAAAACTGGAACCTAAAGCACAACCTGCTACCCTGGATCACTTCCAACAAATGCGATCAACTACCTTGCACGTGCAATTGCATAAAAATGAATCAATGGCTAACGGTATTAAAAATCTGACCCAGATTACTCAAAAAGAATTACCGCCTCAATACAAACTGACCTGGACCGGGGCGGCAAAAGCTTTTTATGAGTCATCACACACAATGCTATTTTTACTTCTACTCTCGCTAATATTTATCTACGCAATTTTATCCACCCAATTTGAGAATTTTACCGATCCATTTATTATTTTGTTTACAGTACCGCTTGCCTGCTCTGGGGCATTATTATTTACCTGGCTATTTAATCAATCATTAAATATTTATACCCAGGTTGGGTTGATTACCTTAATTGGGCTTATAAGTAAACACGGGATATTAATTGTAGCGTTTGCCAATCAATTATTGAAAGCCGGAAAACCTGTAACTGAGGCCATTCAAGAAGCGGCAGTACTTCGTCTTAGACCCATATCAATGACCACTGCGGCTATGGTGTTTGGCGCAATACCTTTGATCCTATCAAACGATGCAGGAGCTGAATCACGGCATGCTATTGGTACAGTACTGATTGGAGGTTTGTGCCTTGGAACATTTTTTACATTATTCGTCTTACCTGTTATCTATAAACTGATTAAATCCCCAAGAAAAAAATCTCACGAAATGATGCTGAAAAATAATTCACTTTGATTTAATTTTACTGCTGTATTATTATACAGTTTTTTCTAACGGTCATCCCCATGTCAGGCTTTTACATCTGGAGAAAAATTTCCCCGCTTTTGCTGGAGGAGTACTTACCCGCACTTACTAAATTTGCTGAAAATCCTTACACTAATGGACAAGATTGGGAAGATTTAGGAAATGGGCTTTTCCGGATTAAAGCCAACGATAAAGCCCGATTGCTTTTTATTAAAATCAGGCATCAGAATAAAACCGTTTCGGTTCTTGTTGATATTATGGAAAATCATAAGTATGAAAATAATCCATTACTTAAATCAGACCATTTAAAACGTCTTCGTAAATTGATAACAGAAAGTCTTGGCAGTGAGGCGAAACAGGAAATTGAAGAAGATGTAATATCCTCATCAAATACCACTTCATTTAATTTTTTAGATTTTTATGCCAATCAATGGGTATCCTTAAATCATAATCAAGAAAAAGCACTCCCCGCACCTCTTCCGTTAATTCTGACGGGTATTCCTGGATCAGGAAAATCATTAATAGCCAAATCTTTATTACATCAACTACAAAATGACTTAGCTCCAGATGCTGATGAACCTATAGCCTATATAGGCACTAAAGAGCTTGTCACTAAGATGCAAGATCAGTGGTTGGAGCCTGACGAATCGGTCCTTTTTTTAACGTTTGAGCAATTTGCACATTATCAGGGCGACGTATTGCCTGAAAAGAACGCCGTCAGTTATGATTTTTTCAAAGTCTGGTTTAACGTACATTTAAAAAATGAAAATAAACGCCTCGAGACGCTTAAAATTTCTGATGTCCAATGTGTCACTGATCCCATCCTGCTTTATCAGGAACTTCGTCTTCTTCCAGGGTTTGATACCGCTACAGAATATTTAAATGCTGGCGAGAGGCAAACACTTATTCATAATCAGGCACAAAAAAAATGGGTATTATCTACCGCCGAACACTATCAAAAATACCTTAGCCAATACAAAAAAAATGATTACAATCTATTTGCAATTAATACCCAATTACATCGTACATTCTCTGCGATTATTGTTGACGAAGTACAAAGCTATACCCCCATTAAATTAAAACAAATTGTGCAACAAACAAAAAACAATAATCTGGTCTTCTGTGGTGACTCAAATCAAAGCTATGAGGGTTTATCCAGTTTAGTCTGGCTAAAAACTAAAAAATTTCCCCAAGCAACCTTACACCAACTAACCGATTCCTTTCGCTGCCCTCTTGAAGTGATTAACCTGACCAACAATATACTCGCTTTGAAAAACTCTCTCCTGGGCGGGGTATTATATAAAGGACAGGAGACTAAAATACATGCCACAGCGGAGTTTAAGGCACGACAAGGGATGGTGAAATGGATTAATCCTGATGACAACGAGGAGTTAGCTCAGCTCAAAAACAGTGTTAATAATACTAATGTAGCTGTGATTGTCACACCTGAAATGCGTGACTTGGCTCGAACTACTTTCTCCAATCACCCTCTGATCATGACCGTGGATGAAATCAGGGGATTAGAATATCCAACCATAATTCTTTTCGAGCTTTTTAATGAACCACAAATAACAAAGCTTGTCCCTTTAATAAATTCTGACCAAAAAATAGTAAACTCCAACAGAACTAATAAAGACATAAACGCATTGATTGATTTTATATTTAGCGGCTTATTTACTGCGGTCACTCGCTGTAGTGAAAATCTTTTAATACTGCATACAGAAAATCATACGACAAAATCTTTAATTAGCTCCCTGAAACCATCCAATAATACCAACCTGACAAATCAGGACCGGCCTGCTTCAAATAGTGAAACAAGTTCAACCAAAACCGATTGGGAACATGAGTTTTTTCGCCAATGGAAAATTCCGAATCCATCCATTGCGTGGGACATATATACTCGATATCTGCAAAAAGAAGGTGTTCCATTTTTGCAATTTCTCCAGAAAAAATATACCCAATTTTTGCAAGTGAAAGAGCTTCCTTTTATAGAATATATTCAAAATATATTCCACTCACATTTACAGAAAAATAACCAATCATTTAACGAGTATTTACAGCAACAAGGATTTAATTCTGAGATAAAATCCGATACGACGATACAAATGTCCCAGAATAACGTTATTCAAAATAATAACTTTCCCAAAAAGATTCGCAATCGAAAAGGAAAAAATCGCAAGCACGTGATTAATCTGGATAATAATGAAAAGAATAAGGTGACCAATTCCAGCTGGAGTACTTTGTATTTTAATTATGACTCGAAAAAAAACAGAATAAGTTACTTGAAAGAATGGACCGAGGACGACAAAAGAAAATTTATAACGGCTACACTGAAAAATCCTGAACCGTTTCTAAATGACCTAAAAGGCCCAAACCTTATGGGCTTTTCTCATATTGCTGTGTCACTTTTAGCAGAACTTTGCCGAAATAAACTGTTTACCGAACGTTTGGCACTGGCATGTCTCGACTTTAGGCTGTCGCAATTACTCCCGGAAATAAATCCCTCCTCTGCCTTATTTTATTTATCGCTTACGGATGAGGGGATAAATATTTTATTAAATCTATGGACTATTAAGCCAATACTTTTAAACAATATGGATATATTTCATCTCATTAAACCTTTAGGTACAGGTGATAGTGTTTTTAGTCAATTATGCCGTAACATATACCATACCTATAATAGTAAAGGGTTAGAAAAAAAACCGAACTATATTAGACTATTTCGCTATATTATTTATAACACATGGATCTTTACCGATAAGCATTTGGGATTAGCATTAACAACTCCTAGTAAGGAATATTTGACCACTCCTTTTTTCGATCTGGTACGGACCACTGAAGGCCTTTCATTGATAAAAGATCTTTTAGACAACAGAATAGAAATTTTGACCCATTTTTTTCACACCACATTGCTATTACCTGTTAAAAACGTTTCTTCCATCTCCATATTACTTGATTATGGAAATGAAATGTCCTCCTACGTGTTATCCGGACTTTTAGCAGATCATGATGTATTAAATGAATTCATAGAACAACTTGAGGTTCAGGAAGACACCCAAGAGCACTCTAATTCAATGGTTAAAAATTTATATTCAAAAGCATATAATCATCCCATACTTCATTTAGTTATTCTATATTCCCCAATTTATGCCAAACTTATAAGTACGGAGATGATGTTCGGTGACCAACCGTCAGAACAATTTAATTTTAACAATTTAATAAAAACGGGGTTGGGAAAAAAGTATATAGAAACCTATTTTAGTGCCAATCCAGTTTTAATGACTCAAGTCAGTATGGAGAAACTGTTTAGTCGATTTAACGATAAGGACACTTTATTTACCTATTTGACGCAATCCAATATTGGTCTATCCATCCTAACGCTTTTAGGTAAGAATAATACAGAGATTAACAAATTACAGCCTAATCGAAACTGGTCTAAAGAGTATTTAACCACCCGTTATGGAAATCTGAATTTACTCAACCAAATGTGTTTCCCTAGTATGTTTCCCGATTTTATCAAAATACTTGAGCAGCCAAACGACAGTAGCCAAGAACTAAAAACCGATTCAAATTTTCCCTTAAACCCCCGTATAATGATTCGAGAAGCTCAAAATAATGCTAACTTATGTACCCAATTTTCAATTGAAGAATTAACCATTGAGGATTTTTTCTTTGAGGCATATTCTACAGATAAGGGAGATTACGAACGATTTAAATCCCAACAGCTCATGACTCTTGTGGAAGAAATTCATAAGTCAAAAGATTACCTGACCTTCAAATTTATTGAAATAATTCGAAAAAGAAATAACACTCTATATTTAGAAATTAAAATACCTTTTGACCAGTTCCGAAATTCAATAGGCTCAGTTGGCCCACGGTTTTTTTCTTCGACTAATGACAACCCGAATTATCTTTCCGACTCTGAAGAAATATCAGAGGTTAATACGTCGCACTGCGCTAATACGGTATCGTATGAATC
>JAUXYG010000161.1 GCA_030694525.1 Legionella sp. | reverse complement strand
CTTATGCTATGGCACAAGGTGATTTGACTCTGGATGTTGGTTACATGTGGTTTAACTACTTCAATGCTCACCATAACACCCGTAACAACGTTCCTACTGTTCCAGCTATTGCTAGCCTAGTAACAGATAGTAACTTTGCTGCTTCTGGTCCATATGTTGGTTTGAAGTATGTTGGTAATGTTTAATATCTTAATTAAATAGGATATTTGTAGAGCCCATCATTAAACTGATGGGCTTTTTTTTTAAGAAATGGAGTCCATATGTTAAAAAAAACAACTTTGGCTGTAATCGGATTGGCAGCAAGTAGTTTTGCATCTGCCGGTACCATGGGACCAGTTTGTACCCCAGGTGATGTTACGGTGCCTTGCGAAGCAAAACGCTGGGACATAGGCTTGCAAGCATTATACTTACAAACTAATTATAGCGGAGACAGAAGCTATAGATTAGCAACGCCAACCACTTTTCGTGAGCTGGATAATGATTGGGGCTGGGGTTACAGGGCTGAAGGCTCTTACCATTTTAATACCGGAAATGATGTTACAGTTAACTGGACACATTTTAGCAGCAATGAATTGGTAGGCGGATACTCTGGTCTATTTCTTCCATTTGGTATAACAGGTACTTATAGCGTGATCAATCAAAACAGATTTGATCAGGTCAATGTCGTCATGGGACAACATGCTGATTTTGGTTTAGTTAAAAAAATGCGATTCTACGCCGGAATGCAATATGCCAACATCCAAACTACAGCCACCAACTATTATCCTTTAGTAATCCCAGGAGTAGCTACTTCCACAAGCCTGGCTGATGACACTGATTTCAAAGGAATCGGCCCTGTTGTAGGTATTGATTATTCTTATGATCTGACTTCGGGATTAAGCTTGGTAGCTAACGGTGCTGGCTCTATTCTTTATGGAAATGCACGGTCTGTTTCAAGTTATATCGTAGCTCCTACAAATGCTATTCTTGCATCTATTTCAGGAAGTAAAAAGGCAATTATTCCTAGTCTGGAAGCTAAACTTGGCTTGAACTATGGATATGCTATGCCTCAAGGTGTTTTAAACATTGAAGGCGGCTATCAGGTGATCAATTATTTTGATGTACTACAAACCCGTTCACTTCAATTGACTACTTCTCCAGTCACTAGTAGTGATTTTGGATTATATGGCCCATATCTGGGACTAAAATACGTCGGTAACGTGTAATAATTACCTCATTTAAAAAGCCCATTAAATTGGGCTTTTTTATTTAATCTCTCTACTGATGCTCATTCCTTCCTTTAAGATAATTTTATTGTTACAGCTTGTGATGTACCCTAGGCTGTAATTACATCCTAAACTCACCGGTGCCTGTAATGCATTGTTGGTTAAGTCTCTCAATATATAAGCCCTTAAAATATGTTAGTACTTTTCTACACAAAATCCCGTAATACGACTTCGTCAATGCCGAGTACATATCGGTTGAAAATTTGTTAATTCGTCACCTGTTATTAGCGAACCGTAATACAGGAGAAACTAATAAACGAACAGGTGATTAATTATTAAAGCAAATTGGAAAAATCATAAGAAGTATATTTAATTCTGGCCAGTCTGATCTCACCGCGATATAATCCCCTCAACTAACCGAGCAGATAGTAAAAATAATAAGCAGGAGAATTCCGCATGAAATTAAAAAAAATAATACTGGCTCTATTGTGTCTGTCATCCCCAATTTATGCGGAAAGTGATCAGCAACTCCAGCGCGAAATCCAATTGCTACAAAAACAGACGCAAGCGTTACAAGCGCAACTAAATCGCCTGCAAAAAAAAATGGTGGCACAAAATTCTGTAAAACGAAGCAAACAGTCACCAGTAAAACAGACAAAAGCACTGTCTTCCCCTGCTCCGGTAACTCCCGTCCGTAAAGCGGTACCGCATGAGTTTCATTCTACTCAAGTAACGGTTCATACACCCGAGGCACATCCTGAGTCGATAAGTTTTTATCCTACCGCCTTGGTGGCAGATAACCATGTGGTTACCTACATTGCAGGAACTCCAGTTGTTAGCTCTCCCTATCTGGGTGACCGACCAGCTTTTGATGGATCGGATTATATCGTTAACATTTCCAGTATTAACCGGGATATCCGATTAATGCAACAACGTCGAAGAATGTATCGTGCTTATGAAAGCATTGGATACCCTGCGCCTCAAATGCCAATTATTTCACTAAGTGGTAAGTCAGAACCGGTCGCGGTCCTAAACAGCCCATTTAGAGGAAATATGGACGGGGATATCACCCTAGGGTCTAGTGAGCTCGATATTGCTGCAGCGCTAAATCAGAATGTAGAGGCATATATTGCAATAGCATACGATGAAAGCCCACCCGCTGTGGGCCCTCGAATCAGCAACTCTGCCTTTAACTTAAATATGGGTTTCGTCAATATCGGGAATCTGGATAGAACACCCCTTTATTTTACTGCGGGTCAGGTTTATGTACCTTTTGGACGATATTCTAGCGCGATGATAAGTGCGCCATTGACAATGAATTTAGCACGCACCAAATCCAGACCTTTCATTTTTGGGTATAAATCACAAGAAGACACAGGACCTTTTGCTGCTGTATATGGTTTTAGAAGTGATACAACGCTTGGAAAATCAGGGGTGGGCGGTTTGAATTTAGGCTATATTTTTGCTCGCGGTAATGATACTGGTGAAATAGGTGCAAGTTATATCAGTGCAATCAATGATGCAGCGGGAATGCAGAGTACGGGATCCAATGTTGGAACTACTTTTGGCGGCTTTGGATCCTTTACTAATGGTAACGAAGCAGTTCGCAAGATCCCCGCTTTTGATGTGCATGGTAACGTTGGGGTTGACCGATACAATTTTTCTGCTGAGTGGGTTGGGGTCTCAGAGCGATTTCGAACACAAGACTTGAGCTTTAATGACAGAGGTGCCAAGCCTCAGGCAGCTCAATTCGAGGCGAATATGACCTTTCGTGCATTTAATCGTCCCTCCTCTTTAGGCGTTGGGTATCAATGGTCTAAAGACGCGCTTGCTTTAAATTTGCCGAAACAACGTTTGATTGGCGTATTTAACATATCCATTTGGAAAGATACGGTTGAAAGTCTGGAGTATCGTCATGACATTGATTATCGATTGAATCAATTTGCCAATGGGGCTGCGCCTGAGGGTTTTGTTAATGCGCCAACAATCGGTACAGGCCGTTCGGCTGACACGGTGTCCGCACAAATAGGTGTCTATTTCTAATAATATGATTCTAATGGGTGTTTAAGCGAAAGCAGTTTAAATACCCATTCTTCGTATCCGTCCTTTATTTGGTTTCTGTGCTACCTTTTATCTAACACTAATCACCAGATAAGGATTAAGCATGCAAAAGACCCTGTTCATGCGGGTAGCTCTTAATTCGATTAAGCCTTTTCTGAGTGGATATGTCCCAGGTATTTTATTCTTAATATTTTGCCTTTTACCAGATGTCCATGCAGCGCAAACAGTTAACGCAGTAAGCGAATCCACTCCGATGACCGCCACAGAAGCTTTAAAGTTGAAAGAAATTAACTACATTGCGATTAACGAACAGAATTTACTGACTCAAATAAACGAGTTTTCTGTAAATTAGGAATAAACACGGGTTCAAGGAGAATCATGATGTCACTATTGATAGTCATTTTAATGATTCGGATTCTTTTAATGGCAATATTCATAGTATTTCGTGAATAGGAGCGAGGTGTTGTGTTTATGCTTGGGCGATTCTGGAAAGTGAAGGCCCAGGACTCATCATTATTATTCCATTAGTTCAACAAGTGGTGCGTGTCGACTTGCGTACTATTGTTATTGATGTAGCATACAGGCGTCCCAGGTATTAGATCAGCAGTTTCAAGCAATGCAATTACGCTACTTGCAAACTTTGGCTATTATCACAGGGGTTAATAATTTTACCTATTGTCTTTCCAATGCCTATGGAGCTGGGTGAAATATTAGCTAATATGTCAGCTAAAACGAAAAATAAAACGAGTGGTATTCCGATGTTCGAACAATATGTTCCAAGCAGATGCGGATAAAATTCACTTCAAACTTTCGTTTATTGGCATTTTATGATAGAACTCTACATTTTGAAGAATCAATGGGGTTTTAGCGTGTCAATTAAATCGGACAAATGGATAGAAAAAATGGCGGTTGAACATGGAATGATATCGCCGTTTCAACCGGGGCAAGTGCGACAAAATGAGACCGGAAGAATTATTTCTTACGGTGTATCCAGTTATGGGTATGACGTTCGGTGCTCCAATGAGTTTAAAATATTCACTAATATAAATTCAGCCATAGTTGATCCTAAAGCCTTTGACGAAAACAGTTTTGTGGATGTGCAATCAGATGTGTGTATTATTCCGCCCAATTCCTTTGCATTAGCCAGGACGGTTGAGTATTTTCGCATCCCTAGAAGTGTGTTAACCATTTGTCTTGGTAAATCCACCTACGCTCGATGTGGTATTATTGTGAATGTAACACCACTTGAGCCGGAATGGGAGGGGCATGTAACCTTGGAATTTTCCAACACTACGACACTTCCTGCCAAAATTTATGCTAATGAAGGGGTGGCCCAAATGTTATTCCTGGAGTCAGATGAAGTGTGTGCTGTTTCTTACCGCGATCGGGGTGGGAAATATCAGGGACAGACAGGAGTTACTTTACCACGAACTTAAAATAGTGAGCTGATTTGATAAGCTTTTCATTTGATAAGCTTATCAGTTTTATGCTTGTGTTTTCAGTTATCACAGCATCAGAATGGGCATTATCATTAGAATAACCAGCCTGTCTTTGCGAGGAGCGACGAAGCCAATCCAGTGCGATCTCAATTAGCTTTACACAACTTTCTGGTGAAACACTGAGGCCCTCTCTTGATCGAGGAATCAAATTTCAGCTAAACGAATAGGAATTGATTAATATTCAATTTATTCAACCCTTAATGCCGCTGACTTAGGTTTCTCTTTAGCATTAATCATTCTTTGGTAAAGGGCAATTTTTCCGTGATGCATCGACACGCTCACGTAATTCTTTACCTGGCTTAAAGTGAGGACTATGCTTTGCTTCCGTGACCACTTTCTCTCCAGTTTTAGGATTGTGCGCATTTCTTGGGGGGCGATAATGGAGTGAAAAACTGCCAAACCCACGAATTTCGATTCTTTGGCCATCAATGAGTGCTTCGCTCATTAATTCCAATATCCTGTTTATGCCATCTGCTACCTGCTTCTCAGTCAGATGAGTCATTCGTGCAGCGATTTGTTCAATGAGTTCCGATTTGATCATACCCACCTCGTTATGTCGCGCGTTTTAAAGTCTGCTCCCTAGATTGATTAGGTGCTGACATTTTTGCCTTTGTTTTATAAGTATAGACGGGGGAAAAAATTATTCAATGTTTTCAATCGGGTTAGTCAACTTTTGTTTTTCTAAGCTGTATATAAGCCGTTACTACGCCCCAGCTCATTTGTATTTTTGTCGTAATTAATGGTGAAAAATTAGACGCTACTAATGGTTTGCTGGTGGTAATAATGACTTGAAGGTGGGGTAGTAAATTAAGCTTGTTCGTGAGATTTTCAAATTCTTCTCCGAACAATGCTGTGGAATTAATAAAGATTACAGTGGCGTCATTTATATCAGTTAAAAAATAATCTCCCTGAATGAACTCAATGGTTGCGGCAACCTTCTGGTATTGTTCATAAGTTGTCAGGATTTTTTTCTGTTGACACGCTCTAATATGAAGGTCAGAAAATAATTCTATTCCACAGGTTTTTTTCATGGATAAACCATTGCTGCTGCAATAACTGCTTTACCGGTCCCACTTCCCAAATCATAAAAAACACTGTTTTCGTTAGGTTTAACCAAAGAGAGAAGAGCAATAAATGAGAGGAACTCAATTTCTCCATAAGTGTATGCAAATGCATCCATTTTCACTCTTGCTTTTCGCGAAATGCTATAACCATCTACATCCTCGTATAAATTTTGAAACACAAGAGCATGCTCCTTTAAATTTAAGGAGTTCTTCCAACGTCTGACTCGTAAATAGCGTTTATCCAGCTTATGATAGGTTAAAATCGAGAATAGTATTACCAATATTAGAACGCCCCCTGCCAGGACAAAGTGGCTCAATATAAAATCAACCACGTTTTAAATCATCTTTTAGGATTTTTGCTTTTTCTTCCTGAGTGAGTTTTGGCCACGCATTGAGCAATACTTTTCCTGCCTGACGTTCATTCATGGCCTGATGATGCATTTCCCAAGGTAACTCATCACTTAGATATAAAACGATCACAAATGAGGTGAGGATGGTGGTTAAAACAGCAAATAAACCCAAACGAAGCTGGAACATACTAAGAAATTTATTGCTTTTACTCACTGCATCATTGGCCACTCGCTCCACATGATCGCAGCTTTCAGTAGCAATACGATGAAATTGATGGACATCATATTTGGCAAGTTGTGCTGCTATTAATGAAGAAGCATGTGCACTATGCTGCTCTATATTTCTAATACATTTTTCAGTCAACTGTCTTAAATGTTCCTGTTGGTTTTGGATGCTGTGCATAAATTGATTACTATTTCGTTCTAATAATTCCAGGTTTTTCTCCCCCTGATTCAAAGCGCGCTCAGTTATCTGACGAAAATTGGTGGTCCCTGCTGCGGAAAGAATTTTATTGATGGCCAGCATTTCATTTTTAAACACTTCAGTTTGTTGCATAATATCCGCTCGCCACTCAATCATTTTTGTTTCAGCGAGTTCAAAATACGCAATGAACTCACTGGTATGAGATAATAAATCATGGATGCGAGCCAAATCATTTTCTTGAGAATGCTCCATACCCTCTCCAAAAAGCACCAGCTATTTAAGCTCTGAACTACGAGTGTTTCGCGTGGGCTTAATTATGTTAATCCTTATATATACTAGAACTTTATTTCTGACACTAGTGCTAGAACGGCATTTTTGCTGCAAAGTGCTCTATACTGTAAAAAAATTGTTAATATTTCCTTAATCTTGGATCATTAGAATAAGAGATATACCTGGCGGTGGGAGATTTATAATGGCGCGTAATACCGGTTTTTTTAATGCAGGATCTATGGCTTTAGTTGGGAAGAAGCCAGAGAATCTGTCTTACGTGGCAATGGGTGGGAAACAACTGCATGCGATAGCAATATGTCTTATTGATCACTTTAAAAATTCATCACGGATTAATGAAGGTTTGTTGAAAACTATTTTAGAGCGTTTATTCCAGCATTTCCCTCAATATAAATCGAATCAACCCTATTTGACTCAGGCCGAACGGATGAGAATGATTCTTACCAACTTCCGTAAATCTGAAGTTGTGGAATCGATGGCTTTCGTATTAAAGCAGTTATTAGTCGATGAATTATTTTCTAATCCATTGGTGTACCCGGAAATATTTAATCATGTTGTACCGGGTACTACCAAAGATGCTTTTCGCCAGACATCTAATTCTTTCCCCATAAGTGCCTTAAGCGCTTTAGCAAAAAAATTGGGAATTACAATTACCATATCGTTTAAAGAAGCGGAGAAAGAATTAAGATTAAGACAAATTTACAACTCGAGTGGGGAGACTATTCCCTCAGCTTCAATTTCTTTAATGGTTGAGAGTGGTCATTACCATGCTCAAGTTAAAAATCCCCATGATTTTGCCTATGTAGGTCATTTGGCTATAAATCATCCAGAACCAGTAGAGATCCATGAACCTGGTACACTGGATAACATTATGGATATGATTGTCATTAATGAAAAACATATTGTCCATACATACCATCAATGGCGGGACAATTTATTAAGCGAAGTATCTTCCGGCGTGTTGACTGCCAACAAATTGATTGATTTATACATACAAAATGTACCAGCAACGCTGCTTCCCAATGAATCCTACTATATCAATCTTTATAAATCCGAAAGCACCGCAGTTAAAGCGGATCCTATTGTGGATTCGCATCAATACCTTATCAACTCCATAGTTTCTGCCTTAGCCAGTCAGATTAGTGTGGGCCAGATTGATCCGGATAAGCTATTTGAAGAGATTGAGAAAAAGCAGCCCCGTCATGTAATATCTGCCCGATAAGTAAGAAAAGAACCGGATTTAAGCCGGTTCTTTTTAATAAAAGCCTTCCTGTTTCATCCACGCATCATTGGCATATTTAGACATATAGTTTCGTATCGAGTCCGGAAGTATGACTAGACATTTTTGTCCCTTACTTAATGACTGAGCAGCCTGTAGGGCACCCCACATTGCCGCTCCGCATGAGCCACCGACCAGCA
>JAUXYG010000160.1 GCA_030694525.1 Legionella sp. | reverse complement strand
CGGAATAACTCAGCATATCGGAGCTTATCACGTAAGCACTCCTAAAGGGGATATTACTTTCCTTGATACACCAGGACATGCTGCATTTACCGCTATGAGGGCTCGCGGCGCACAAGCGACCGACATAGTCATTTTGATTGTGGCTGCAGATGACGGTGCCAAACCACAAACGATTGAAGCCATACAACACGCCAAAGCTGCAAAAGTTCCTATCATTGTTGCTATTAATAAGATGGATAAGCCTGATGCTGATCCGGAAAAAGTAATGAATGAACTCTCCGTTCATGAAGTAATACCCGAAGCATGGGGTGGTGATACCATGTTTGTTAATATCTCTGCTAAATCCGGCTTAGGGATTGATGATTTACTTGATGCCATTCTTTTGCAATCAGAAGTTCTTGAGTTAACCGCATTAACTGACGGTGCAGCTAAAGGTGTCGTGATTGAATCGCGACTCGATAAAGGTCGTGGCCCAGTTGCAACGGTTCTGGTTCAAAGTGGTACGCTACGTAAAGGGGATATTTTACTTGCTGGATTCCAGTATGGTCGAGTACGTGCACTAGTTGGGGACAATGGTGATCCCGTTGAAAGTGCTGGCCCATCTATTCCAGTCGAAGTGTTAGGTTTATCTGCGATTCCTCATGCCGGTGATGAAGCTGTTGTTGTTCCCGATGAGAAGAAAGCGCGAGAAGTTGCTTTATTCCGCCAGGGTAAATTCCGTGATGTGAAACTGGCCAGAAGACAAAAGTCTTCCATTGAAGGCATTATGGAAAATATGACAGCAACCGAATCAAAAGTACTTAATATTGTCCTGAAAGCTGATGTTCAGGGATCCCTAGAGGCGATTTCTGATGCTTTAGTTAAATTATCGAATGATGAAGTAAATGTTGAAGTGATTTCTAATGGTGTAGGTGGAATCACTGAATCAGACGTACATTTAGCCATTGCTTCTAATGGTATATTAATTGGCTTTAACGTTAGAGCTGATAGTGGGGCGAAACGCCTTGCTGAGCAAGAATCTGTTTCTTTGCATTATTACAGCGTTATTTACGATATAGTTGATCAGATTAAAGGTGCATTAACGGGTATGCTGGCGCCTCAATTCAAAGAAGAAATTATAGGTGTGGCAGAAGTTCGTGATGTATTTAAATCTCCCAAAATTGGTGCTATTGCCGGGTGTATGGTTACTGAAGGTTCAATCAAACGAAATAACCCCATACGTGTTTTACGTGCAAATGTGGTTATTTATGAAGGAACTCTGGAATCGCTTCGTCGATTTAAAGATGACGTTTTAGAAGTACGTCAGGGATTTGAGTGTGGTATCGGTGTAAAAAATTACAATGACGTGAAGCCTGGCGATTTGATTGAAGTATATGAAACAGTTGAAATTAAGCGTGATTTATAAAAATGAGTGCTAACTTTAAAAGAACTGACCGAATTGCTGAGATGATTCAAAGAAAATTAGCTCAAATAATTCCGCAAGAAATAAAAGATCCTCGCTTAAAAGGCTTTGTGACCATATCAGCAGTAAAAGTTGCTGCTGATCTTGGACATGCCAAAATATATTTTACTGTTTTTGACGAAGATAAAGCATTAGCTACTTCAATTTTGAATGCTGCTGCCAGTTATTTAAGAAGTGCTTTAGCGCGCAGTATTACTTTGCGCACCGTTCCTCAATTACATTTTATTTATGATGAGTCTATTGAATACGGAGAGCGTTTGAGTCGACTGATAGACGAAGTAAATATCCCTGATCCGGATGATAATGAAAGTAGTTGAAACGTCTCCTCCTGTAAATGGAATTCTACTGCTTAATAAACCGCTGGGTATGACCTCGAATAGCGCGTTGCAAAAAGTAAAGCGTTTATTTGGGGCAAAAAAAGCAGGTCATACTGGTAGTCTTGATCCATTGGCAACCGGCATGTTGCCCTTATGTTTTGGAGAGGCCACAAAAGTCAGTCATTTTTTTCTTGAAGCGGATAAATGTTATGAAACTACCGGACTTTTGGGGATTAAAACCAACACTTCGGATGCTGCTGGCGAAGTCGTAAAACAGGTTAATGAATTTAATATTTCTCATGCTCAGTTGGGCGAGGTACTGGGACGTTATACTGGTTTATTAAAGCAGGTTCCTTCGATGTTTTCTGCATTAAAGCATAATGGAACTCCCCTCTACAAATTCGCCCGTGATGGTATTAATATTGAACGGCAAGCACGTGAAATAGTAATTAATCAACTACAGCTTAATAAATTTGATGGGAAGCAATTCTCATTAACAGTATCCTGCAGTAAAGGTACTTACATAAGGAATTTAGTGGAAGATATTGGTGATGAATTGCAGGTGGGAGCGCATGTAATACGATTACATCGGCTCTACACAGCAGGATTTCAGCATGCTCCAATGTACTCCCTTGAAGAATTAGAGACCATGTCTTTAATTGAAAAATTTAATTGTCTTATTCCTATGGATAAGGCGATTGATTATTTAACAGCCATTAATTTATCTGATGAAGAGGTTTTAGCAATTCGTCAAGGTAAATTGATTGTTGCTAAAATGAGTAATGATGTAACGCGTTGTGTCCGTCTTTATGATGAAAAAGCACAATTTATTGGATTAGGTGAATTACAAACCAATGGTGATATCAAAGCGAAACGATTGCTATCGTATCAAATATGAGCCCAATAAGGCTCATATGAGTACATAATATGAAATTTTTTGCACAAATTAATTTCCAGCTCTTGTTTCGTTGCACATGCCTTGGTAGAATGTTCGCCTTTAAATGAATACTTAGCTAGTTCCAGGAGTTTATATGTCGCTAAATAGCGCGGAAAAAGCAGAAATTGTTAATGAATACCAACGTGCCGATAAAGATACTGGCTCGCCCGAAGTTCAGGTTTCTTTAATTACCGGCCGAATCAAATATTTGACCGAGCATTTTAAAGAACACAAAAAAGATTTTCATTCCCGCAGAGGGTTACAAAGTTTGGTAAACAAGCGCCGCAAGTTATTGAAGTACTTAAAAAGTAACGATAAGTCTCGCTATCAAACTTTAATCCAAAGTCTTGGATTGAGAGATTCTTATTGATTGTTGGGCTATGGTCTCTCCGAGACACACACAACACAATCGTTAAATAAAAAGGCGCAGAGTTCTGCGCCTTTTTTTTGTTATATTTAATTTAATGAGGAACATTACGTGGCTAAGATTACAAAAGAAATTCCATTTGGTGAACATACCTTAACTCTGGAAACTGGTGAAGTAGCACGACAGGCTGACGGTGCTATTTTGGCAAGTATGAATGGTACCCAGGTTTTGGTAACGGTAGTTGGCAAAAAGGATGGTGGCGAGAACAATGGTTTCTTTCCGTTAACTGTGAATTATCAGGAAAAATTTTATGCCGTAGGTAAAATTCCTGGCGGATTTAACAAGCGGGAAGGAAGACCAAGTGATAATGAAACTTTGATTTCACGTTTGATTGATAGACCCATTCGTCCATTATTCCCAGATAATTTTCGTAATGAAGTGCAGGTAATCGCAACTGTTCTTTCATTAAATCCAGATGTTTCCTCTGACATTATCGCTATGATTGGCGCATCAGCGGCATTGGCAATTTCCGGTGTTCCTTTCAATGGACCAATCGGTGCTGCGCGAGTAGGTTACAAAGACGGTATTTACTTGTTAAACCCCAGCAGAAAGGATTTAGAGCAATCCCAACTTGACCTGGTCGTTGCGGGTACCAAAGATGCTATCCTCATGGTTGAATCTGAAGCAAAAGAATTAAGTGAAGACATCATGCGCGGAGCCATTATGTTTGGCCATGAAATGATGAAGAGCGTAATTAAAGTTATTGAAGAGATGGCTGCTCAAGCAGGTAAAGCGCGCTGGAATTGGGTAGCTCCTGAAGTAGATAGCATATTACAATCTCGTGTTTCAGATATTGCCAAAAACGAAGTAGAAAGAGCTTATTTGATTAAAGACAAACAAGAGCGTTATGCTCGTCTTGGTGAGTTAAAAGAACAGACTATTGCTTCCTTATTGGTTGAGAATGAAGAATTAAAGGGTTCGGTTATTGCTGAGATGTTTAGTGACCTGGAGCGTGCAGCAGTTCGTAACAGAATATTAGATGGAGAGCCTCGAATTGATGGCCGGGATAATAAAACTGTTCGACCGATTTCAGTACGAACCAAGTTTCTGGAAAGAACACATGGCTCTTGTTTGTTTACTCGCGGAGAGACACAAGCGATTGTAGTGGCTACCTTGGGTAATGATCGTGATGCCCAAATGCTGGATGGTATAAACGGTGAAAGCAGAGATCGCTTTATGTTGCATTACAACTTCCCTCCCTACTCAGTAGGCGAAACTGGAATGGTAGGAAGTCCCAAGCGTCGAGAAATTGGTCATGGTCGTCTGGCTAAACGTGCCTTAATGGCAGTGTTGCCCTCAACAACAGAATTTCCATATGTATTACGTATTGTTTCTGAAATTACTGAGTCCAATGGCTCCAGTTCTATGGCTACAGTATGTGGAACCAGCCTTGCATTGATGGATGCTGGAGTTCCTTTAAAAGCTCCTGTTGCAGGGGTTGCAATGGGCTTGATTAAAGAAGGCGAGCGTTTTGCTGTTTTGACAGACATATTAGGCGATGAAGATCATCTTGGCGATATGGATTTTAAAGTAGCTGGAACTGAAAAAGGCATTACTGCACTGCAAATGGATATTAAAATCACTGGTATTACCAATGAGATCATGGAGCAGGCTCTAGAGCAGGCTTTAGCTGGACGTTTGCATATTCTTGGGGTGATGAATAATTCTCTGGCAGGTCATCGCGATGAATTGTCTCAACATGCTCCTCGCATTATTACTATGAAAGTAGCAGAGGACAAAATTCGTACCATTATTGGTAAGGGTGGCGCAACCATTAAAGGCTTGATTGAGACTACTGGTGTATCTATAGATATTGATGATACAGGCGTTATTCAATTATTTTCTCCTGATGCTGAGGCATTGGAAGAAGCTCAAAAACAAATTAAAGCGTTAATCGCTGAAGTGGAAGTAGGTCAAAACTATCAGGGTAAAGTAAGTAAGATTGTTGATTTTGGGGCATTTATAAACTTACTGCCAGGAAAGGATGGTTTGCTACATATTTCTCAAATTTGTAATGACCGCGCACAAAAAGTTGAAGATGTGTTGCAGGAAGGCCAGGATATTGAAGTATTTGTTGCTGGAGTGGATAAGCAAGGTCGCGTAAAATTGGAATGGAAAGGGAAACCACCAGCAGAACCAAAGGCTGATTCAGTGGCACCTGCAACTAGCGAAACAGCATCAGAAACAATTGAAGCAAATAGTCATTCTGAAGAAGAATAATCGCTTTGTTTTCAAATTAAAGGCCTTTAATGCTAAAGGCCTTTATAAATCTCTGAATAAATTATCTTATTTCTATCATGATTTTTAGAACGTGCGATGGAAATGTTACCAATTACTATTATTTATCTCGGTGAATGATAAATCCGTTTACACTGGATGTGTATTTTGGATAGAGAAAGCCCGCATTAGTAAGCAGGCTAAATTATTTGTTATTAACCAAATTTAGAAATTCCATACGACTGCTTGTATTCTCTCGCATTTGGCCTAGCATTACCGAGGTGGTCATTACTGAGTTTTGCTTTTCTACCCCCCGCATCATCATACATAGGTGTTTTGCTTCAATTACTACTGATACTCCTCGTGCTCCGGTTATATTTTCAAGACAGTGTGCAATTTCACCGGTAAGGCGTTCCTGGATTTGTAATCTTCTTGCGTAAAAATCAACAATGCGCGCAATTTTGGATAGTCCTATAACTTTTCCATTAGGCAAGTAACCCACATGGCATTTGCCTAAAAAAGGGAGAAGGTGGTGCTCACACATTGAATACAGTTCGATGTCTTTAACAATAACCATTTCATTCATATCAGAATCAAACAAGGCGCCGTTGATGATGTCATCAAGGCTTTCCCCATATCCCTTGGTTAAATAGCGCATGGCATTTGCTGCACGGGATGGGGTATCTTTTAAGCCCTCACGAGTTACATCTTCACCTAGTTCTTTAAGCAATTTTGTGTACAATTGTTCCATTAGAACTCCTAGCCTGGGGGCCAATGCATTGAGCGGCCACCCAGTAAATGTAAATGAATGTGGTAAACTTCCTGCCCGCCACCCGAATTAACGTTAAAAACCAAGCGATACCCTTCTTCACTAAATCCCTCATTTTGAGCAAGTATTTTTGCTTGTAAAATAAGTTTGCCTAAGAGCTGCTCATCTTGGGAATTGGTATCATTTATCGTAGCAATATGACGTTTAGGAATAAGTAACAAATGAGTGGGCGCCTGAGGATTGATATCCCGAAAAGCTAATATCTCATCGTCTTCAAAAACTACATTGGCAGGAATTTCAGAGCGCACAATTTTGCAAAATAAGCAGTTCATCTTAAACCAGATAAATGGGTAATAATATATTATACATTGCCGCTAACGGAATGCGACAGCTTGTCTTTGCCTTTTGCCAGGAATTTTCGCATAATACCTACTTTTTCTGGATACAGGTGATTAAATGAGTTTAATGGAAATCAAGAGTGGTCGGGATGTTCCCAATGAAATTAATGTTATTATTGAGATCCCCATGCATGGAGAGCCGGTAAAATACGAAGTAGACAAGGAGACCGGTGCTTTATTCGTCGATCGTTTTATGACTACTGCTATGTTCTATCCTTCAAATTATGGTTATATTCCAAACACTTTATCAGAGGATGGCGATCCAGTAGATGTCCTGGTTGTTACCCCAAGTCCTTTAATTAGTGGGGCTGTTATTCCTTGCCGCGTAGTAGGCATGTTAAAGATGATTGATGAGGCCGGTGTGGATGCGAAACTATTAGCCGTTCCTACTACCAAACTGAGTAAAATGTATCAATCAGTGGCCACCTATAAGGATTTGCCGGAGCATTTATTATTATCATTAGAACACTTCTTTAATCATTATAAAGATTTGGAAGAGGGCAAATGGGTAAAAATCGATGGTTGGGTTGGACCTGAAGAGGCACGTGCTGAAATTATGGCAAGTGTTGAGCGGTTCAATAAAGAGCATCAATAATTGTTAGATCAGGGTTGGTCAAATTTTCCAGCCCTGCATACCCTGATAAATCTCAAAACTCGCTTTCTTTAATCTCTTGTGATAATTTAATTTTTCGCAACCACGTTAAGGCTATCCGGTGCAATTTCATTTTTCCACCCTTCTTATAATCTTAATTTTTTTGATCGTACTGTCGGGTTTTTTTTCTGGTTCTGAAATTGGCATGATGTCGATTAATCGTTACAAATTAAAATATCTGGTTAAAAAACAAAACAAGCAAGCCATCAGAGTTAATCAAATGCTGGCAAGACCTGATCGGTTGCTCAGTGTGGTTTTAATAGGGAATACGTTAGCCAACATCGTGGCATCAACCATAGCCACATTATTAGGCCAGCGCTTATATGGTGATTGGGGTGTTGCTGCAGCTACGATAATTTTGACTATTGTAATTCTTGTATTTGCAGAAATGACCCCCAAAACGCTGGCTGCAATTTATCCTCAACAAGTTGCATTCGCATGTTCCTTACCTTTAAAAATTTTGCAAGGAATTTTCGCGCCCTTGGTGCACATAATAAGCTTTACCTCCAATTGTATATTGCGCCTGTTTGGTATCTCTATAAACCGGATGCAAAAAGAGGCTTTAACAGGAGAAGAACTAAGATCAGTGGTGCATGAAGCGGGCGGATTATTACCTGTAGAACATAAAAGCATGCTCATTAGCCTTTTGGACCTGGAGCAAGCCACCGTTGAAGACATTATGATTCCAAAATCTGATATTGTGGGTATTGATTTGGATCAGCCCTGGCTTCAATTATTGGAGCAATTAGAAACGGCACAACATACCCGCTTACCCATTTATCATGGGTCAATTGATGAGTTGGTGGGAATGATTCACGCCCGTACTATTTTAAATCTGGCCTTGGAAGATAAGCTAGACATGGACAGTTTACTTAATACAGCAGATGCCCCCTATTTTATTCCCGAAGCCACTCCATTGAATATTCAAATTTTAAATTTCAGAAAAATGAAAAGACGAAGTTGTTTTGTGGTTGATGAATACGGTGATATTTTAGGTCTTGTGACTATGGAGGATATTCTGGAGGAAATAGTCGGAGAATTTACTACTGATATTGCCGCGTTAAGCCGCGATATAACTCCTCAAGATGATGGTTCTGTTATAGTTGATGCAGGATCGACCTTGCGTCATTTAAACCGCATGATGAGCTGGAGCCTCCCCTCAATTGGGCCGCGAACTTTAAGTGGATTAATAATTGAGTATTTAGGCTACATTCCACCCGCAGATTCCTGTTTAATGATTGAGAACTATCAGATTGAAATATTGAAAATCAGTGATAACACGATTAAAAGCGTCAAAATAATAAAAGTTGGTAAAAAGCGAAATTAATTTTTAACTGTAGTTTGTCTTGAATTAAGAAAATATCTGTTCTGTTGAATTTCAGCGATCGGATTCTCTTTTTGGATCGATCAGCCTAATTTTTGCACATAAAGTTCCTTTGGTTTATAATTTGTTCAATAAAGCAAATTTACAGGGAATGTAAAACATGCATCAATTTAATGATCCGAATCATATTACAATTTATCAAATACCTGGCCGTTATGTGACCGTTGTCATTGGAAATTCAGGAATAGCCTACCCTTTCTATCAATCTTCTGGAATTAACAGCGATTGTTCCGGAACCTGGTTTCCCTGGATGGGCTATTTTAAACAGCACCCATTGAGCGCCGAAGATCCTGCTTTTTTAAATCAGATTTACATGGTCAAACCTGAGAAAATTGGGCTATCTGATGCA
>JAUXYG010000093.1 GCA_030694525.1 Legionella sp. | reverse complement strand
TAGCATCCGCTCAAATACATGTGGCTCCGTTTTTAAGTATTCACCCCATGCTGTTGCTGCTGATCTACGTAGATCATGAATACTAAATGGCTTCATATCGCTTAATGGAGCATCAACAACGATTTTCTTTTTGATACCTTTAGATGCACCTCTTAATTTTGCAATAACGCCTGTTAAAGTGTCTGGATGAATATGACCACCCTTTTCATGATATCCAGTATCAAAAACAAAGTTTGAACAATCAGTAAGAATTCTAAGTAGGCCAATCACTTCTATTGCTAAATCAGAAAGATAGATAGTATGTTCTTGTCTATTTTTTGTTCTTTCAGAAGATAATTTCCATATACCTGTATTCAAATCAAGTTCACTCCATTGCATGGCTGCAACTTCACCACGACGTGCGCCTGTTAATATCAATAATTTGATTGCACTGGCTGTAATTAAAGACATTGTTGACCTATTGTCATCGAATTTATTACTCGTCGTAGCCTGATCCATAGCCAACCATAATTGGCGCAGCTCTTCCAATGATAAAACTCGATCAGGGGGTTTATTTGCGGTAGCAGCAAAGTCTTTGGGTTTTAATAAACGGGCTGTATTTTGATCAATTAAATGACGAGTTAATCCATAATCCATCATTAAATTAAGAGAAGATAATGCTTTTCTGGTTTCTTCTTTGATACCTTTGCGCGTCATTGCATCCAATGCTGCTGACAAATGAGCGCGTGTAATATCTTTTGCTAAAATATCACCTAAAGGTTTTTTAAGGTGAAGCCTCCAACGATCTTCGTGGTGTTTAATCCAGCCCTGCGTCACACGCTTTGTAATTTTTTCTTGTTCTATCCAACGATCGAACAAAACTTGCATAGTTATCGCTTGCATATTTTCAGCGATAGTAACTGCTTTTGCGTGTCGTGGATCAATGCCGTCATCAACAAGCTTTTGTAATGAGCGAATTTTATCGCGTGCCTCTTTTAGACTCAGATCTGCTGGTGCGCCAATTGTCATGCGAATTGAGATTTATCACCAGGTAATCTATAAGAAAATAACCAACTCTTTGCACCGCTAGGACGCACTCGTAAAAAAAGCCCAGCACAATCATGTAATTTATATTCTTTATCACGCGGAGCTGCGTTTTCCACAGCTTTAGCAGTTAGTTTTCCCATAGATTTTCCTGATAAATCAATATTGCAACCCCGCGTTGCAAGATTTGGGAGTCAGTGACTCCCAAATTAGTCAGCGGCTTGCTAACCATTCCATTTATTTAAATTGTGCAGCAAGCTGCTGCATAATTTGTGCAAGAACTTCTTGCACAATTAGAAATTTATAATTCACTCAAATTGTGCAACGCTACGTTGCACTAAATGTGCAGACACTATCTGCACAATTAAGTACTCGCATTAATTCTTGAGATCTAATTCAGCAATTGCCTGTTGCAAGAACGCCTCTATTTCTTCCTGCAGTGGTAGTTGTAACTGATAGCGCGAGACAAACAATGAGTTTTTCATATCGGCCAAAGCAAACTTAACCATTTCATGATTTTTTTGAGTGCACAATAAAATACCAATTGGCGGTTGATCTCCTTCTGACATTTGATATTCTTTATAGTAACTAACGTAGGTATTGAGTTGGCTAATATTTTCATGTCGAAATGCATCATTTTTTAATTCAATGAGCACATGACATTTCAAGATACGATGATAGAAAACTAAATCAACAAAGCAATGTTCACCACCAATGATAAGCCTTTTTTGACGGGCTTCAAAACAGAAGCCATGCCCTAACTCAAGCAAAAACACCTGCAGTTTATCTAATAAAGCTTCTTCTAACTTTCGTTCTGTCATAACTTCTTGAGGCTTCAATCCAAGAAACTCAAATACATAAGGATCGCGAATAACATGCTGTGGTTCTTGCTTTTCGGCACTTTGATGGGCCAATTTTGCTAGTGCTTCTTTATCTAGTGATAAACCACTTCTTTCGAAATATTGCGTGGCAATTTGTCGCCTAAGCTCGCGTATTGACCAATTTCCTCGGATGGTTTCAACCTCGTAGAAAAGTCGTTTAAGTGGCTGATCAATTTGAAGAAATTCAACAAAATGAGAAAATGACAAACGTTCTACTAAAGTGCTACCAGCTATTGCAGTAGGAGATTTTTTCAATTCGGGAGACAGTGTCTCCCGAATCTCGGATATAACTATTTTAGCCGCTGAAGGCAATACCATGAATTCGGGAGACAGCGTCTCCCGAATTTGGGGATAGCATGTATAGAACTGCTTAAAACGTCTTAATTCCCTAATATCCATCCGTTTAAGACCATTTGCAACTAACTGCTCTGAAAGTTTATCTAATAGATACTCACCATAATTAGCCCTATCTGCACCTTGCAATTCGTATTCAACAATATAATGACCAATTAACCAATTACGCATTGTTAAACAAACATTTACAGCTGTACTGGCCTGGATTGCAAAAGTTTCATGTGTGTTTTGAATAGCAACAACTAAGCTAGTGAAATTTAATTGTTTAGAAGTCATTATGGCACTCCTGTTCAACAGTTATTAGGAAATTCCTAATAACTAGATTTGATATAATTTTTCGTGATTTGGCTGCACCACGGGCAGTTGTTAAGAAACTCTTAATAACTTAACTCACTTTTATTCTTAGGATTGCCGCTTTATCAGATAAAGCATTACTGCCAGTTAGCCGGAAATTCCGGTTAACTGAAATTAACTCAGAGTGACAACACTCTAAACACTTATACATAATACCGCTCCTTGTTATTATTTTTGCTTATTTCAGGTACCTATTTGGGTGCCTAAAAATGGTTGGACAGAGGCGCATTTTATCGGAACGAGGCCAGACAATACAATATAAAAAAACTATATTTTACAATGTATAATGGTTTTTTATGGACGATATGAAACCAATAATTTCCTGCCTCCTAAGGGGCAGGTCGGAGGTTCGAATCCTCTATGGGACGTCCAATTAATCAATAGCATATGTATATTTAACAAGGGGCCAATTTTAACTCCAAGTGCGACAATCATTTTTGTGCTACTGTATAAATAGTTCTTGGAGGTTTTATCTGTGCGAGTTCCACACCTATCCAGGCCTAAAATCATCTTCAATGTTAGAATTATTAAGCTCTTTTAACGAATTAGTGTTTCTAAAAAAACTGATGAAACGGTGTTTACTGACTACTCTGCGTATTTCATCATATTCCCGCACATTTTCAACGCCATCTTCCTGAGCGTTATGCAGAGCTCTGCGGAGATCGAGTGCTTTTTGGGTGCTTCCTATAGAGAAGCAATTGCGAGCATTGCGCTCCAGTCTACTAATGATATTTTCGATGACTTTAATATCTTTACGTTCTCTGGGAATAATCCGAGAGGAGATATCATTCCCTACTAAGTTATTATTATTGGATACATCCTTATTTAAATTTGACGATTTATCATTAGTCTCAACGCCAGTCACGATGAAATTTTGGTTGGTAAAATTTTCAGATGAGTTAGTCAGCTCCAGGAAGCGATTATTTTCAGAGGAAGGGATTTTGATTATTTCAGCTTCGCTTCCCGACTCATCATTTTTTATTTTTTCAGCTTTTCTTTTACTTTTAAGTGAGCCTATCATATTCATATTGCTTCGTGCTCTATCTGCCCTTTCCATTAATTCAATTAGTTCTTGTTCCTGCTTTCGACGGAGTATACCTTCCTCTCCGAGTTCATCTCTTAATATGATAAAATGCCTTTTCCTACTCTGAAATAATTCTTTTAAAGCTTGTAAATCCTGTTCAACTTCCAACCGGGTGCAATCTTTAGATCCTACAGTCATGTTGCCATCCAGGCGTGTACCTTTAGATACAGCAATTTCGGACCCAAGTTTTGAATTATCATCGAACCAATTTACATACTTTTGAGTAATCAAATCATAATATTTAGAGCTTGGTTCATCTGGCCATGAGACAAATTTTGGGACTGGCGAGAAGGGCTCTTTAGAACAATATTCAAAAACAGCATGCATCGGCAGCAACTTTTGTGCACCGCCCACCCCCTCTATCCACTGTGTCTTTAAAATTTGCGATGGTGTGCTCGGAATGCTTAACATGCTTGCTAGGGTTTGTAATTGTCTAATTATAGTATCTTCAAAATCAAAGTGCTTTTCCGTTATTTTTTTTCCATTCAGTACATACGACACACCCTCGGTGCTCACTTTATTATATTGAGAAAACATGTTTTCGTAAAACGCTAGCTCTTCTTCTTTTTCGGGTGGAAACGTCATATAGCTCCACAAAGGCATATCCCAGCTCCAAAGCGAATATTCAAAAGCACTGATGTTGTCAAAAAATCGTCCTGAGCAATCGGTAACCCTGCCTCTTTTAAAAATTGTATCCCTATCTTTAATTATGCTGGCTAGCAATTCTTCAAATTTCCCGTGTACCGCAAAAAGAAGAAACTTTCGTTTGATCATTAAATCACTATAGAGCGATAAATAATGTTTTGACGTCCTGGCTAATTTAAATAATTCAGGAGTTCTTAAATGATTTGCAATTTCAATTTGTAACTCTTGAGCTAGTCCATCCAATTCCAGTTTAGCCTTCATGATTTGCCTTATTCACTTGTTTAATGCAATAGTTGAAGCAGTATATCAAACTCAGTGTCTATTTAAACAACTTTATGTTTTAAATCCGTCATCTATAAACAATTTTTGTTATGAGTAGTGAGACTCTTTGGTCGAACTAAGAGCGATCATGCTACAACATAGGATTTATGATAAGCCCACTCTCCGTTTAATCGTTGAGGCGATGTTATACCGAATGCGAGTTGGTTGCCCTTGACGAGACCAACCGGCAGAATATGGATGCTTTTATCAATAGTTAACCGTTGGTCATCAAAAGACAAGTTAATGAGCATTTTCAAATGTCTTGTGCACGATCCGGATTTTGAATGGCAGTTCATTGATGGCAGTATCGTTGGGGCACACCAACATAGTTCCGGCGCTATGGGGAATGAAAATCAGGCCATTGGAAAATCTGTTGGTGGAAATACAACAAAAATTCATAAGTTGGCTTAACCTCAGATTTGATGGGTTAGCAGCATAAAGCTAAGGTGATACCAGGATTTACTGCTCCGTATAACATTCATCTCTCAGTCTATTACGAAATGCATTCGATTTATCTAAAAGCTGCTCGACGTGAAAAAAGTTTTAAAAATTGGTGCAGACGATGGAAAATTAATTTGATTGAAGAGCTTAATCCAAATGGCGTGATCTCTATGAAGAAATTTGTTCTTAATCTAGATCTCTGGATGCCTCGGACAAGCCCTGTCTCTTGATCACATCTTATCCATAAAGATGTTCTGAGCGATTAGAAAACCTTCTATTCGCTCATTCAATTTAGACCAACCGTTCCAAATAGTTGACCATGCCGCTTTACCCGTTCTCTTGGAATCGGTCCATCCTC
>JAUXYG010000154.1 GCA_030694525.1 Legionella sp. | reverse complement strand
GACAAAAAGTTGAGCTTAAGTATTCTGTCACATCTCATTGGCGATATTCATCAACCACTTCACACGGTTACGAGAGTTAGCCTAGAACACCCTAAAGGAGATATGGGCGGTAATTTATTTTTGTTAACGAATAATCCTGGAGGTAAAAATTTACATCAATTTTGGGACGATGGTGGTGGTGCGTTTGTGGGCAATTATAAGAATCAAAAAATAAGCAAAACTGCCGCTAATTTACAAAATAAATGGGATTGCGGCCAAGCTCTTAATAAAAAAAATCCTAGAGAGTGGGTTAATGATAGCCATAAAGTCGCCTTAAACCAGGTTTATACGTTAATGCAATATAAAACTCCATCGGAGCAATATAAACATAACGTCCAGCAGATTAGTGAGAGACAAATTGTTTTGGCGGGATGTCGGTTAGCCTATTTATTGAATAATATAACTATAAAATAACATCCAAAGTCATCCCGAACGAGGTAAAGGAGCTCCAATAAGTGAATTTACCATCACGAAAGAATCGTAATAGTCACGTCATCGCTGTAGCCCACAATTTCTTTATATGCTCATGGTGGACGCTAAGTAAGAATATAATTACCGGTGCGATTTAGATTGATCAGGCTAAAGCGAACCGGAGAATATACTTGTGAATTAACTTTTAGGATGTGATAAGCGAGATTCTATTACTGAGCGAGGTATGTTATTCATTATTGAAGAAATATCGAATTTTGATAAAGGAGTAGTGAGTAATGCTCTAAATTCAGAACTGGTAGTAAAGTATTTCAGGGACTTAAATAAGCCGTCTAAAACATCAATGTTCAGTTTTTTATTTTCAACATTAAATTTTAATAAACTAACAGGATTAAGGTGAGCTGAATCATTGGTCGAACCAATTGAAGACACTTTATTTTTGATACTACTCCATAAGCCAGAGTTATTTTTCCAAACGACTATATCTTTTTTTTCACTCAATGGTGCAAGGAGTGTGATCATACGTTGAATATCGGGGACGTGCAGTAATGTATCATGATCAATGCCGTTATCACTGTCAAAACACCAAGAGTATAATGCCTTCATTTCATCAAATCGTTCATAAAAGTCAGTCATACTGAAATTTTTTAAAATAAGACCAAAAGCTCCTAAACAAAAGCTTGAAGTGAGTATAAATCCGGGGACTGGTATTAGAAAGCCCATAATACCAAATCCCATCCAGGCTTTAAAAGTGGCTGCCATAGCCTGATAAAGATACATAAGATTACTACTTAACTCAAAATGATTGATATAATCATTTAACGCTTTAAGCTGATCCTGGTTTTTTAGGTCAAAGGGCTTGGAAATTAATCGATTCAAGTCATCCTTTCTTTTGATTTGTTCTTCTTTAACTTTGGCCATTGTTGTTGCATTTATTCCTGACATTATTCTCTCCATGAAACAAAAACTAATTTATACTATAAATCACAGAGTTATTAAATTATATTTGATTCATGTCTTTTGTTGTAAATTAAATTAATTCCAGGGATTAATAAATTACTCATGAAATACTCCACATTATTAAAATTAATGCGTTTTTGGCCTCCGTTTTTAGGGTCCGGAATTAGCGTAAAAGAATTTACTCCGGATTATAAAAGAATTGTTGTTCAGATGAAGCTGCGATTTTGGAATCAAAATTATGTGGGTACCCATTTTGGGGGGTCGCTTTACTCGATGACGGATCCTTTTTATATGCTTATGTTGATTAAGTTATTAGGCAACAAGTACACCGTGTGGGATAAATCAGCGTCCATTCGCTATAAATTACCTGCCCAAGGGATAGTGAATGCTACTTTCGAAATTACAGATGATGTTCTTAAAAAAATTCTTGCTGATCTGGAAGGATCTTCCAAGGTTGAGCCTGAATTTCATATTCCAATCGTTAATAGTGAGGGTATTGTAGTAGCGGAAGTACGAAAAGTTATCCATATTGCCAAAAAGAAAGCTAAGTAATTCAATTCTTTTGACTTAAATAGGAGGATAACTCTAATGGCACAACTCCCTCCCATACTCAAATCCACTCTCTAGAAGAAAAACCTCAATTAGTTGGAGTAAAATTAGGCAGAATACTATTCTCTTTAATTGCTTATTAAAATATTTATAAAAATTTTTTCACAAATCTTATAAGTGTTTAATTTATGGGCTATATTATAGATAAGAGTTCTATTTGAACTGTTAATATTGTTTATTTAACCTGAGTTAATATTATCTAAGACTAGGGAAGGTATTAACGCCTGCTTTTCATAAAATATGCTATAGGTGAATCAAAAGGGATTTCATATTAATTTTGGGGTGAAATATTGAAAAAGGAATAGACCCTATGGCTATTTTGTTTACAATAGTGGTTAGCTATTATTTTGCGGTTTTAGTGGGTTGGTTGATACATTTTTTTCTTCATTGCGAAATTTTCGGATTTAAAATATATAAATATCACTTGTTTGCTCATCATAAGAATTTAAATATCGCGCATCATTCTGATATGAATCGGTATAATCTAATCGAACATTTAATCTGGTTATTTTTCATTGGTTTAGCCATCCTTCTTGTTGTGGTTTTAATGCCTGCTCCGTATAACATGGTTTTTGTAAGTGTGGCTGTTTTATATGCAAGCTTCTTTTATTATGTTCATGATAATGTCCATTTTAAAAAATCCTTCTTAAACCGATATAAGTGGTTTAGAAAACTAAAATCCAGGCACCTGATTCATCATCGTTGTGGCGGTGTAATCACTTTTAAAAAACCAATAAAAGAGGAATGTCCCAATATAGCTTTTGGTGGCCCGGTGGGCGGTGTTCTACTCGATAAGCTCGTAAAGGCAGAGAAAAAAATATAACAAATATAACAGGGAAGGGGAAAAGGAATGTTCTATAATAGCAAAACTTATCACGTAGTTAGAATTTGTATCGGAACTTTGTTTTTGATCTATGGGATTAATGATTTATTTCATCTTAATCTATTACCCAAATCAGCAACATCAAATGATGGACAAAGTCTGTTAACCGCGATTTCAACTACTGGATATCTTTTTACACTCATGAAGATAGTTGAAATAACTATGGGGATTCTGTTTTTATCCAACAGAGCCATTCCTCTCATTGTTTTATGCTTATTGGTACCCTTTGTCATAAATTATTTATTATTTTCCTTATTTTTAAATCCTTGGGGCTTACCCATGGCATTTCTTGCCTTTTTAGGCACATTATATTTTATCATCTGTTTTAGAGACCGATATAAGCCACTGCTAAAATCATAGAGATTATCAGGACGGACTATGAATATATTAATAACAGGCTGTTCAACCGGAATCGGTTATCAAATGGCAATGTCCCTTGCGGATGAGGGGTATACTATTTTTGCTACAGTTCTTCACGAAGAAGAAAAGGAACAATTTAAAAATCGTAACATTCATCCACTAATACTCAATCTTTTAGATAAAAACTCTATCAGTCAATGTGTTGAAGAGGCCAAATTAGTAGCTGGTGGAAAAATTGATGTTCTGATTAATAATGCGGGTATCGCTGTTGCTGGGGCAATTGAAGATTTAAGTTATGATGTGGTTACCCATCAGTTTCAAGTTAATAATTTTGGTTTGTGTGAGATAACCCGGCTAATATTACCTTTGATGCATCAGGCAGGGCACGGGAAAATTATTAATATCAGCTCTATGTTAGGACTGACCTCATTTCCTTATCGGGGTATATATAGCGCGTCTAAACATGCACTAAGGGCTATTAATGATGCGTTACGGCTCGAATTAAAGGCTATTAATAGTCCAATAAGTGTCAGTCTTATCGAATGTGGCCCAATGAAGACCAATATTCGGGAGAACGCTATTCGACTTTCCACTCAATTCATTAATGTAAAGGACAGTCGATATAAAAATGATTATGAAGTATTACTGGATGCGACCAAAAATGAGCAAAGCATGTTGTTTATTAAGTCGCCAGTCGCTATTATGAAGCTTATTAGAAAGATCATTCAATCTAAAAAACCCAAAGCGTTGTATCGATTTGGCTCGTTACCCAGAATACTTAATTTTCTCAAGATAGTCTTGCCAGTGAACGTTTATGATAAAGTGATTTTATACATATTATCAATCGAATGATGGATTGAGAATATGATGCTGACCAGGTCAGCACCATATTGAGTTTTATAATGAATCTCTGAATTTTTTAACTGCTTTTTCGGCTTCTTCTCTGCTATAGCCGTATGATTTTTGTAATTTCCCGTAAATTTCCTTTTGATTGCCTTCGATTTCTTTAAAATCATCATCAGTCAATTTTCCCCAGGCTTGTTGCATTTTGCCTTTTACTTCTTCCCATTTACCTTCAAAAATATCCTTATTCATCTTCTATCTCCTTGGTTGTTAAATGTAATATTTGTTTATAGAGTTGGATATATCTGGTGATGTAAAATTTGGCCAATGATCTTTATCGAATCCAGGCGCATTTTTAAAGCGCTCTTTGTCCACATTTAGAATGAAGCAATCATCATCTTCATTATAGGAAAAAAGCTTCCATGGAACAGCAAAAAATTTATTACCAAAACCCAATATGCCGCCAAAATCCAAAACCAGGTAACTTACCGTACCGTTTAGTTTATCAATCACCACTTCATTGATTTCACCCAGATTTTCACCGGCACCATTTTTTACATCTACTCCGGTTACTTCACTTGCTTTAACTACTTTTCTGTTAGTCATGATAATCACTCCTTTGATTGAACTTCTTTAACTTAAAAATTATAGTACATGTTTTAAGGAAGTGGTTTGAAATTGAGAAATTGAGGACTCATTTCTGCTCTATACTAACAGAGTGTCGTTTTTAGTTAATGTACATATAGGTAAAATTACATCCTGGTTAAAATTGTTGTGTTCACGAACTGAGTTATCCCCTCATCACTTTTAATGCATGATAATGTTGTGAATTAATAAGTTGTCTTCCCCGCGCAGGCGCGGATCTATCCAATAAAGTGGCATTTTGCTAAATATTTGGATGGTTCCCCACCTGCGTGGGGATGACAAAAGAAACATTATTTAGAATAAAAGAATTATGTAGGATAAAAGAACATAAATTTTGAGGGGATACCCAAGTTCACGAAGACGAACAACCATTTCCACTTTGGTTTTACGTTATAAATCAAAAATATAGTATCGAGGGTTGGTGGATAGTTGCCCACCTGAGTGGGCATGACAGTGAGTTATGCAGAATTAGTGAGGCTTGGAGGCATCCTCCTCAATCTTTTTTTTCAAACTAAAACGGTCTACCAGGTCGCTGATTGGGTGCGATTTAACGTTAAGTGAGAGGTTGATTCATCTGTATATGCTGGATGAACTTTTTCCATGGCTTTTATTAATGCGGGTTCTTTAAGAATAAGCTCTCCATGCTTATCAACCCAACCCAGGTTATTCAGTACGGTCATCGTTCGTTTACCTTCTTCATCTAATGCATGTTTCAGAATAACTTCCAGGCCTGCATTTTTATAATCCAATGTAGACTTGGTATGACCGATAAATCGGTTATCATGCGTTTTTTGAGCTGAATAATGAAATCGGAAACACTGCAGAAGCGCTTCCTCTGTAATAGGTGTTTTTATATTAGATTTAATTTGATTGGGTTCCAGAAGCTCGTATTTAAGAGGTAATTGATCATAAAAATAAGCAGCGAGGAGGGCATGAAGATCAGCTGAGGGGTGTAAATCATCATAAAACATATATCCCGTTGCGTGGGATGTGCCATCTGCAGGATCATCAAAATCAACTGAAGTGTTATAGGGTATTGTCAATTTTTCCTTATCTAACAGGTACTGTTCCGGATTGTTATAAATCATTTCAAACAGAAAATTAACATCAAAGGCATTTACCTCACAATGGGGAAACTCCTTACTCATTTGCTCACAGGCTTCCTGTAATTTTGTATTAAAATAGTCGGAACATGTTTTTGCAAGGTTCTGATCCTCAACGGATTTAGCCTGATAACGGGGGGTTAACGCCAGATTGGGAAGGTTCATCACTATGAAATTTCGATAACCTGCTGCAATCATTTTCTTAATATTAGCCATCCGGGCAATAATTGCTTTATCAACTTCTTCTATAGAAGGCTTGGCATTAACCGTGACCAAATCATTAGCTCCAGACCATTCAATAACCAGAGTCTCTGCTTTTTGCTCATAGGGTACATGATTTTTTTTATCGTATTTCAATACTTTTTTCCGTAAATCATCGAGAGAAGATACAATAAGACGAGTAAAAAAACGAATAAGACTGGAACTGGCAACCCAACTGTAATCATGAGCCATTAAGCCGCCAACACAATAGCTGCGAACCCAAACTTTGCCCGCGTAATTAATAAAATAGTCATCATCGAGACTGTAGTTATCCCTTATTGCGGATACTATTCTACGATCATGGCTAATAATAGCGTCCGATATATCCGTATCATCCAGATGCCATTTTTTCTGTAATCGATTAATCGTAAAATCACTGGCAATTTTTGCTGATACATGATCACTCCATACCAGGCCATTGGTAAACCTGCCGTCGGGTGATTTTCCCTTTAAGCCATTTAAAGAGGACATAGGAATACAGCCTAATACCGTGCTTTTATTAGAAGTTCCTCTATCTGACAGGCTATCTCCCATCATGATAATGTGTTTTACTGATATTAATTTTTTGGTATTTTTTGCTTCATTAGAAGATGGCATAAACTACTCCCTGTTAGAAACGCTCCGTATTTAGAATAAATTATTTTTTAACATTCTGTAAATAAAAAGAAATGTCTGAATAATTATAGTAACTATTTGAGAAGAAGAATTGAGAATCTTAAACCTGGCTCTTTCCATTATGACCAAAATAAGGCGTTCTGAATGATTTATCAGGCGATACATAATATTTTGGGAGAAACAGCAGTAAAAATTGCTTGTAGGACTACTATAATTTAGGCCGGGGATACATATATACTTCAAAGCACGAAATTTTATTAACTTCAAATCAAGGAAAGATTATGTCTGAGACTTTAGGATATGCAGCTTATAAATCGGATGCACCTTTAGAACGATTCACATTTGAACGGAGAAAAGCAGGGGCAAAGGATGTAACAATTGATATTTTATATTGCGGTATTTGTCATTCAGATTTGCACCAGGTGAAAAATGAATGGAAAACAACCGAATTTCCTATCGTTCCAGGGCATGAAATTATTGGCAGGGTGCGAGAAGTGGGGTCTGCGGTTAAACGATTCAAAAAAGGGGATATTGTTGGCGTTGGGTGTTTGGTAGATTCGTGCAGAACGTGTTCCAGTTGTAAGGCCCATGAGGAGCAATTTTGCGAGAATGGCGGTACGTTTACCTATAATAGCCCTGATAAAATATCGGGGGGAATTACTTATGGTGGTTATTCAAAAAACATCGTGGTAACGGAAGATTTTGTACTGAACATAGGTAAAAATCTGGATCCTGCTGCCGCTGCGCCGTTACTTTGTGCTGGCATAACCACTTATTCGCCTTTAAAAAGGGCTGGGGTAGGCAAGGGAAGTAAGGTAGGTATAGTCGGTTTAGGCGGACTTGGTCATATGGCTGTTAAAATTGCTCATACCATGGGCGCTGAAGTTACTGTTTTTACCACATCTCAAAATAAAATAGAGGCTGCGAAAAAATTAGGCGCTTCTGATGTTATTTTATCTACTGACGCTAAAGCCATGTCGGCTTTGAGTGAACAGTATGATTTTATTCTGGATACAGTTTCAGCAAAACATGATATGAATCCTTATTTAAACTGTCTCAAGCATGACGGAAAGCTAACTCAGGTGGGGGTTCCAGCGGATCCTATGGAAATATCGATGTCTCCTCTGATAATGAAGCGTCTAAGTATCAGCGGCTCGCTCATTGGTGGATTAAAAGAGACGCAAGAGATGCTTGATTTTTGTTCTAAAAACAATATTGAAGCGGAAATAGAACGAATCAAAATCGATGAAATTAATTCTGCATTTAAACGATTAGAGAAGGGCGATGTCAAATATCGTTTTGTGATAGATATGGAATCCCTGCACTAATATCTCTCCATTGAATCGTGCAGGAACTCTCCTGCGCGCGCTTTAAAGCCATTTTGTTCTTTTTTTAGTCTAAACTATGAATAGGTTAAGGATTAACTAAGGGATATAAAGTCTTATGGTTCCAAGCTCCGATTATGAATCCTCCTTTAATCAGGCAGCATGTACCTTATCAATCCCTCATAGGTTTTTAATACCCCGGATTAGGAATATGAGAATCAATCAGGCTAATTTACATAGTGTGAATTGGCTCAATTCATGAAAATTACTGCACATGAATTGCTTAAAAGGAACAATTATGGCTAATTTAAAAACTGGTATTTCTTCTTTAGGTATTCATTTCCCTCCATTAGTAATGTCTGTTGAAGAGCTGGCCAAGCTCAGAAACATTGATCCTGACAAATATTTGATTGGTTTAGGTTGTAAAAAAATTGCGATGTGTCCTGAAGACTTTAATGTCGTTGACTTGGCTGTTGAAGCAGCATCCCGCGCCCTTTCTCGTTGGAAAGGAAACATAAAAGACATTGGTTTATTGGCTGTAGGTACTGAAAGTGCTGTGGACATGAGCAGGCCTCTAAGTGCGTATGTTGCTGATCGCTTAGGGATCTATGGCAATGTGCGATCCTATGAAGTGAAGCATGCCTGTTATGGAGGGACACTTGCCCTGAGACAGGCTATGGAATGGAAACATTCCGGTATGGCTCCTGGAAAAGCTGCATTGATCATTGCCACAGACATATCATTGTATAAACCCGGTGATGCGGGTGAGCCTACGCAAGGCGCAGGAGCAGTTGCCTTTATCATTGACTCCCCTGATATAGCTGAAATTGATTTAATATCCTATCCATGGAGTAGACCAGTATTTGATTTTTGGCGTCCTATGGAGGAATCATTTCCTTTAGTTGATGGAAATCTCAGTATTGAAAGTTATAAAGAAGCAGCAATTGAATGCTTCAAAGCGTTATTACAGGATCAAAATATTTCACTGCAACAGTTATTTGACCAATATCATGCGTGTTGTTTTCATTCTCCTTTTACCAAAATGGTTAAAAAAGCTTTTTATGCGGTATGCGCGAATCATGGGTTCGATGAACAACAAAGTGACGCTTTATTTAGTGAAAAAGTTTTGCCTTCTATGGAATGGAATGCTTTAAGTGGTAATTCTTATACTGCGAGTTTATGGGTAGGTGTTGCCAAAGCATTATGTGGCGCGGCCATGGGGAAAAAAATAGCTGCTTTTTCTTATGGTTCTGGGTGTGGCGCTGAATTGTTAACTCTAACTGCAGGAGAGCAAGCAGAGAGCTGTGCATGGATGGAAGATGTAGTAAACGATTTTGCTAAAAGAAAGGAAATAACAGCAGAAGAGTACAGTGTGTTACGAAAAGTAAAATAGTTTTAAATTTAAACATAACGATATTATTTTGGTCTAAAATAGGAATATTGGATAGAGAAAGGTCTTTATGTATTTACAAGAATAGCGGAAATTCAATTCTATAACCAGATTCTTGAATTTGGCTAATGGAAGGGGGGTTAGACCCCTTCCTAAAGTTTATTTATTAATTTTCCAGCAAACCTAGTGCTTAGTCATGCTGATTACTCTAACTTTTGATTGCGAGTAAAAAATGAAAAAACCTGCTGAAAAACTTAATTCTGTCCGTAGCCAGCCTCTCCCATGGGAGTTGCCAGGAGCACATTATTTGAATGAGGAAGAGGTCGATGCGGTAACGAATATTATACGTTCTAAAAGTTTGTTTCGTTTCTATGGCCCTGATTTACAAAATGCCGTCAATCACTTGGAGGCTCATTTCAGGGATTATGTTAAAAGAGAATATGCTTTAGCCGTTAGTAGCGGTACATCCGCGTTATATATAGCGCTTGCAGCGTTTGGAGTTGGGCCTGGTGATGAGGTTTTGTTACCCGGATATTTATGGGTAAGTTGTGCAAGCGCCATTGTCAGAACTGGAGCCATACCCAGGCTGGTTGATATTGACTCTTCTTTTTGTATGGATCCCAATGATCTTAAAACGAAGATAAATGAGAGGTCAAAAGTAATTTTATACATTCATATGAGTGGAGCAATGGGAAATATTCACGAAATTATAGACATTGCGACCTCACATAAACTTAAAGTTCTCGAAGATTGCGCTCAGGCTGTCGGTGCAACCCTGGATGGTAAAGCTGCGGGAGCGTTTGGGGATATTGCTATATATAGCTTTCAACTGAATAAGAATATGACCTCCGGCGAAGGGGGGATGATAGTTTGTGATAATGAAAACTTATATCAACGGTGTTTCGCGATACATGATCTTGGGTATGCCCGAAATAAACTTGGCCGACTTGATGCAACAAACGAAGCGTTGCAATTATGGGGAATAGGTGCCCGGATGTCAGAATTGACCGGAGCTGTAGCTTTGGTTCAATTGGGTAAGCTCAATAAAATAGTAGCCGCGATGCGTCACTCAAAATACAGAATCATTGAGGGAATAAAAGATATCCCAGATCTTACATTTCGTACCATACCTGATCCTCGGGGGGATAGTGGTGCTTTTTTAATTGTTACCTTCCAGGATGAGCCATTATGCCGCGAGTTTGTAAAAGAGATGCATAAAGAGGGCATTAATGGGCCCGCTGGGAGTGTTGCATGTGTCGTTTTAGGGGATGTAGATTTTTATTGGTACTACAATACCCCGAGTTTGGTTTATAAAAGATCAAATTCTCCGGACCAATTCCCCTGGACTCACCCTGCTAATGAGTTTGCTCACGATATTTCCTACGAAAAAGGTGCATTACCCAAATGTGATTCTCTTGCTCATCGCAGTATGAAATTAGCTATTGCCTCTAATTTAAGCGCTCAGGATGAAGAAGATATCATTACCGCATTCCATAAAATTGCCACTAAAATCATGGGGTAGCCGATGAGCATTCTAAAAGACTCGTGTGAAGTTAATATTGATGATTGTAGTGCAATTAAGTTTGATTTTATTGTTATTGGTAGTGGTGCTGCGGGTGGGGCTACGGCACTGACTTTAGGTGATTTGAACCACAATGTTTTGGTCGTTGAGGCAGGTTCTTTACTTCTGACGGAGCATGTAGGGTCGCTCTCTATGAAACATCAGCCCTCGATATTAAAATCATTTTGTAACAAGTGTTCCTATCAGGTTCCCTGGATATCGTCTACTGCTTCAAGTAATGAACAGGTCTGGTCAGTGGCCGGTGGTAGAACCTTATTTTGGGGTGGGCATGCGCCCAGGATTTTCGCTCATGAATTTTCTAAATGGCCTCTGAATTTTAATGATTTAAAAGCCGATTATGATTGGGCTGAGCAATTGCTCCATGTGGAAAATGATTTTTTTGCCAATGAAACTGAAAAAACACTGATTGATAATAGCCTGTCTAATAATATGATCGCTATGGCATCACCTCTCGCACTGGAGTTTGCATCTCATAAAACATCGATTTTACCGGATTTATTTTTTAGCAGCATCAGTAAACTTATTGCTCACCCCCGATTTAATAAAGATTTGAATCAATCCGGAATTCATTTGCTGTGTGATGCGAAAGCTCAGAAATTACTGCACACCCAGGGTGAGATCACCGGTTTGGAACTTCTGAATACAAAGACTGGAAAAAGCATTATTATCAATGCCGAGCACTATATATTAGCTTGTGGCGCTTTTCGCTCCACCCAACTGGTCATTGATTCTGATTTAAGTATAACCTCTTCTTTATTTCGGAAAAATATTGGGGAACATCTCTTTTGTAAAGGATTAATTCGCCTTCATGAACCTATTGAAGAACCAATTTACATTTACTATCCCTCGACATTGAAACAGTCCTATATGTTTGAAATTCAAGGCCCCTTTAAAGAAAGTTGGTATGATGCTAATTACGCCACGGTTTGGCTTGATTGGGAAAGTAATAATAATTACCTACTGCTTTATGGCTTTGGCGTAGCCGATGTGTCTCTGGCCAATACAATTGAATCCACCGGGAAAGGGTACCAGATCAACTACAATTATACCCCACATGATTATCAAACCATGCTTGAAATGCAACAAAGCGCAGAACAGCTCGCAGCCGCGGTAAAAGGTGATTTAGTCAATTTTGAATTCCAGAATCCCGGAAGTAGTTTACATGAGCGAGGAGGGATGGCTATGAGTGAGCATCCGGAGGATGGAGTTGTATCACCTGATGGACAATTTTGGGATTATCCAAATTTGTATTGCACTGATACTGCAATTTGGCCAGATCAGGGTGCTGCAAATTCCTGTTTAACAATTACAGCAATTGCTCATCATTTGGCTAAAAAAATGAAATAAA
>JAUXYG010000153.1 GCA_030694525.1 Legionella sp. | reverse complement strand
GATGGAGTTGTAGGGGAGAATATTACCGCGAATATTAAAACAATAAGTGCAGTTCCTCTTAAATTGAGAACTGATAATCCACCGCGATTAATCGAAATACGCGGTGAAGTTTACATTCCGAAAGCGGGCTTTGAGGCTTATAATAAAAAAGCACGCGAGCTAGGTGATAAAACGTTTGTCAATCCCCGTAACGCTGCAGCAGGAAGTTTGCGTCAATTAAATCCGGCTATTACCGCCAGCAGACCGCTTGCGATTTATTGTTATTCCATTGGTGTTTGTGAAGACTTTAAGTTACCGAATAGTCAGTGGGAGCAGTTACAGTTACTGCAAGAATTTGGTTTTCGGGTTTCTTCAGAGTCCAGAAGAGAAACCGGCATCCAGGGTTGCCTTAATTATTATAATTATATCTTAATGAAACGTGCCGATTTACCCTATGAAATTGATGGAGTGGTATACAAAATTGACAGCATTCCATTACAGCAGCAATTAGGGTTCGTTTCACGGGCCCCACGTTTTGCCTGTGCTCATAAATTTCCTGCATCTGAAGAGATGACTCAGTTGCTGGCTGTAGATTTTCAGGTGGGAAGAACCGGTGCATTAACCCCGGTCGCGCGATTAGAGCCTGTAAGTGTCGGTGGCGTGACGGTCAGTAATGCCACATTACATAATTTAGATGAAATTATTCGTAAAGACATTCGCATTGGTGACCGTGTCATTATTCGCCGTGCAGGGGATGTGATTCCTGAAGTGGTTTCAGTTATCCTGGACAAACGCCCACAGGATACTAAGGAGATTACTCTCCCTTCTTATTGCCCCGTGTGTGGTTCTGATGTGGTGCGGGAAGAAGGAGAAGCTGTTGCGCGGTGTATCGGTGGTTTATTTTGCAAAGCCCAATTAAAAAGGATGATGTGGCATTTTGCCTCTCGGAAAGCGATGTATATTGAAGGACTTGGCAGTGGTTTAATAGAGCAACTGGTGGATGAGGGCCTTGTTCATCATCTTTCTGATTTATATGAACTGAATCTTGAAACTCTAGAGCAACTTCCACGCATGGGGAAGAAGTCTGCGAATAATCTTTTATCTGCTTTAGACCACAGCAAAACGACTACCTTTAATCGTTTTCTATATGCCTTAGGTATACGTGAAATTGGTGAAGCCAGTGCCAGAGTATTGGCGGAGCATTTCTCTGATATCAAAGCGATCCAATCTGCCACAATTGAAGAGTTAATGACTTTAAATGATATTGGCCCCGTTGGTGCTGCCTATGTTGTTCATTTTTTTGCTCAGCCCCATAACATTGAAGTGATTAATCGCTTACTCGAACTTGGCGTTCATTGGCCACAAATTGAGAAAAAACAGATCAATCAGGCGAATCCTTTTTACGGTAAAACGGTAGTCTTAACCGGAACATTAAATAGCATGTCACGTGAAGAGGCCAAGGCAAAATTATTAGCACTCGGAGCTAAAGTAAGCGGTAGCGTTTCAGCTAAAACAGATTTTGTCATCGCAGGAGCGGAGGCGGGTTCGAAATTGACAAAAGCAAATGAGTTAGGGGTGAGCGTTTTAGATGAAGAACAGCTAATTAGTATGCTGCTGAGTTAAGGGATTGAAAACTCATTGGGAGATACTCGCCAAGCTGTTCGAGTTAAGGATATACTTGTATTATCAATTAATTAGCGCAGGGTAGAATCAGGTGCTCCGACTTGCCGTTGTCGTATTAGCAGCTTGTATAAGTGTAGTGAACCTTGCCTGCGCAAGTAACTGGATATTAAATAATCCCTATCCCGAGAGTGACGACACTAAAAACATTTATTATTCTTCTTACACGGAACAACCAAAAACTCTCGACCCTGCGCGCTCGTACTCATCCAACGAATATGTTTTTATTGGTCAGATATATGAACCTCTATTAGAGTATGATTATTTTATAAGACCTTACCAATTAGTCCCATTAACGGCAACGAAAATGCCAAGTGTCAGGTTTTTAGATGCTTCAGGAAAAGAGTTAATTGCAAATGAACAGGTAAAGCCTGCATTTACTGTGTACACAATACAAATTAAACCAGGAATTTTGTATCAGCCCCACCCAGCACTAGCTTTAAATAAATTTGGGGAAGATGAATACCGACATCTGCCAGAAGGGTACCTGGAGGATGAGGAAATTAATCAATTATCTGATTTTAAACATACGGGCACTCGGGAACTGCTGATTGATGATTATATATACCAAATAAAACGATTGGCAAATCCTGCAGTAAGTTCTCCTATATACGGCTTAATGAGCGATTATATTGTAGGTTTTGCTGAATATGGCAAAACATTACCGCAATCTGCTGCTAGTAATCAATATATAGATTTACGTAAATACCCCCTGGCAGGAGTAAAGAAAATTGATGATTATACAATGGAAATTACGTTAAAAGGTCAGTACTCTCAGTTTCTCTTTTGGTTAGCAATGCCCTTTTTTGCGCCAGTGCCCTGGGAAGCAGATTTGTTCTATTCGCAAGAAGGAATGGATAACAAAAATCTGTCATTTGGGTGGTACCCGATAGGTACCGGGCCATTCATGCTTACAGAAAATAACCCCAACAGAAATATGGTTTTAGAAAAAAATCCCAATTACCGTGAGGTTTTTTTCCCCGTGGATGCTTCAGAAAGTGATAAAAAAGCAGGCTATGTGGATAATGTTGGAAAAAAAATACCCCTGATTGATAAAGCTGTGTATACCCTGGAAAAGGAGTCCATCCCGCGTTGGAATAAGTTTTTGCAAGGGTATTATGATATTTCGGGCATTAGTGCCGATAGTTTTGATCAGGCAATTCATATTAATCGCTTTGGTGAGGCGATGTTAACTCAGGAAATGAAAGATAAAAATATGCACTTAAGCCAGACTCTTGAACCCTACATTTATTATATGGGTTTTAATATGATGGATAATGTGGTGGGCGGAAGAAGCGAACGCGCCCGAAAGTTGAGACAGGCCATTTCCATCGCAATAAACTTTGATGAGAATATCGCTATTTTTTATAACGGAAGAGGTAGAGCCGCTCAAGGGCCTATTCCTCCTGGAATTTTCAGTTATAAGGAGGGCGAGGCTGGAATTAATCCTTATATGTACGAGTGGAAAAATAATACAGCTACCCGGCGCTCACTGGATGATGCTCGAAAATTATTAGCTGAAGCGGGTTATCCAGGTGGTATCGATCCTGCAACTGGGAAACCATTGATTTTGCATTATGACGTGACCACCAAAGGGGGGCCTGATGATAAATCACTTCTGGATTGGATGCGAAAGCAATTTGCAAACATCGGTATAGATTTAAATATCAGAACCACTCTTTATAATCGATTTCAGGAAAAAATGCGTTTGGGGAATACACAAATTTTTAGTTGGGGGTGGAATGCGGATTATCCCGATCCTGAAAATTTTCTGTTTCAATTGTATGGACCCAATGGAAAAGTAACTTATGGAGGGGAAAATGCAGCCAATTACAGCAATCCAGAATTTGATCGATTATTTAATTTAATGAAAAATCGCAGTAATGATCCTGAAAGACAAAAATTGATTGATCGCATGATTGAAATAATTCGGCATGATGCACCCTGGATTTGGGGGATGCATCCAGAGGATTTTATTTTATCACAAAGTTGGGTATCCAATGTAAAACCTAATGGAATATCAACGAATACTCTAAAATTTGTTTCAGTAGATGCCAAAGCACGTAATCATTTAAGGCATGCCTGGAATAGTCCTGTTTTTTGGCCTTTAGTGGTATTATTTTTGTTGGTGATTGCCTTGCTGCTTCCTCTTCTCATCGCTTTTTATAAAAAAGAAAGACAACCTGCAAAGAGGATGAAAATTAATGATTAGGTATTTAATCAGACGAATCGCCTATGCCATTCCTATTCTTTTTGGAATTAATTTACTTACTTTTATTTTGTTCTTTATGGTGAATAGTCCCGATGATATTGCGCGAATGCATTTGGGTAACAAGCATGTTGAACAACAGGCAATAGATGATTGGAAAGAAGTGCATGGTTATAATTTGCCTTTATTTTATAACTCTGGAGAATCGGGTTTAAATACCATAAAACAAACTCTATTTTATCAAAAATCCTTACTATTATTTACTTTCGACTTTGGTGTTTCTGATGCAGGAAGGGATATAAGTAATGATATTAGTTATCGAATGTGGCCCAGTCTTGCCATTGCGCTTCCTATTTTATTTTTGAGTATTCTGATAAATATTGTTTTTGCTATGGCTATGGCATTTTTTCGAAATACGTATCTTGATTTATCCGGGGTAATTATTTGCATCATTTTAATGTCCATCTCGACCTTGTTTTATATTATTGGTGGCCAATATCTGTTTGGGAAATTATTACGTCTGGTTCCCATTTCCGGCTACGATGGTGGGCTCGAGGCTATGAAATTCATTGTTCTACCAGTTGTAGTTGCCGTTATTGGACAACTGGGGGCAGGCGCACGTTGGTATCGGACTTTATTTTTAGAAGAAATTAATAAAGATTATGTGAAAACAGCACGTGCTAAGGGTTTATCTGAGCAAAAAGTATTGTTTAAGCATGTTTTGAAAAATGCCATGTTACCTATATTAACAGGTATTGTTGTGATAATTCCCTCACTATTTATGGGGAGCCTGGTATTGGAGTCATTTTTTGGGGTGCCTGGATTGGGAAGTTACATTATCGATGCAATAGCGCAACAGGATTTTGCAATCGTAAGAGCGATGGTGTTTCTTGGCTCTGTTCTCTACATTGCAGGACTTGTGCTTACCGATTTTTCCTACCTTTTAGTTGATCCAAGAGTAAAGCTATCATGACCTTTGAATTTTTATGGACTGATATATGTTTTCTGGTACTTTTGACTTTAAGTTTGATTATGATTTTAATGAGTCTGCGCAAGCAACACATCAGACATTCCTTTTTATTGATTATTCAACGACCATTGGCCGTTAGTGCAGGAATCGTATTATTGATATTTTTGATCATAGGTGTTCTTGACTCCATTCATATAAACTCTGCCAATACAGGATCGGAAAATGCCGACTCTATATTAGATAAAATCCTGGCGCCTATGGGAAGTACTTACGAAAAAACCTATTCAGCTCCTTTAGCCTTGAATCTATTTGTCACAGAAACCCAGTTAATTGATGGAGTAACAACACAAATTTATCCCCGTTTAAACTTTCCCCCTGCATCGATTCAGACTGAGGCTGATAAAACCGAGCTCATCCAATTTATCCTGCTACGCTCGTTGATTTATAGTTTCATTATTCTACTAGTAATTTGGGGAGGAGTTCTTTTTATTAAAAAGCTGCTCCACATGACGCCAATAATGGGGTTAAGCTCCTCAGCGATTAGTGCCTTTATAACTATTGGGATGCTTATTTTTGCGATACTTGCCAGCTTTTGGTTGTCACGCTATTTTCATTTATTAGGTACAGGAAAAATAGGTCAGGACATATTCTATTTCAGCATTAAAAGTATTCGCACCGGTCTAATCATAGGCCTTTTAACAACTTTATTTATGCTGCCTTTGGCTTTATTTTTAGGCATTGCGGCTGGATATTTTGGTGGTTTGGTTGATGATATCATTCAATATATTTATACCACACTAAGTTCCATTCCCGGGGTATTGCTGATTACCGCCTCCGTACTGTCCTTGCAAACATACATAGCCAGTCATCCAGAACAGTTTAACACTTTGGCGAAAAGTGCCGATGCCCGTTTGTTAGCGTTGTGTTTCATATTAGGAGTAACGAGCTGGACCAGCTTGTGTCGCTTATTACGTGCCGAAACGTTAAAATTACGGGAAGTGGATTATGTGATGGCAGCGCGCGCCTTGGGAAGTAATTGGTTTACCATAATTCGTAAGCATCTGCTCCCTAATGTGATGCACATTGTTATTATTACTTTGGTACTGGATTTTAGTTTTTTAGTTTTGGCCGAAGCGGTATTATCCTATGTTGGCGTCGGTGTGTCACCAATGACTATTAGTTGGGGCAATATGATTAATGGGGCTCGGCTGGAACTGGCACGCGATCCTGTAGTATGGTGGCCTATGTTTGCTGCATTTTTGTTAATGTTTCTCCTTGTTTTGGCAATTAATTTATTTGCTGATGCGGTAAGGGATGCATTTGATCCTCGTCAGGCTCATCTTTAATGTTTTCGATAAATAGCAATTCTGGTAGATCAAAGGTCGGTTTTTAAGGTAAAGTTCATTAATTATTGTTAAGAGTTTTAAATCTATGCAACAACAATTTGTTCATTTGCGCGTTCACACTGAGTTTTCCCTGGTTGATGGGTTGGTTCGAGTAAAGCCATTAATGAAAGCTTTACCAGCAAGGGGTATGTGTGCTGTTGCGGTGACGGATTTTTGTAATTTATTTGCAGCGGTTAAAGTATTTAAAGCCGCAACGGATGCCGGCATAAAACCGATTATAGGAAGTGATCTTCCTTGCCATGACCCAGAAAACCCGGATATAACCTCATCCCTGGTACTGCTATGTCTTAATTCGCAAGGATATAAAAATTTAACCTGTTTGGTCTCAAAGGCCTATCAGGAAGGTCAATATCAGGGAGAACCTCGTGTTCAATTTCAATGGATTGCGGATTATGCAGAAGGAATCATTGCGTTGTCCGGTGGAAAGTTTGGGGATATAGGTCAGGCACTGATTGCTAATGATTTAAATTTAGCCAAAAAACGTGCCTTGCATTGGCAAACATTATTTCCTAATCGCTTTTACCTTGAAATCCAGCGCACAGGCAGAGCCGATGAACAATTATACAATGAACAACTTATTCAATTAGCCGATGAATTGCACCTACCATTAGTAGCAACGAATGATGTGCGCTTTCTGGACAAAGCAGATTTTGACGCACATGAAGCAAGAGTATGTATCAGAGAGGGATTTACCCTTGCAGATCCAAGGCGGGTGCACCAATATAGTTCACAGCAGTACTTAAGGTCTGCTGATGAAATGGTTGCTTTATTTGCTGATTTGCCTAGTGCGATAAAGAACACGGTGGAAATAAGCAAGCGTTGCAGTGTTACCCTGGATCTTGGAAATAATTATCTGCCTAACTTTCCTACACCCGCAGGTGCCACAGTTGAGCAGTATTTATGTCAACTATCGGAACAGGGTCTGGAAGAGCGTCTTACTCAGCTTTTTAAAAATAAAACACAGGAAGAGTTAATTTCCGCAAGACCAGAGTACGATAGCCGATTAAAGATAGAGTTAGAAGTTATTAATAATATGGGCTTTGCGGGATACTTCCTTATTGTTGCTGATTTTATTCAATGGGCAAAAAATAATGGAGTTCCTGTTGGTCCCGGAAGAGGCTCCGGTGCGGGGTCTCTTGTGGCTTATGCGCTTAAAATTACTGATCTTGATCCTCTGGAATATGAACTGCTGTTTGAGCGATTTCTAAATCCGGAACGGGTTTCGATGCCTGACTTTGATATTGATTTTTGCATGGAAGGTCGCGATAGGGTTATTGATTATGTGGCTGAAAAATATGGCCGACAAAGTGTGTCGCAAATCATTACTTTTGGAACCATGGCTGCAAAAGCGGTGGTCCGTGACGTGGGACGAGTTTTTGGTCATCCCTATGGATTTGTAGATAAACTGGCGAAGTTAATTCCTTTTGAAATAGGAATTACCCTGAGTAAAGCGATGGAGCAGGAACCGGAGCTGCGAAAAAGGTATGAAGACGAGGAAGAGGTTAAAGAGCTCATTGATTTAGCCTTAAAACTTGAAGGTATTACCCGTAACGCAGGCAAACATGCGGGCGGAGTGGTTATTGCTCCATCACGCCTTACTGACTTCACTGCAATCTATTGTGAAGAAGGATCAACCCAAATTGTCAGTCAATTTGATAAAGACGATGTTGAATCAGCCGGGTTGGTTAAATTTGACTTTTTAGGGTTGCGTACTCTTACCATTATTGATTGGGCTTTGGCAACAGTAAACAAACAAAGAAAAGAGCAAGGGTTGGCGGCTATAGATATCAGCCAAATTCCTACTGACGACACCGCAACATTTGATCTGCTTAAAGCCTGTAAGACAACAGCGGTTTTTCAGCTAGAGTCTCGCGGGATGAAGGAGCTGATTAATCGATTGCAACCTGATTGTTTTGAAGAAATTATCGCATTGGTTGCTTTATTTAGACCTGGTCCTTTGCAATCAGGGATGGTTGATGACTTCATCGACCGAAAACATGGGCGTGCTATTGTAGATTATCCTCATCCTGATCTGGAGCCAATTCTTAAACCGACCTATGGCGTTATTTTATATCAAGAGCAAGTAATGCAAATTGCTCAGGTTCTGGCTAATTATACCCTCGGAGCAGCAGATATGCTGCGTAGGGCTATGGGAAAGAAAAAGCCTGAAGAGATGGCCAAGCAACGGGAAAGTTTTACCGAAGGTGCTAAAGCTCGTGGTGTGGATGAAAGCGTCGCAACTCACATTTTCGATTTGATGGAGAAATTTGCCGGTTATGGATTTAACAAGTCCCATTCAGCGGCTTATGCTTTGGTCGCATATCAAACAGCCTGGTTAAAAGCGCATTACCCCGCAGCCTTTATGGCTGCAGTTATGTCTTCCGATATGGATAATACCGACAAAGTGGTCACTTTTATTGATGAATGCGCCCATATGAAACTGAACGTATTACCCCCCTCAATAAATTCCTCACTATATCCTTTTACAGTGAGTGATGAGAAAACCATTATCTATGGATTGGGTGCTATAAAGGGAGTGGGGGAGTCGGCGATTGACTGTATTACCCAGGAGCGAATTCAAAATGGTTCTTATACCGATCTGTTTCAGTTTTGTCAGCGTCTCGATCTACGAAAAGTAAATCGGCGGGTGTTGGAAGCCTTGATTAAAAGTGGTGGATTTGATGATTGGAAGATTGAGCGAGCGGTCTTAAACGCGTCTTTGGAAAAAGCGCTTAAGGTAGCGGAGAAAGAGCATCAAAATCAAAATAGTGGGCAGTTTGATTTATTTTCATTACTTGAGGATAACGCAAACGAACAAGAATATTTAACGTGCAAGCCCTGGTCAGAAGCCCAACGCTTAGAAGGGGAACGTGAGGTTTTGGGTTTTTATCTGACCGGCCATCCCGCGGATCAATACCGGCGTGAGTTTGGGGATTTTATTGTTCCAATCAGTCAATTAAATCCATCGCAGCATAAAAAAGCAATTATCTGTGCGCAGATATCCGGAATCAGAAAGATAGTAACCAAGAGGGGTAAAAAATTGGTTATTATTGGTTTGGACGATTCAACGGGTCGAATGGATGTAGTGGTGTTTGGGGAACTATTTGATCAGTTTACTGAACCCCTGGCCTCAGGAAAAATGCTGGTCGTCGAGGGAGAGGTTGCCCATGATGATTATAATGGAGGTGTTAAAATGACGGCACTTCAATTATATAGTGTTTCTGACGCACGAACCCGATTTGCGCGTTGTCTGGAGTTGCGTTTAAATCCGGAGAGTAAATCCCTCCTGTCCTCATTACAACAGGCTTTAAAAACGCATGCCGGTAAATGCGTAGTCCAAATGGCGTATATGAATGATTACGCCAAGGCTAGTTTAAATCTTGCACAACAATGGCACGTTACCCCCTGCGATGAGCTCTTGACTCTTTTGAGCACTATATTGGGCGAAGAACAAGTTGCGATGCGTTATTAAGATGGGTCATTCAGAGCTTGCCAGATTCACCGTGTAAGGGATCCCTGGCTATGCTCTGATGACGTTGAGATGGTTTAATAAAGTGGGCGTTAAATTATTGCCTTGCTCGCTTCATATTCCCCATCACTCACTACAACAGGGTTTATCTCAGCTGATTTATTTTGTTTATTTTTTTCTAGTTCTTTAATTAGATCCAACGGAAGGGATGGTTCTGCTTCAGGTTTACTAATATTAGCTAATAAACCATCCTCTTGAACTTCTACAATTTTCAAACCTGACTCTTGTTGAATTTCATTTAATGGAGTTAACTTGATAATGTTTCCTTTAAGGAGATACGAGCCATCATAAATACGCGTTCCTGAGAGAAATTGATTCTCATTTTTACTATTGTAATATTCCCCAATGGTGGAGCAGGCTTGCCATAATAATCGATATGAAATATCTAATGGCATTCCTATTCCATAGCCAATGCCCTGACCTAAAATGCCCATACTTTTACCGATAATGTGCGCAAGGCTGATGCTACAAAATGAAGTCATCAGGTTCTCAGCAATTACAGGGCCTATAATTGCTATCCCTGTGGTACCAGCGGTTCCTAATACAAGACAGACAGTCCCGATCATCGCGGTGAGCTTTTCCCGGGGTGCCATTGAGCGACTCACTGTATTGCCAATCAGAAGTCCTACAGCCCCACCTACATACATGAAGCCTGCTTTGCATAGTGGTTGCGTTATTGAGGTAATGGGATAGTTACTGTAAGGATTTTGAGTTTCTTTGTTGATGGTGAAATTTTTTAAAAAATCAGTAAAACCCGCCCATTCCTTCTCTGATATAGGCGGAAGATCGGTATTTTTTAAAGTAATATTGGCATCTTTTAGCGTAGCACTTGCTGATGTGAGTCGAGTCGCTGCCAGAATGCATATTTCTTTGTCTTCCTGATCAAGATAATTGGTGGAAGTTATACCCAGCTCTTCTTTAATTATTTTTAATAATACTGAATAGTTACTTAATTGAGGCATGATATAGAGACAGGCTGCGATGTAAAATCTGGCTGCTGTTATATAACCCTCATGTTGTCCTATTGTTTTAATATCCGCTTCTTTTAATAAATGAAGACCAAGTAAGGTGTGTATTTGCTTAAGGAATAAAGTTTGTTTATTTCTGTTCTCGACATCCACGCCACCAAAAAATTTGGGAAGACCTATTAAGGAGGGTTTTTCGGTCAAATTAACTTTTTTCTGGATTTGATATTCTTCACGTAGAGAATTAAGTTTATTTAAGGCGTTGGCGGGCAGTATATAGCGCATAATTGACCTCTTGTCTGAGATTAAAGTTCCATTTGAATTTTAATATTACTAACTCATTGATTAAATGCAAACTTAATTGACTATTTTTTACTATATTGTTGCAAACTTATGACGGATTTTATTTTATTTATAGTTTCGTTTGATGAAATGATGTTTTTTTTAGAAATTATGGTACTTTTAGCAAAGTATGATAATAACACGGGTATGAATCCATCTTGATACTAAGAAAGGGTATAAAATGCCTGTTTCTGGTCTCTTTTGGGATGGGTGTCCGTGTGATGGTTTTTTATACTATGGGATTTTCTCAAGGCTTAGTAATACAACAAAGGTTAATCGTGTGGACAAATTAATAAGTTATCTTTCACTCCTCCGTGTGTCGCACTGGAGTAAAGCAGTATTCGTCATGCTTGGTTTTTTTTATACTCCTGAGATCGGTTATTTCATTCCTGCCCTATTGGCCGCTTTGTCATTTTGTCTTATTTCAAGCGCTGTTTACATTTATAATGATATTCATGATCGATTTGAAGACAGTATTCATCCTTACAAGCAGTATCGTCCTATTGCCAGTCAATCTGTTCCCATCTCTGAAGCCATTTTTATGTTGTTGCTATTACTTTTTACCGGATTGACTTTAGGTTGGCTAATATCAAAACAATTGGCGGTTATTCTGACTGTATATCTGTTAATTAATTTTACCTACAATCATTACTTTAAATTAGTACCTATTTTCGATGTTTTATGTATCGCGGCAGGATTTTTGTTGCGGGTGTTAGCAGGAACCGTTGGGATAGGCTTACATAGTTCAATATGGCTCATTACTGCAGCCACCTTGCTAAGTTTATTTATTGCGTTAAATAAAAGACGTTTGGAAATGCAACTTGGCTTAAAAAACTCCACTCGGCGCGTATTGAAAAAATATAATCCATTATTTCTTGATAAACTAATCGCAGGAACAGGGCTTGCAACTTATATTACTTATCTTTTCTATACTATTTATGCCAAAGATGAGTCCTTCTATTTCCTCTTGACTTTACCCTTTGCTGCGATTGCATTATGGCGGTTTAGTTGGCTTTCTACTCAGGAAGTAAATAATGATGACCCGGTTAATGTGTTCTTAAGTGACCGACTGTCACGAATAAATTTGTGGTGTTTCGCAATTTTAACATTTTTGGCATTAAATCAATGAGGGTAAAAATCCGATGGTATGATGGATTTTTACTGATTTTATTAAGTTACCTGTTTATTTTTCAAATCCTGGCGATTTGGCCATTTACCATTGATGACATGTACATTTCTCTTCGTTATGCCAGAAATTGGGTGGCAGGGGATGGTTTATTATGGAATGTTAATGAGTTGCCGGTAGAGGGATATTCCAATTTTAGTTTTGTACTTCTTGGTGTCCTGGCTTTATTTTTTAAAATGGATCCGGTAGTCACTTTAAAACTTGCAGGATTAGCTGGATTATTTTTTACCTGTGTTTTTATCTATCTCATTTCGCGCTTTTGGTTTGGTGCACGAATTGCCCTTATCCCCAGCATCACTTTATTGTTTTATAAAGGTCAGATAATTTGGGCAATCAGTGGTCTGGAAACCTCTGTTTATCAAGCGCTAATATCAGGAAGTGTCTATTTTGCATTCAGAGGATTAGGGTATCTGTTTTATCCAAAACATCGGGGGTCATTGAAACACCTTTATTTTTTTATGGCAGGGATATTTATCTCCGTTGCAGGTTTTACGAGGCCCGAGGCACCTGCTTTAATGGTTTTGTTCCTTCTATTAATCCTTTGGGATGCTCCTTGCAGAGACCTTCGCGATTATGGGTATTTAACTCTAAGTTATATAGCCCCCATAGCCATGTTTTATTTGCCGTATTTTTTATGGCGTTGGCATTATTATGGATATTTATTTCCTAATGCTGTCTATTGTAAAGGATTTATTAACGAGTGGTTCAAGCTCGATGCTGCTTACCTGAAATTAACATTGCCCTGGATCATCTTTTCAATACCTGCATTAATTAAGGCTAAAGACAAACGTCATTATTTCTTATGGCTGCCTTCTCTGGTGTATTTATTGATGCTAATGAACTCTGACCCGATAGTTGCTTTTTATAATCGTCTTTTTTTGCCCGTATTTGTCCTGCTATTACCTTTGGCCTTGCAGGGCATAAGTATTTTGATTCGGAATTATCTCCCTCATCATGGCAAGATGTATTCGTTTTTTATGTTTGGTATCTCCTTTTTAATTATTGTTTTATTTATTCCCAAATTTACTCTCGCGGAGTATCGGTACTTCGCCCAAGGCCCTATAGCAGGGGAGCATTTACGCAGTAAGGTGATTCAATGGCTTAATACAACGTTGCAAAGTGGTGATAAAGTTGTATTGGCAGACGCTGGAATGATTCCATATCATAGCAAAGTACATATAATAGACTCATATTGCCTTAATAATGGAGCCATGGCTCATGATTCTCATCAGGAACGCTATGAGCGATTTTGTAATGAAATTCTACAGAAAAACCCAACCGCAGTGATTTTAACTTCTTTAGTTGAACCCGATAAGATAACTTATACCCCAAGCGATTTTTGTTTAAAACAGCTTCTAAAGAATAATAATGACTATAAATTAATAACTGTTTTTTCAGCAGTTGATAACGATTCCAGTTATCGATACGAATTGTTTGCTAATTTTTGATGCTATAGCCGATGACATAGTGTACCATTCTCCAAAAGAATGGATTAAATACTGTATATTTATGATGCAAAAAATAATTTTATCGCTTAGAAAATTTCTATCCAAGTTACCCGTTATATTATTTGATACAGCAGCAATCCCCATTGCCTGGTATACAGCTTATTGGTTGCGTTTTAATATGCACCCCTATCCCAGCGTATTAACGTCTACTCATTCATTTATTGCCTTGGGATTGTTAAGTCTCGTCCAAATTAGTTGTTATTATTATTTCAAAATATATCGTGGATTATGGCGCTTTTCTTCGTTAAACGATGTGATTCGTATTTTAAAAGCTTCCGTAACCGCAATGGTTCTGGTTATTCCCGTTCTTTATCTCACTTCTGTTTTACAGCATCTTCCGCGCGCAGTTTTTCCTTTGTATTGTATCATCCTGGCAATGATTCTATGCGGGGGGCGTTTAATGATTCGCCTTCATTGGGATAAACGCGGTAAATCCTATGCTGCGGAGGAAATTAAAAGAGTATTGGTAGTCGGTGCAGGTCTTGCAGGGGAAAGTCTGGTTCGTGATTTGAAAAGAAGTAATTATTACTATCCCATTGGTTTTGTAGACGACAACATCAGCAAGCGAGGGCTGGAAGTACATGGGGTTCGTGTTTTAGGACCTATTCGGGAAATTAGTGATTTCGTAGATCAATATTCTGTAGACTTGATATTTATTGCTATTCCATCTGCCCGCTCAGCCACCATGCGGCGAATTGTTACCTATTGTGAGGGAAGTAATGTAACTTTTCGTACCTTGCCGGGCATTACTGCACTTGCGGCTGGGCAAATTGAAGTGAATGCGTTAAGACCAGTAAATATTGAAGATTTATTAGGGCGGGATCAGGTACATCTTGAATGGAATAAAATAGCTGCCAATATCACCGGAAAAAGAGTTTTGGTGACTGGAGGAGGGGGCTCTATTGGCTCGGAGCTTTGTCGTCAGGTAATGGACCTAAAACCGCACAGTCTGGCAATTGTAGAAAATAGTGAATTCAATTTGTATCAAATGGAACAGGAGCTTTCAATTAAGTATCCTGACATCCCTTTGGAGTTAGCATTAATTAGTGTGACGGATGAGGTGGCCATTGATCATTTATTTGATCATTTTAAACCAGAAGTTGTTTTCCACGCTGCAGCGTATAAGCATGTACCCTTGCTACAGAACCAGGTTCGTGTAGCAGTGTTCAATAATGTGATTGGAACTCAGGTGGTAGCTAAAGCCAGTGTGGCGGTAGGTGTTGAAAAATTTATCTTAATCTCGACGGATAAAGCAGTAAATCCCACAAATATTATGGGAACTACCAAGCGGGTCGCAGAGATATATTGTCAAAATTTGAATACCCGTGTTGTCACTAAATTCATTACAGTTCGCTTTGGCAATGTTTTAGGTTCCGCTGGAAGTGTGGTTCCTTTATTTCAAAAGCAATTGCAAAATGGTGGGCCCCTCACTGTGACGCATCCTGATATGCAGCGTTACTTTATGACCATTCCTGAAGCCAGTCAATTAATTTTACAAGCGATGGTTAATGGTGAAGGGGGCGAGATTTTTGTATTGGATATGGGCGATCCAATTAAAATAAGCTACCTTGCAGAACAAATGATTCGTCTTGCAGGAAAAGAGCCAGGGAAGGATATTTTAATCGAGTATACTGGACTTCGTCCTGGTGAAAAATTATATGAAGAACTATTTCATGAGTCTGAGCAGTTAGCATCGACGATGCATGAAAAATTATTTAAAGCCAAGTTTCGTGAGCTTGACTGGCACGAATTGACGCAGACTATTCGTATGTTAAATACAGCATGCTCGGAACATCAATGCGATGAATTATTGATTTTATTAAAAAGTCTCGTTCCAGAACTGCAATTAAGTAAACTTGCTGAAGTATAGTGTTCGCGTGGTATTTTGGTTTAGTATCATAGATACATAAATTCACAGCCACGCTTGATACAGTCTCAGGGATGACACCAAATTATGTTCATTAAACGTATTTTGATTTGTGCTCTAATACCAGCCATTCTATTGATTGGATGCAAGGAAAATAAGACCACTCCCACTATAGCTCCTACGGTGCCTGTAGTTAAATTAACAGTAACACCCATCCCCTTAAATAGAACTTACATCGGTATCACCCAATCCATTGGAGCTGTTGCTATAAAGGCGCGGGTTGAGGGGTTTCTTATTGAGAAAAATTTCATTGAAGGCAAACCGGTTAAGAAAGATCAACTGCTTTTCGTTATCGATCCCAAACCTTTTGAAGCTCAATTAAGCCTAGCTGAGGGACAATTGGCACGCAGTATTGCCAACATGCAATATCAAAAGGTTCAATATCTGCGGTTGAAGGAACTGGTAAAAAAAGGGGATGTATCTCAATCAAACTATGATGAAGTAGCGGCGCAATATGGTGCTGCCGAGGCAGACATTCAAATCCAGAAAGCTCAAGTTGAGACCGCGCAAATTAATTTGGGATATTGCTCTATGCGCTCACCTATAGATGGAATAATTGGAGAAAAATTTGTAGATGTAGGTAATTTGGTTGGTGCAAACGAAAAAACACTGTTAGCAAATGTAGTAGAGCTTGATCCAATTTATGTGGAGTTTAGTCCCAGTGTAGAAGATTACGGAATTTTTCTTAAATACCGTAAAAACATGCCATTTGACGTTAAAGTAACACTACCCCACGATACCCAATTGGTTTTTACCGGTAAAATTGATTTAGTTAACAATCAAGCAGACACCCCTACATCAACTATATTAATGAGGGCTTTAATCAGCAATCCTGAGAAACTCTTATTGCCCGGTATTTATGTCAATCTCACTTTGCAATTATCCAAAAATGATCCTTCTTTATTAATACCCGCAGCAGCAGTTATGGAATCACAAGGACAAAGAACGGTATATGTGGTGAACTCCGACAATAAGGTTGAGGTTAGGACGATTAACACATCGGGAATGTTTGAGCAAAATTATATCGTTACTTCAGGGGTTAAAGCAGGTGATTTGTTAATTGTGAATGGGTTACAAAAAATACGCGCTGATGAGCTGGTAAAACCTGAGTTGCAAGCACATACGAGCGCTAAGAATGGTTAAATTTTTTATTTATCGCCCCATCTTTGCAATGGTTATTGCAATAATGATGGTACTGATTGGCGGCATTGCCATTTATATTTTACCTATTGCACAGTACCCCTCTATAGTGCCTCCTGAGGTTCAAGTCACTTCTCAATACATCGGTGCGAGTTCTGGCGTAGTCGCCGACACCGTTACCACACCCTTAGAGCGGAATATTAACGGGGTTGAGGGGATGATTTATATGTCTTCCAACAGTACTAATAATGGAAATTCAATAATAAATATCACTTTTGATGTGGGTTATGATATTGATATTGCGGCAGTAGATGTTTTAAATAAAACTAACACTGCCAATCCGTTGCTTCCCCCCGCAGTGAACCAGGCAGGTATAACTATTCAGAAAGTGTCCAGCGATATGGTTTTGGTAGTGAATATTATTTCGCCTGATGGAACTTTAGGTGATGTGTTTTTAGGTAACTATGCGGACATCCATTTAACCCCTGAATTAAGCAGAATACCTGGTGTGGGAAATGTGAATAATTTTGGTTTACTGCAATATTCCATCAGGATTTGGTTAAATCCAGATAAACTGGCGAGTATGGGGGTTTCTCCGCAACAGGTAATCCAGGCGGTTCAGGAACAAAATCAACAAGCTGCGGTAGGGGTGATCGGTCAACCTCCAGTACCACAAAATATTCCGTTTCAGTATCAGATTAATACCTTGGGTCAATTAAGTGATGCGGAACAGTTTGCCGATATCATTGTTAAAACCAGGGAAAATGGTCAAATTGTCCGAGTTAAAGATTTAGGGCGCGTTGAGATGGGTGCAGAAAGCTACATTACTACCTCTCAATTTAATGGGAAGCCTACTGCCAGTCTAGGAGTGTATCAATTGCCTGGCTCTAATGCATTGCAAGTAGCTACAGCGGTCAAAAAGTTAATGAAGCGAGTGGCAAAAGACTTTCCCGCAGGGATGTCTTATACCATTGCTTATGACACCACTGATTTCGTCAAGGAATCTTTAATTGAGGTAGTGATCACTTTATTTGAAGCAATAGGTCTGGTTTTTTTAGTGGTTTTTTTATTTTTACAAAATTGGCGCACCACTTTAATCCCTTGCATTGCTATCCCTGTCTCTTTGATTGGAACGTTTGCCTTATTTAGTGCATTTGGTTTTTCTATAAATACATTGAGTCTATTAGGTCTGGTGCTGGCTATAGGGCTGGTCGTAGATGACGCAATTGTGGTAGTGGAAAACGTTGAGAAAAAGCTGGAAGAAAATATCACTGATATTAAAGAGGCGACTCTTTTAGCTACAAAAGAAGTGCAAGGGCCGATTATCGCCACCACATTGATTCTTCTAGCGGTCTTCGTACCGGTAGCATTTATTCCTGGAATGACAGGGAGTTTATACAACCAATTTGCGTTAGCGATTGCCTTTTCTGTAGCGTTATCCGGAATTAATTCACTGACTCTGAGCCCTGCTCTTTGTGGATTACTATTAAAACCAAAAGTAGAGAATACATTTTTTTTCTTTCGTTGGTTTGAACGAGGTTATAATCACGTCTTGCAGTATTATAAAAATGCGGTTGACTATTGTCTGATTCATAAAAAATATGTCTTGATTCTCTTTGGTTTGTTGGCATTGGCAACGGTTTTTGTGTTTAAATCGTTACCCACAGGTTTTTTACCTGAGGAAGATCAGGGTTATTTCATTGTGGTCATTAAAGGCCCAAATGCTTCCACTCTCTATCGAACCCAGGATACGGTTAAAAAAGCACTAAAGATCCTGGACAAAACCCCCGGAGTGGCTAATACCATCAGTATTAACGGATACAATGTGATTGACTCAATCAATCAACCAGATACAGCAGTTATTTTCGTGATTTTAACGCCCTGGTCTGAACGAACGACTCCTGAATTGAGTGCTGCGGGTTTAATGCGCCAATTAGAATCTAAATTTGCGGGAATTAGCGAGGCAGTTATTGGTGTCGTAAATGCGCCGACTATCCCTGGGCTAGGCTCTGTAGGAGGTTTTCAATTAGAAATTGAAGATATAAATAATATAGGTGTGGATATGCTCGCTCAGGTAGTCGATCAATTTGTCGCAGAGGGAAACAAACGTCCTGAGATTCATGGGTTATTTTCAGACCTAACGGTGCAAGTTCCCCAATTATATCTCAATATTGAGCGAACCAAAGCAAAAGCTTTAAATGTATCTATAACAGAATTACTGACTACATTACAAACCTATTTGGGATCGTATTATGTAAATAATTTTACCAAATATGGTCAAACTTATCGCGTCATGATCCAGGCTGAGGGCAATTCGCGGGCTCAGATTACGGATATTAGCAAATTGTATGTAAAAAGTGATACCGGAAATATGGTTCCATTAAGTGCATTGCTCAAGGTTGAATACATTAATGGTCCATATAATATTCCTCGTTATAATTTATATACTGCGGCTAATGTTACCGGTGCGCCTGCTCTGGGCTATAGTTCAGGACAGGCGATGCAGGCTATGGAGGATGTTGCTGCTAAAGTGTTACCTCAAGGCATTAATATGGAATGGACTGGTATTACTTATCAGCAATTGAAAGCTGGGGATATGGCTTCGTTGATCTTTATGTTATGTATGGTCTTCGTATTTCTTTTTCTTGCTGCTTTATATGAAAGTTGGTCTATGCCATTTATGATTCTTTTAGTGGTCCCTTTGGCTCTTTTAGGAGCTGGTCTTGCCTTGACGTTGCGGAGTCTGGAATTAGATGTATATGCTCAAATTGGTTTGATTTTACTAATTGGACTTGCGGCAAAGAATGCTATTCTGATTGTTGAATTTGCTAAAGAAAAACGCCATACCGGTGCTTCCATAATTGATTCAGCAAGAGAAGCTGCGGCACTAAGACTTCGCCCGATACTCATGACTGCTCTGGCATTTATTTTTGGGGTTTTACCACTTGTTACCGCCAGTGGAGCGGGAGCTGCCAGCCGACACTCCATTGGCACCACAGTCTTGGGTGGTATGGTGGTAGCTACGGTTTTGAGTCTTTTGGTCGTTCCAGTTTTTTATGTGGTCATTGAAACATTTCGTGAACGTAATAAACACGAGTTAATTAAATAAGGATTAAAAAAATGATGGTCTCTTATGATGATTTTGAAAAAATAGAACTGCGGTCGGGCACCATAGTTAAGGCGGAAGAGTTTAGTCGTGCTAAAAAACCTTCCTATAAAGTTTGGGTCGATTTTGGCGAGGAGATTGGCATCCTCCAGACTTCTGCACAAATAACAGTGCACTACACGCCTGAAAATCTTATAGGACGCTCAGTGGTTGGATGTGTTAATCTTGGCGAACGCAATATTGCAGGTTTTATTTCTCAATTTTTACTCGTTGGATTTTCGGATGAAAATGGGGCAATATGTTTAATTACCACGGTTCCTAATGTTCCTAATGGTCAAAAACTGCATTAAGAGTGTACTTGATCTCATTTCATTCTAATTCGGGGCGCATACTTTATTTCGGCCGCTGTTTTTAGCTTCATATAAATTGGAGTCAGCCTCATTAAGTAACATTTCAAGCGTTGCATATTTGCTTACTAATGTTGAGACTCCAATAGATACGGTATATTTTAATGGCATGCCCTGTTGGAGTATTAAGGGACTTTTGACTATAGTGGTTCTGATATGTTCTGCTACTTCACAAGCTCCTTTGAGAGAGGTTTGCGGGAGCAGGATGGCAAATTCTTCTCCTCCTATTCGACTTATGATATCTATTTTACGCAAAATACGGGTGAGAATTTTACTTAGGCTAATTAAAAGTAAATCGCCTGTTTTATGGCCATAGGTGTCATTAACTTTTTTGAAGTGATCAATATCTAACATGATTAATGATAATGGTTGATTAAACCGTAATGCACGTGCGTATTCATTTTCTCCTTGCTCAAAAAAATAACGTCTATTTTTAAGAGCTGTTAAGTAATCCTGATACGCCAGATGCTCTAAGCGGTCATGGAATTGTTTTTGTTCGGTTATGTCCATGATTTGGACAATAAAATATTTAATTTTCATTTCATTATCATGAACTACAGATCCACTGAGGAGTATCCAGATGATTCTGCCATCTTTATGAAAATAACGTTTTTCTATTTGATAATTAAGTCGTTGGCGGTCCATCAGTTCTTTTATCAGCATTAAATCGGCAGATAAATCTTCTGGATGAGTGATTTCTTTAAAGGTTAACTTCATTAATTCTTCTTTCGTATACCCTAAAATGTCACACAGGGCATTATTGATTTCAATAAAATAACCATCAATATTTAGAAGTGCCATTCCGGTGGATGCAGAATTAAAAATTGAAATAAATTTTTCTTGTGACTCTCTTAAGGCATCTTCCTGATTTTTTCGTTCAGTAATGTCAGTTGATATACCGCATATACCACAAATTTTATTGCTGTTATCGTTTTCATAGATTGGTGTTTTAATATCCAGGTAAATGGTTTTCTTTCCGTCCGGATGATTGACTACCAGTTCATAAGTTGCTGGTTTACCGCTTTTGAGAATTTTATTATCCATTTTGTTTATTTGGTTTGTTGTTTCCGGGGGGAAAAAATCAGCATCCGTTCGGCCCGTGAGTGTTTCAGAAGTGCACTTAAATAATTCAAGAGTCTGTTGATTGGCATAAATATAGCGATGTTTGAGATCTTTAATATAAATGTATGAGGAAATTCTATTGAGAGCGTCTCCTAAAAGATTTGCTTTTTGCAAAAGATCATTCATGCGCGACTGAGTGCGACGCAATAGCTCTCCAACAACTGAAAAGATAATGCCGTTGATATTAAAAAGAATAATTCCAATCAAGCTGGTCGTATAGTCCAACTGAGCTATTTTTTCGAGAAACAAAAGATAGACATATAATGTTGAAACCAAAGTTGCAATTAATCCACCAAAGAACCCCGCATATACAGACGCTATCATTACTGCAGGATAAAAGGTTATAAACATCAGATTATTTTCAAGAATATTTAGGGGCCAAAGTCTCAACAAGGCAGCAAAACTCACCGCTACAATTGAAAATGTAATGGTTATGATCCAGGCTTTGAACCGCGCTTTGTTCAAAATTACTCCTCAATATGTGTAATTTAGAGCGGTAATTGTCTTAATAAGTATAAACTATAGGACTCTATTTAGATAATTTGGGATGTCATACAATCATTATAATCGTCATTTATAGACACTTCGAACAATGTCATCCCAACAATAGTGCTGATTAAATTGGGGGAAATATATCCTGGAATTTAACTCGAGACTTAACATGTATCGCCTTTTTCCGCACTTTACCGATATCAAACACGTTATAAATGATTATGGGTAAAATAAAACTGATTACTCCAATACTAAACGCAAATTTGTAAGTGGGATTGTCATTTAATGCCAGAAAAAATAAAGCGATGATCATTAAGATAATGGCAACAATACCGGTATAAGGGGAGAACGGGGTAACATACCGCAGGTTTTTGATAGAATATCCCGCTTGATACAAGCGGTGTCTAAAACTGATTTGAGATGCGCACAGAGATATCCAGGCTAAGGTACCAGTGAAGCCAGATACCAAAAGTAAGGCAATATACAATTGTGTTTGGCCAAAAAAATACCCCACTCCTAATAAGGTCCATACGCCTATAAGGGTTGCGATTACCGCGTTTTGGGGAATTGAATTATGATTAAACTTGGCGAATGCATGTGGCGCCATGCCATCACGAGCCAAAGCATTTAGAGAGCGCACTGTACCGTAAAAACCTGAGTTAGCACAGGAAAGGGTAGCGGTTACGGTAACAAAACTGGTCACCGCACCTGCCCATTTCAAATCATAAAAATTAAGCGCATCAGCAAAAACTGAATTTGACAATCCCGCTTTTTGCCAGGGGAAAATCATAACCAGACAAAATACCGGGATTATGTAAATAAACAAAATTCTAAAGGTAACATTGCGGATGGCGTGGGGTATCATACGGGCGGGATTTTCAGATTCACCAGCAGCTAGACCAATAATTTCAGACCCCTGATAATTGACCAGCAACAAAACCATGGCTGTAAGTAACGACATAATACCGTTAGGGAGTAACCCTCCATCACCTAATAGATATCTGAATCCGATTACTCCCGATGGCTGACTGCCATGAATCAGGCCAAAAAATATAAGTATTGCTAAAATAACAAAGCACATCAGAGCAATTATTTTAATTAATGCCAGCCAAAACTCAATCTCTCCAAATGTGTCCACTTTGCCCAGATTGATATAGGTTATTAAAAAGCCGAAGCAAATAGCCCAAAGATACCCATTAATTCCGGTAAACATTTCCATAAGTATACCTCCTGCCACACATTCAGCAGGAATATAGGCAACCCAGCTAATCCAATAGGACCAACCCACCCCACAGGCTACAGCAGGAGAAATAAAATCGGAAGTATAAGTAACAAATGAACCTGAAATCGGTATCGCAACAGCCAATTCGCCCATGCACAGCATGGTTAAATAAATAATCAGACCACCAAGCATATAAGCAATAAACACGGAAGGTCCAACCAGATTAATGACCTCGCCAGTACCTAAAAAATAACCTGACCCTATAATTCCACCCAAGGCTATTAGCTGTACATGTCGGTCTTTTAACCCCCTTCTGTAACCACTGTCCTTAACAGGTTTGGAACTCATCGGATTCGTATTTTTCACAGGCTGTTTGATTCTCTCTAAGTTAAAAATTGTAAAAAAGTTTATGTTATATTCATCAGCAAAATTTTAAAACATTTCCTAAGTAAATAAATGGAAGATATTTGTTATCTTGTTGATTTTTATGTAAATTTTTATTTATTAAATTAAAATAAAAAGTTAGTTCTTCCAATAAAGGAGACGATTTATAGCATAAATTTTGAGCTTTTAAAAGATTTTTTAATCTGTAGTATTTTAAAGCAAATGAACAACCCCGCCTTTTATTGCAACAAGCCCAAAATTAAGCAATACTTGAAACACGCCGCTGTAGCTCAGTTGGTAGAGCAGTTGATTCGTAATCAAAAGGTCTGCGGTTCGATTCCGCGCAGCGGCATAGTAAAATCAATGGTTTATGAAATTTCGAGGTGGGATTTTATTTGCGTGTCGAATATGTGTCGAAGTTTGAGTTTCTTCTAATTCAAATTGAATTTTATATTTTATGAGCAATCATTCCGGGGATGGTAAGCAATTTAGCTTTAAGTTCTAGGTTTAACGCGTTGACGCTCTGGTATTAGTCGGAGTATTGATTCCTGGATAGACTTATCCCACTTAAAAGCTTTATCTAGAATGTGAAAGATGTCATCGCATTTGTTAAGAATGTCTGACACGCATTTTTGAAGAGCAGCGACTCTTAATTTTCTTGATTCATGAGGTTTATAGTGATTATGGTAGAAAACTAATGGAAAACAAGTATGTGTATGATCAACACAAAATACCCCAGCCACATTCTCATGATCATAAAACCTGTATATGCTGAAAAATTCGCACTCAAAACTATCTGGAGGAAGATCCTTCACATAGTTATATGTATTATTTAATATCAACCTAAAATCTATATTAGTAATACGATTTTGTTTAATTGCTTCAAAGAAGCAATATATAATTACTAATTTGTAAGAAATCGGATAATTACTTCGTAAAAACCATTCTTCTTCATTAGCATATCTTTTCAAAATTTGGAGTTTATGACTCATTAGATTTCCATATCATTAAGCATTGCTGTTCAAATTATAGACAAATTATTGGGATATACCAAACTGAAATTAAGAATTTAGTTCTTCCAAGACCCCTGTAATCTCATTTATCCTAGCGATAACTAATAAAATTAAAAGTTTTTAACAATAGTTATAATTTGATTTTGTCTCTACTGAAATTTACAACAATATATAAAGTTGTGGAACAAATGGGACAAGTGGTACACCCTTGTGTTTGCTGGACTTTAGCCGTTCCACCACCAAAATCAATGGTGGAACGGGTGGGACAATTAACAAGAATAGCTACATTAGCAAAACGTAATGAGCGAAACAAAGACCTAATCTATACAAGTTTCGCTCTTTTCATATTATGGAACTAAGACATTAAGAATTGGCAGGTTATAAAGTAACGAAAATAACTCCTAGCTCTTGATTAGTTACAACAAAAGCTTACAAATCTATTTTTTGCATTTTATTATCATACTTCTAGTAATTTCTGAACTAGCATAGATACCATACTGATTTCCAGAAAGACTTGACCCTTGATCTCCGTCCTTTTCAAGAACTACATAACCCTTTGTACCACAAATGTCCCCGGCTTTTTCATAACACATTCCCCAGCTTAAACCATTTCCTGAACAGTCAATATTGTATCCTTCTTTTCCATCCCCTGTGTAAGTCTTAACAGCGGTTGCGGCGCAACCGCTCAAAATTAAAGTAATTAATAATATAATAGTCGTATTTTTCATAAAATTTCCTTTGATAAACTAACAAATTTATATGTCAAATTCTCCGGACAATCGCTAATTCATAACCCGTTCTAGTGATGTGCTCTAAACTACATGTGGTATTTTCAGGTAGGGGTTGTTTTAGGACAGTCATTTTCGCTTATTATAACTGCCCGTTTTTTGTTCAAACGCGAAATATTACACCATATATTGCATTAATACCACCAAATAAACTGGAGCCGTTGGACAAGTAGAAAGCCCACATGATTACTAAGTTGACGGTGCTCCACAGCCAAAATAGACAGTGGAGCTTGAAGGGCATTAGAATTCGTCTGACCAGACTTTCTCAGTGAACACATAGCATCTGGGAATACCTATCCCTTTAATTCTTCGTTTTTGCGAGGCTTTTCCGTCATTTCCAGGGATTATCCAGCCAGCATTAATAAGCACTTTATTTACCATTTTAGGTTCAAATCCTTGGCAGATTTCCGTCCTATAAACTTCGGATAAAACCATAAATATACGAAAACCTTCGTCATTCGTATGAAAAAAGCCTGCTCGGTTATAAAGTCGTTCACTGTTAGGATGATTTTCGCTTTCAAAACGACTAGCCCCTTCTTTTTCAAAAAATGCACGAACTTGCAATAGTATAGCTCGATCTTCGCGATTACCATGCTCTCCGAAATCTTCTAGCCATGCTTTAAAACAGGTTTCTGCTGCTTGACAAGCTGCGCCTCTTTTCCATCCTGTTAATTCAAAGTGAATCGCCATTTCTCCAGCCATGGCAACCAAAGCAAAACGTCTGGCTACCCGTTGAATTTGACCAGAGTGTTCGGGCTTAGTTACTTCCTTACAAACTGCTGGATTTTATTAGCGAGTAGGGAGATCAATTCAGTGCGGTGGCTAACAATTTTATGGAGCCATGCTAAACCAACTGCACCATGATATTGACTGGCAGCTTCTTTTAATGCGAGCGACATAGAGGCTGGGTTTATATGGTCATGTAACTGTTCAAATAACCCCATCTGAGCACCAGCATCAGCTTCAATATCTGCCAAACGAATTTCTTGACCCGCATTACATCGCTGACCAGCTTTTGCCATTATTGATGTTAATGATTCCTCACCAGCCGATAAAAAGAGTAATGACCAGCGCATCGATTGTCTTGCCGTGCCACAACGAGAAGCTCGTGTTTTACCTTGACCATTGGCAAGTAGATAAGCACATTCACCAGCGTCTTTTGGATCCATTTGACTAAGCTCATCTAAGATTAATAAACCATCATTGTGAAGAGCTGCTAATCCTTCCAAACCGTTTGCAGTGCTTCGCCACAAGCGAATGTAACTGTCTGGCTTGCCCCAAACAGAAGCAGCCACCTTTAAAGCAGTTGTTTTGCCAGATGAGGAGGTACCTCTAAAATGAAAGCCACCCGAATCTTCGCCAACAAGATTAGCTAGACTTGGTGCAAATGCAGTGGAAATTGCAAATATTAAACGGGAATTACCCTCTGCTAATCGTGCAATAGAATTCCGCCAATCCTCAACACTTCCCGAAGTGGACAATGCGGGTTCAAGACTATTAGCATTTTGAAAAACGATTTGGTCATCCGATTGTCCAATGGTTTCATGAGCGGTAACAAATACTTCTTTATACCAGCCAAGTTTATCGACACACCGAGCACGTTCTTCAACAGGAAAGACTTGTATGTAGGAGGCCAGCAAATCACGAGCTATTTTGTTAGGAGAGATAGTTAATCCCAATCGCGCTAGTTCTCGTCGCACATCGCTGGAATCTCCTTGCAATAAAGCCAAAGGCATAGCCCATTGATGCTTAATCCCATCATCATCAACCCACTCAAGCAATCGACCCCATTCGCCACTATTGGCATCACGAGTTTTAGCTACCACAGACAAAGACGAGCAAATCCATCGAGGAGGTAGCTCATTATTATCTTTATCCTTACCAACAAAAATCACTCCATCTGAGGTTAACTGGAATAGTCCACCTGCATATTGAAACGATTTAATGCGTTTAGACTGTTTAAAGTCAACATGATATATTTGATCTGAGTTCATATTCTTTATCTCCAGCAACATCACCGGAAGGTGTTCCACCACCTTCCAATCATTCAAACAAAACTTAATTCAAGAAAATGCTAAACAGCATCTTGAAGCATGTTATGAAAGCACTGTTGTTGGAGATAATTGAGAATATCTAATTTGCGATATCGAACCGTACGGCCAATTTTAATATAAGGCACACCTTGACCTGCCCAACGGTTTCGTTCAAGTAATTGTGCTGAGCAATCTAAAACTGCGGCAAGTGTATTTTGATTAAAGAGTGTAGAGTCAGGAGCTGATTCAAATTCATTGATAAGTTGTAAGCGTGTTACATTTTTTCTGGACATAGTTATACCTCGTTTAGTAATAGAATTTTCAAGCGACATTAAAATGCCGCCAAAGAGGCTTTTTCCATAAATCCATCATTTGAAAATTCCAGTAAGACTGGTAATTTCTATTTCCTAGTGCTCCATCGTAGCTTTATAGCCATTTTTATAAAGCTATTTAAAACAACGAATAGATTATTACGTGGTTTAAAAATTAAAGTCAACAATTGAAAACAAATTCAAAGAAATTGTAACTGGAATGAGCAAATATGAGGCATTTGTCCCACGCGTACCATTTGGGATTTTTATAGTGGAACGTTTATAACCCAGTAACATCAAGGTGTCCCATTAGTTCCACTTGTACCACTGAAAATTACAATGATTGCTCTCATTAATGGGAAAAAGGGGTATAATTTAGAGATGAAAACATCATCAGATACTAATCCTGACTATCAGGATAAAGAAAATCCCGATAATCTAACCCTTGAGGCTATAGAGGAGTTAGAAAATGGAAGAGGAAAGAAATATTCATCTTTTAAATCAATGATTGATGATCTGGAATGGGATAAAAACACCTTGTTTTAGTGAATATAATCATTAAGTTAACCTAGCATGATTACTTTCTACTAAAAGTTAAGTCAATTTGGCACGCACTGAGTACCAAATTGGTATCCTACCCGAACAAGCGTTAATTTTTTACACGAGTTTGAGTTCAGGTTTGTGAAAATGTGATATAATTATAAATATGAAAACATTATCAGAAACAAATCCTTATCTTCAGGATAAGGAACAGGCTAAGCGCTCAAATGCTCGCTCTACACGAACTTCTTGTGGGGTGGAAGGCATTAAAGCCAAAGATAAAGCCTTGACTCTAAAAATCGATCATTCTCGTTCTAATGCTGTTTTAGAAGAAATGAAAAATAGACTGCACAAAAGCTAATCGGCTTTTAGTATCTCCAGGAACACCTCTTTTATTGGTTCGTAATTTCCCATTACCCCATGATGTATTGCTTGGATATAGTTGTTATAGCCCTTTGCATTAGTGGTTTTATCAATAGGCTCAAAATTCAATTGTGGTAATCCTGCCTGCATTGCCATTATATTCGCCATTAACCTTGAAACTCTTCCATTTCCTTCTCTAAATGGGTGGATAATAATTAATTCAACATGCACAACACCCAAAGCATTAGCAAGTTCATCACTTGATTTTTTGCAAGGAGTATAAGTTTTTAAGAGCTTGTTTTCTAAATCCTGCATGGACTTATCGATATATTGCGAAGCTGCAAAATGAAATCCACCTTTACTCATGTTTACTGTTCTGAATTTTCCAGCAAAAGGATATACGTCCGCTAACCATAGTTTATGAATTTGTTGTATGTCTTGTGAGGTCAATTGATGTTCAGAACCATAAATATCGGGAAGCACATCACCAGTTCTTTCTAATTCTGTCTCTTCCACCTGCTCCATTGTTTCTTTATCTTTAATCCCCAAAAGATTCTTCAATACCTCGTTATTTGAACCAGGCTCATAATCTTCATCTTCTGGAACTGAATAACGATTATCTTCATCCATCTAAATGCACCTTGTAAGTTTAACTTCTAACATTTTAACGTTACTAGGGAATTTTATAAAATCAAAAACTCAATAATTAAAATACTGATTTATAAATACTGTTATGTCCTGAAGAAAGAATTTTCTAAGGGCGCAATATACATTGCTTTGCAATGTTTAATATTTAACCTTTGAGTCTTGCAAAATCATGTCTAGGTAATTCATTTAAATGCTCAGATGAACTAACCGGAAATTCCGTAAAGTTCACTTTGAAAATTCTCAGTGAGTTCCAAAATGGAACATACTTGTATTTTATGATTTGGTACACACTGTGTGCCAAATTGGATTTTTATTTAAACGGTAAATTTACGATAATTTGACTTATCAATTCAGCCGTTGGAGCACATACATTTTAATAAGTACTCAGAGTGCCACATGGTCAGGTAAGTGTAAATTTTAAATTCTGTGGCTAAAAAACATAAAAATATTATTCGATTGTCTCTTTCGTAACACTACTCCAAGTCTTAAATCTTTCTAAATAAATAGGATCACTATGAGGTGATGATGAGGTAATATACAGACGTGCGCTAGAAAATTCTTTAATAGTATTTGTAATGTCATTATTTATTGCTATTTTTTCCGCTTCTGGAATTTTTGTATAATTCAATATTCTGACCAGAATATTGCTAGTAAGATTGAGACCTAGTTCGAGATTTTTATTGCTTGCTTGAAGAGAGTTCATTTGATTTGATAAATTAGTAATCTTTTCGCTGTAAAGTCCTAAAGTGAATACCCATCCAATTATTGAAATGGCTAGCGTAACTAACCCCCCAATTATTGCTCCCTTAATCTCTTCTTTCATATATTATTTTCCTTAATGTCTACGTTTAATGTACTTGGTAATTTATGTAGATTTGAATTGCAACTTCAATAACTTGGAAAAAACCCACAAATACCAAAGCCCATGTTAGTCTTTGCATTACTATTGAATTATTGTTTTCCGATAAAGCTAACTCTTTATTAGAGTCAATCACGGCATCTGTGGACTTTTTAATTTGTTTAGCTAATATAAGGTTGGAAAGAACTTGCGTATGATTAATAACACTAGTATTGGGTGTATTTGAATAATCCATTAACACTTGCTCAGACTGCGAAAAATTCAATTCTTCATAAAGGCTCGATAACATACTTTTGATATTACTATCCATATAATCAATCTTCCTTATTTATATTAGTTTTTGCAGCTCTTTATTGTATAGTAATCGAAAAATCGAACATTAGATCTTAGTATACCTTATAATTTCCTTTATATTAGTTGAACCAATCCTCATACATTTTAAAAAATAATCTGTAATCATGATCATAGGTTTTCTAAGTCGTTCCACATCATTAATTATATATCCTGCGGTAACATCATTATTCATTTTATGGTTCATTAAGCGCTTAAGTGCATATGCTGATATATCTAAACTTTCTGCTGTAGTAATGAATGTTCGTCTTAAGTCATGCACAGTGAAATGAACACCAGATTCCTTCGTGACATTAGCCATCTGTTTTCTCGGTTCAATAATATGACCAACAACACCTTTTCCAGGAAATACGTAATCATTAATTTTTTTCAGATGTCGATTTTTAAGCAAATCATAAAGAAAGCCTGAAAGGGGTAGGGTATGGGGTTCATTGTTTTTTGTATTAATTACAGTCAGAGTTTTTGCATTTAAATCTATATCTGTCCATTTAAGAGTTGCAGCCTCTTCTCTGCGTAGGCCTGTTAATAAAACTAATAACAAATAATCCCGTAATGTTTCATTTTCAATATTGTTCACTCCTTTATACCAAGCTTCTAAATCATGAGGCTTTATATAGGATTGGCGTCGCTCAACACGATACCATGCTCTAGTCTGTGATAATCGGCGAACAGGGTTCTCTAATATTAATGATTTGCCTTGGGCATCTTCGTATTGACCAGCAGCGAAATTGAAGAGGGCACGTAAGACTCGCATAGCAAGATTAGCGTAAGCTTCACCATGCTCTGTTCCTAGTTGTTCATGGTGCTTACTAACTCGATCTTTAGTAATTGCTAAGATGGGCTTATCTTTCCAAGTAGGAAATGCTTTCTCAATCATATGAGTGTAATTATTGATCGTTTTAGTTTTTAGAGTTTTACGTGTTTTCAAGTATTCTTGAAATACTTCGTTAAGAGTGATCTCTTTCATGGAATCTGCACGTTTCTCGGCCACTGGATCTTTCCCCATGGCAATTTGTCCTAAAAACTCAGTAGCTTTCTTTCTTGCCATATCTGGACTGATTTCAGGATAGCGACCAATAGTTATTCGACAGAGTTTTCGTTTAATCAGTTTCTCAACAAAAAATGACTTTGTACCGCCAGAGGTTACACGTATTCCAAATCCTTTGAGATTATCGTCATAATATTTCTTCTGCGCGCTTTGACCAGTTTTTATAGAACTAGGGATATCTAAGCTTTCAATATTAGTTTTATTTATTCTCATAAGTTCTCACTTTTTAATCCATCGTGTCGTAACGTGTCGAACATGTGTCGAAGAATGAGGTCAAAACCACTCAAAGAACTTATAACTTAATAATAGCTTATCATCAAGTAAATAAAAGGAATTTAAAAGAAATTAATAACGTGTCGAAACAGCTAAAAACCGCTATTTTCTAATTCGTAATCAAAAGGTTCTAAGTTAGATTCCGCGTAGCGCCTCAGTTTGACAAGAATAGTGAATTTTACGAAAATGAAGCTTTCTTCGTGGGGCACTTGACATTAACAGATAGCAGCAAGAGGATACGATAATCAGCATGAACCTTTCACCGTTCAAATGGCTCTCATCATGGGTAATTATAATGAGTTCCTTTTTCATAGCGTGCACACCTTCGATTGTAGTGGCGCAAAAGAATTCTCACCAATCAACAGCATCAATTCAGCAAAAGTTAGCGGAGCTTGAAAACTCTTCAGGAGGGCGTATTGGCATTTATGCTATTAATACGGCAAATGGTACCCATCTGCAATATCATGCGAATGAACGCTTTCCTATGGGTTGCACCTCTAAAGTCATTGGCGTTGCAACGATTCTTAATAAGAGCGTTAGTGATAGTTCTCTGTTGTCGCAAAAAGTAAGTTATACAAAAAAGGATTTAACCAATTGGAACCCGATTACCGAAAAGCATCTTGCGACTGGTATGACCGTCTCTGAGTTGTGTTCTGCTTCCATTAGCTATAGCGATAATGCAGCGATGAACCTCTTGGTTAAGAAAATGGGAGGGCTGGAACAAATCAATGTTTTTGCACGCTCTATTCATAATGATTCATTTCGGCAGGATAATGGCTGGCCAGAGGAGGCTCTCTCCGGTGGACAAGGTAATTTAAATGATAGTTCTACTCCTAAGGCAATGGCTGAAAGTTTACAAAAATTAGCATTTACGGACGCTTTAGCCAAGCCACAACGGGAACTTTTAGTATCGTGGTTAAAGGCTACCACGACAGGTGATTTTCGTATCAGAGCGGGTGTCCCCAAGGGATGGGTTGTTGCAGATAAAACTGGAACTGGCTCCACTTATGGAACAACGAATGATATTGGAATTATTTGGCCTCCCAAATGCGCTCCAATTGTAGTGGCGGTCTATTATACGAGTAATGATAAAAAAGCGGTGAAAAGAGAAGATGTTGTGGCATCAGTTACGCGGATATTAGTCGATAAATTAGCCCAGAATGATCAGTGTATTAGAAAAAATTTGGTCATTTCGTAATAATGAAATGGAATCATTATTAACGCAAGTTTGGTTCATTGACCCAATAACATCTGAATAGATCGATCTAAGAGCATTTAACAAAATAATTAAATACAGAACCCCACCATCCTGTTAAAATAACAGATTTTCTTTATTTTATTTATGGACATTTCGGAATCAATTGATAATCTTGGTGGTCAGGAGGCTTGTTTAAAAGTTCTAAGATATTGGCATCGATTAGAATTTTTTGTTCCCTTTGATTTGGATAATGCTTTATCAGGAGGGGCTCATTCTTTCGATATAGCATTAGACAGTTTAGTTGAAGAAAAAACAAATCGTATATTGCCTTGGCTACGTTCTAATCAGGGGGATTTTTATTATGTGGTATATCTCCTCCCTTTTGATAAAAATGAACTCACTAAATTAAGCACCCGGTTTTTTCCTTTAGAATATCAAGACCAAAATTCAACGGATTTAGAAGAGAAACTGGATGACGAGGGTTTAACTTGTTTTGCAAGAATTACAGTCGATAAATATGGATCGCCCTTATGGAGTGGATTATCTGTTTCCACTATGCCCTGGGCCATGGGTATGATGCAATCTGGAGAGTTCGAGCAATTAACGGAGGATTTATATCAGCGCGACATGACTTTATTAAAAAGCGCGATAAATGTTCTGGAAAATGAATTTGAAAAAACCAGGTTGGGCGCGTCTACAAAAGGGCTCTTTGATGTTCACTTATTACATAACTTATTGAATGTATTAATTAAATGGGCTCAATTCACCCCAAAATATCCTTTAGGGATTAAAATAAAAGCTTACCCCGTTAAAGAGATTAAAACACCAGCAGAATCATTAAAGGTGTTAACTCAAAATCTTCCTGTTCTTGAAAACGAAATGGCAGATGACAATGAGAGCCTGGTTGAGGAGCAGCTTTCTAATAATGAGCCTTTAGAAATTTTAAACAGCTTTTATATTTCTGATTTGGAAAAGAGTATTCGCTTTTTAAAAAATAAAGATCATGAGATTATAAAAAGCTATATTAATGGGTCATTGAATCGAACAGATGTTTTGTCAGTTGAAAATCAAATTTCATTAATCAATCAATTATATCCAATGAATACCCCATTGGGCCGTTGGCCCTCTGATTCAAAAAATATGATGAGTATGATGCAACAGTACTTCATTAATCAATGTTTTAATCCCAGTCTCCTTCAGCCAATCATGGCTACAAATGGCCCTCCAGGAACTGGTAAAACTACATTACTAAAAGATATAATTTCCGAAAATATCGTAAAACGTGCACGGGCTTTAAGTACCTTTGATTCAGTTCAGGATTGTTTTATTGAAAAGCGTAAAATTGTAATTTCCGATAAGGTTGTAACGATTAGTATACTAAGAGAAGAGCTCACTGGCTTTGAATTGTTAGTTGCTTCATCGAATAATACGGCTGTGGAAAATATCTCAAAGGAGTTGCCTTTAAAAAATAATTTAGGACCGGAGTATCGTGAAACATGCCAATATTTACGTCCTGTTGCTGCGAAACTAAGAGCAAATCATTATAACAATCGGGTATTGCCCATTTCGCAATCATCACAGCCCTGGGGTTTAATTTCGGTTGCGTTAGGTAAATCAGCGAATAGAAATGAATTTATTAATAGATTCTTTTTTAGTCCAGATAGTGATAATAATTTAAAAGACCGTCTAAATCTTGGTGAGTATTTATCAATTTGGGAGTGGCGCGATCAATATCGGGGTCCTGGTTTTAATGACGCAAAAAAAGTGTTTAAAGCTACATATGATGCTGTAGTGTTACTTCAGAATCAATTACAACAATTTGCTGAGTTAGGACAAATAGTTTTAGAAGATCCTTGGGTCACAAAGATTAAAAAGATTGAAAATCAACAAAGAAATCTGGAAGAAGAATGCAAAAAAATAAATGAAGAGAAAATTCAACAGGAACAATCTTTAGTTTTATTAGCACACCACAAAAAATTGGTATATCAGGAAATAGAGCAGACGTTATGCTTTAAGCCAAGCCTATTGAAGCGAATATTTAATACTACAGAAGCTCGCTCCTTTAAGGTAGTGGTTCAGCAGTTACAAGATAGGCGTTTCAAATTGACTCAAGAACTGTTGGAGCTTCAGGAAAAAATAGAATGCCTATCAAAACAGCTGTTAGAAAACCAAACTGCGCTTGCCAAAGGGGAGGCTCTGATTAATAAATATCAAATTAAAAATCAGGAAATGCTTGAGCAATTTAAATATTTTAAAACCCTTTTCCCGAAAGTTAACCTTCCGTCGCATATAATTAGTAACGAAGATCAAATCCGAAGTTATTGGCAATGTGAACATTACAATAAATTGCGTAGTGATCTTTTCATTCATGGGTTACAACTCCATGAAGCGTGGCTTGCTGAATCCCTGCAGCAAAAATGTTTTGGTGGTAATTTATTCGCTTTAAATTCTCTTTTGTCTGGAAAGAAACCAATATCTTTTCAGGATGAATTAGTGATTTGGCAATCCTTGTTTATGGTTATTCCAGTGGTTTCGTCAACCTTTGCTTCAATTGGTAGACAATTTAAAAATCTTGAAGCGCAATCGTTAGGTCTTTTACTAATAGATGAAGCAGGTCAGGCAATTCCTCAAGCCGCCATAGGTGCTTTATTGCGGTGTAAAAAAGTAATTGTAGTAGGTGATCCTCGGCAGATCGAACCTGTTATGACCTTACCACCCCATTTAATTGAAGGAGTGGCCAAGCATCATTTTAACTCTAATTTTAATCCTTATTGGCTTCCACACATAACCTCTATTCAAAGACTTGCAGACTTGGCAAGTCCTATAGGGACCCTAGTTAATCTTAATAATCAGCCAGAATGGATTGGGGTTCCTCTCTTAGTTCATCGCCGATGTCTTGAGCCCATGTTTTCCATCGCCAATGAAATTGCCTACGATAATAAAATGATTAATGCCCGAGGAGTAGAGCAATTCAATTATACCAATGGACACATTAGTGTGTGGTTTGATGTTCCAGGGATAGCAACTGAAAAACAATACGTACCTGAACAAGGTAAGTGGGTTTTAAATCTATTCATCGCATTATTTAATGAGGAAAAAAAGCTCCCCGATTTATTTATAATTACTCCATTTAGAATTGTTAAAAATCAAATATCGAACTTATTTCAAAATCAGGATCGCTGGAAGCATCGCATTGATCCACAATTAACAATAAATCCAATTGAATTTCGTGCCTGGGTAAGTAAACACATAGGGACTGTTCATACTTTTCAAGGAAAAGAAGCGCATAAGGTAATTTTGGTATTGGGTACTGATAAAAATCAACTAGGGGCGATTAATTGGGCTTGCAGTAAACCTAATCTGCTTAATGTTGCATTAACCCGAGCTACTGAGCGAATTTACCTAGTTGGTGACTGGGATTTATGGGCAAATAAACGATATTTTTCAAATGCTAGCGCACAATTAGATCGAATCAAAATAAATAAGAGGGAAGAAGTCGTATTGTGATTTTTAATTATAATAACATTTTATCACCCGATTGTTGGTGGTGATTGTAGATAAGGCAATCAGGAAGCTTGTGATGATTAATAAAACATAAGGTTATTAATCATGAAATGGAATTGGCAGCAATAAAATAAACCTGTATTAGACGAAGCCGTAATACAGGATGAACCCCACGGATAAATGACCTGCTTTTGTAAATTTAATACAAATCATAGTGGAACGTATTAAAAAATTAAAACTTAACTCTAAATACTTTAAAGTTGCAGCGATGCCTCTGATTCATTTACTTTATGAATCATTACATTTGCACTTTCTGATGGTTTAGCGCGACAATCAAACAAAGTTTTAACCAATCGATTCTGGGAAAGTTTTGGGGTAACCAGGGTATAGTCGTGTTTGAGTAAAGTATATACCATACTGACTTTGGCAGGGTTTGTAGTTAGTGACTTTTCGAGAAGATTAATACACGCCATAGCGCTTTGCCCGCTGGCCAGCCCATCATCAAGAAGAATTACCGTTTTTCCAGATAATCCTCTAATTTTTTCTTTGGGTAACTCTAAAGTATCATTGTCACCATATCCTTTACTGTATGATTCGAAACATAAATCTTCCGCAGCCATTTTATAGCACCTCCTTTCTTGCGAATAATACAGAGAGGAAGGTTCAAGCGGGACGCTATTTGAGAGGCTATTGGAATACCTCGTACTTCAGGGGTTGCCAGCACAACGTGTTCAGGATCTATATTATTTTTTTCCATGAAGCGAGTAATTTTTAGCTGCATTTGTTGCAGCATTTGGGCGTTAAGCATTGGATGTTCATGAAGTCCTAAAACATCAAAAAAAGTATTTCCTTTATAGGTATGATAGGGCATATAACGCATACTTTCATCTCGGCGCAGTTTCCAGCTTACCTGCACCCGCTCAGGAGAAGTGGGCGTATTCGGATTATGTGATGCAGCGACACGTGCTAATGGTTCACTTACAGACTTCACTTTGAATTCCAAAGATTGCAGGCAATCAAAAAAATGGGTTTCAAAAGCGTGAGCAAAAGTTTGGCCAATACAACGTCTTGGTCCAGCCGAATGGTAGACTCCTGCCTGCTTTAAATTTAGATACACAAGACTTCCTCGAGGAAGTTCCGTTTTATCTTCCAGGACGACCGTTTCTTCAAGAATTCTTGCACGAATTGGAAATAAA
>JAUXYG010000147.1 GCA_030694525.1 Legionella sp. | reverse complement strand
CACCTCGCAACACGTTCAGTCCTTCAATCAACTCTTCGTAAGGATTTACAGGATAAACTTTTTTTCCATTTTGCATGAAGCATCGCAAAACTTTGTTACCATATTTAGCGCGATTTGAGGAGGCACCAAATACGGCAAAGGCAGGGGATTTTAGAAACATATTTATTTTAGTGTTATTCATCAAACGCTCCATATTAAAATTAAATAACTAACCTTTCTGAAAGAACCGGACTGTCCTCAGAAAAGTGCTCACCATCCATTGTATTCAAGGGTTGATCAACAAACAAAGATAACCTGTTATTTTTGCGGTTGTTCACAGGCTGGATGGGATAAGATTTTTGCAAGCCTTCCAATTTAATTTGAATTACTTGTAACGTTTCTTCATAAGCTTTTTCATCTAAAAATCTGGATAATTCTCGAGGGAAATAATCACGATTATTAATTTTAACTATTCGAGATATTACTTCTTTAAAAGTGGCAAAACTACGTTTATGAAACTGACATAGCTCCACAGGATCAGAGAGCGCATTAAAATAGAGAAGTAATATATCGGCTAGTTCACTAGGATTATTTGGGTAATTTTTATACACAACACCAGGGATGATGCGATAATCCAAATATTTCTTGGATATTTTATTCAGCATCATATCCATATCCTGAAAAGGAATATCGAGACTAATCCTGTCTTCAACTCTTTGAAAATATCTGCGAGATGCATATTCTTGTGCTAATTCGTTGGGGGGAATGTACTCTTGCAGAAAAGAACTAACATCCGTTTGTAACAAATTTAGTTTAAAATTAAATCCTAATTTTAATTCCATTAAGCTTGTTAAAATTACTCCTTTAAAGGACGCCCGATTTAAACTTTTAGGTTTAAAATTCCCCTCATTCGCATAATTAATATCATTAGTAAAAGTCCCTACAAATGGGAGCGCTGAATGATAGTAACGATAAACACTTCGCATATTACTCCAGTTTTGGTTTGTACTGATTATTTTATTGATTTCCTTCAACGCGTTTATATCCTTGGAAGATAACTTTCCTAAGGATTCAGTTAACTTTATGATATTATTATTATTTAATATACTGCAGACCATCATCAGCTGATTTAAATCAGGATAAAGCTCATCGCTAAGCGGGCATAACTCGCAAGCCAACTCTATAAGAAATTGAATAGATTGTATCAATCTGCTTTTGGGTTGAGCTAAAATTTGTTCCATAAAATAACTATTTAATTTATTAAAATAGTCAATAATCAGATCAATATTTTCTTTCCCTAACTTACCACGCTGCTTAGCTCCATTGTTAAATTCTTTCAAGGATACATTTTGATAAAAAGACAAGGTTAACACCCTTAATTCCTGGGCAATGAGTTGTATCTCTCCCATTCTTTGTGAAGGTTCTTTTGTTAAGGCACTTTTCACTATCTCATCAAAAGAGTTTTTGATTGGTTCCTGTTTCATATAGCGATTTAACCAGTAAAAATTTGCTAACAAGGGTTTATGCCACAGGATTAAATACTCTTGCTTTAGCCGGTCATGTACCTCATTAATTTTAGTTGCGAGAAGAGCTTCTAAACCGTATTTCTCATTTTCATTCAAGCTGATAAACAAACGCCAGGCGATTTCAATATCTTCGCTGATTTCCACGCGATCAATAAACTCATAAAACATGAATTGACCTACTACATAATTAGCTATAATTTTCTGTTGCCGATCAAAACTTTGGTATAAAAATCCTAATCCATTTAAAATCTCATCCAGAGAGTAAGAATTCAACAACCCTAAAGCTCGATTATTTATTTTTTCAAAAGCAAAAATTCTTTTGGATTCCGATCTATTCTGGCAGGCAGTTAATAACCAAAGATCATGTAACATTTTTTTATTTTTTATAAATACAGGGGGGGGTACGGGTACTACCTGAACTGCCTCGTCAATTCCCAAATGAGGAACAATTAACTCCAATAATTCTTGCAGCGTGTAATGAATGGCTGTGAGGCTTTGATCATATTGACTATCCACAGAAAGAGCCATATCCGTTATTAATGAACGAATCGCCTCATAAGCTTTTTTAGTTTTAGGCAAATTATTGATTAACGCTTCATTAAGGATAAATTTATTGCACTGGTCATTTATTTGCACTAATAATTTAAAATCTGGAGCAATTTCCTGATACGCATCAATAAATTTGTTCAAGGCAGTAAACAAGGGATTTATGGTAATGGATTTGCTATACCTGTTGTTCGGACTTTTACCATCACTTTGTATTGCTCTGATAAATGCTTCCGAATTTCGACTTACAGTAGGCTTTAAACCCCTAAAAGGAGTATTTGTCTTAACGCGAGGCTGGGATAACCTTGGAAACTGCTTAACAAAAACATCCCTGAATTTTTTTCCACGTGAGTCCAGCCCATCTTTACGTCTGCTTAAAATAAACTTGCTAAAATCAAGTGGTCTAAACACATGTCTGACAATATCACTTTTTACCAAATCAAATGCAGTTTGGTGTTTCGTATTTTTTAAATCTTGATTAATTCCAGGTTGTTTCAATAAAAATACAACCGCATGTAACCGATTATAAATCACCGCATGGTGCAATGCGGTGGCGCCCGATTTGGATTGCACGTTTAATAGATCAGGACAAAAATCGAGGATTATCGTTAATGCGGGACAAGGATCAGATAGTGTTTTAATCGCATAATGCAACAAGGTATGGTTTCTTTTCGTAACCTTTAAGGCCACCTCATGATATTCCTTTTTTTCTAAAAGCTTACTTAAAACCTGCAGCCGGTTACTATAAATAAGCAAATGAAATATATTCTGCGTTTGAGGATAAATCTCTTTAATCAATTCGGGCTTTAATACAAACCATTCATTTAACTTTTGTTCAATAATACTTTCATCAGTTTCACTAAGTATCAAATTAAGTATTGACTCTTTATCCATAATATAAATTTCCTTGGTAACTTATTGAATGCTCAGCACAATTTGGGCAGATCTTTAAGAGTAGATTCTCATTATAAAAGCAACCGGCAATCATAATGGTCTACTAATTACCATTGAAATAATCTAAATGTAAATAGGGCTCTTTATTTTCATTGCTATTTTGAGGATTTAATAATCTACTCTCTCCTTCCTTATGCACCATACGTTCTCGCAACTCTATTTTTGCCTTTTCGGTTGCAATATGATGTTCTTCAAAATGAGTTATTTTTTCTAGTGCCACGGATAAAGAAAAAGGTTTCATTTTATATAATCCACGTATCAACTCTTTTAAAAACTCACCGTCAGGATGTTTAAAACATAGTTGTTTAAAATTGGAATTATGTCCGTATAATCTTATGGAATCTTTTTCTCGCAAGGGTAAATTGTTCGTTGCTAATTGAAAAATGGTGGTTGCCAAGGTCTGGCATTGCAAGCGAGCAAGATTTATTTGATTGTCGCCCTCCTCTATGGAGGGTTGAAAATAAGCTTCGGTTCGATTGACTCTGTTTCTTTTGATTAAAGTATGTGGAGAGTACAATAATCCTTTAATATCACTTAATACTATTCCGCCAGAATCATCTATTAAAATATTACTTGGTTTTAAATCCGTATACCAAATATCACGGGCATTAATTTTAATTAAAAAATTGATAATAAGTTTAGTAAACATAAGGACTTGCCAGTTAATATCAAATAGCGCTTTTTTTACGACAGAAGGATCCTCACTTTTATTTTGACGATGTAACTCTGCAAAAAACGATTCCAAAGTTCCCCTGGAATAATATTCATTACATTCAAAATAAGTGACCTCGACTCCGTTATCTTCCAATTCCTGTATAAAATAGGGCCTGGCCACTTCCTTAACAACCTCTGTTGCCTGAGCTAACAAATCTTCCCGTACGTTGATGGGTGAAATACCTGATCGATAATCTTCCAAATCAACTTTAACGAAGCGACAGACAAAACTCTCATCATCTCTTCCTAACTTGACCTGAACTACGGGATTATTGTTACCACCCAGGTAATGGACTTCATAATCTTCCTTTAACTCATGTAACTGCTCCTGAATTAACGTCCTGAAACTATTTTTCCCGCCCTCCCCATAACGCCTTGCAATCTCATCAGGTTGAATATAATTCACTAAATCGTGAACTTGCGAGCGAATATAGGAATCTTTCTCAACATAATTCAATTTTTTTTTAATATCAATTAACCGATTTTCTGCAAACCAAAGAGTAATGGGATAACACATTTTATTTTTCTGAACGAGTTTCGTGTGATATTTTAAAATTTTTAAATAATAAGTAGATAAATTAAAGGGGCAATTTATTTCAACCTTATTGATTTTACTTAATATTTTGTTAAGCGCTTTGATTTGAATTATAGATTTTTTGTCATAATTTTGTCCTTTATAATGCAATAACTCGAACATAATAATTCATCCTTGATTATCTTATACTAATAATAGCCAAAAATTAGACAAATTTTAGATTTTTCTCTAACTTCCGCTAAAATTGATTACTTTTGGTTCTTTGGTATCTTCATAATGTGAAACATTAATTTGACAGCCCATTCTTAATCCCCCTCCAAAGATGTTTATTTATAAAACATAAGATTCATTTGACACTCAATTTGTTCCGTTATAAAATAGTTCAATTTTTAAACAAACTAAACCCATTAGCGTAAACGGACATAGCCTAATTTGGTTCGTGGAGTACACACATGCCCTTACCTTATCAATTATTTAAAAATCAAACTATTTTAGATTTATCCTCTTATTTATTAAACGAATTTAGTGATGCTGAATTTGAAGAGATGATAGGTCTAATCAAAAAAATGCCCAATCTGAAACATCTTAGATTGATGGATTCCGGATTAGATAAACTTGCTGGCGACAAAATCAATGCATTATTGTTTGATTTAAAACAACTAACTTCTATTGATCTGAGGGATAATAATTTAAGTGCCGATAAGCCGAAACTACAAATAATCAGCAAAGCTTTATATTCACTCCCTAATCTTATGTTTTTTTTACTTTATGATAAAGAACAAAATATTGACCCTGATTTTCTCTCAGATATCTCCTATTTGCCCACATTGCGTGCATTCAAAGAACCAAATAGTTCTACTTTTTCTTTTTTAAATCGACATGAAATCAATCTTTTAATGCAATTGGTCATTAATGAGCCGGTAATTCATCTTCATTATTTTATCAATCCTTATTCGCTTCAAAGAATAAAAAGAAGTGATTTTCTAATAAACTACAAAACGTTACTTGAAAATACCCCAAATCTGGAAAAAGCACATATTTATCGTAGCAATCTTTACAGATCCCCTGATACTTATCCAAAGGACGCAGCTGAAGTACTCCGGTTATTTGATAAAATTAACGAATCGGAACTCACTCTTAGCTATAATACTGAACATAATATTTTTATTTTAAACCTGGGACAGGTTAACACTGCGGCCTGTGAGCGCATCCTTCGACTCGTTGATACTGAATTACCACCACACATCAATTTGGAGATGATACTCCCCAACACTTTTTTAAATCATTTTACCCAAAATATACTTGACGGTTTTCTTAAGAGAAATCCTCATCATAAAATCAAAAATCCTTATCCTAAAACCAATGCATCTGCATTTTTTAGTAGTAATGATGAAGATTATCGCGTGCTTAAATCATTTAATGAACTATTGGTATTGGGAGACCTTAGTTTATATAAACTGTTTCATGACAAACATTCATTATTTCAATTAGTACATCAATTAACCGGCCAATTAGACAGCAAAAGAGAAGACATTCATTATCTGATTTATGACCTCTTTATTAGTCATAAATTATGTCAAACCACTGAAATTAATACTTTAGAACACTTACACCAGGCATTAAAAAATGATGATGCAAGAAAGTTAAATCACCTCAAAGAGGAAATATTAGATCTGTTACATGGTAATCCAGACGCCCTTTCACGTCACTTAAACAACCCGATGAATTTAGAGAACATGAATGAGCCTGTTGATACCGGATGTATTAAATCAGCAAAGAGAACTATGTTACAAGCTAAGGCATTTTGGGGGATTCTTGCTTTTTATAGAACATACTCTAATCATGACGAAGGCATATTTTGGTACGGTCGATTTTTGCACGAAATGCCCTGTTCAAAAATTAATGCAGATTTTAAACTACCTTACGCTAAAACCCTGGGGATTTACTGGTTACGCTATGCAGCAACACATTTTCACAATAAGCAAGCGATTAACTATTTGATCAAGTTACACCGATCTCAAGAGCACCTGAAACCAGATGTCCGCTATCATTTAATCATGGCTTGTGAAGCGCTTGAAATTCCTAATATAGCAGGAGAAAAATTCAGCCCTTACAGTCAATTATATAATCTATTCCCCAATAAAAATTTTTTTAAAACATTATTCTTACCCCAAGTTAAAGCGAGAAATATATCTTTAAAAAATATTAATGAGAACTTTAACAGCTTTACTACTGAAAAACAGGATGAATTATCTAAATTGTTTGCTCATTATGAACTCTATCTTTGGTCTATATTACAAGATGATTTATTGACCGAACAGGGAAAAGCAGAGGTTATTAAAAAACTGTTCAAGGACCGAGGAAGGATGATTTCCAATGCAGCTTATTGCTCTGATAGCCCTATAAAAAAATATTGCAATGAGATTATTCAGCATCATTCGGCACCATTAGGGTTTCAAATTA
>JAUXYG010000139.1 GCA_030694525.1 Legionella sp. | reverse complement strand
TCTATCATTACTATCGAAAATGGATATATTGTCCAGAAGATACTGCGCATTTGGAACAGATTCCTTTTTGTCCAGTCGAATAAACTCTGTTAGGTTTCGATTGGAAAAAGGTGCTCGTCTAGCAAATCCTTTATTTATTGTATCGGCCCCAGTAATAGAGCTACGTATAGTCGATTTAAATGCGTATTCAATTAGAAGAGATAAAGGAATTTTATCTCGATAATTTTTGATACCTTTATCTTTATCTTTATCTTTATCTTTATCTTTACTTAAGCAAAATGGTAATACACGACTTATAAGAACTGAATGCCAAGTCAAAACATCATTAATACCCGCAATATCGTTTTGCAGTTCATTGTCTTTATAATCGACTGGTTCATAAGTCACATGCAGATTATTGGCGGTAAATTTACTTAATCGCGAGGTGATAAGTTCAGATACGGGAGTATTTTTAATTATCTCAGGAGAGTAGGCAATCCATTTTTTTCCTTCATTGTCACACTTATGAAGACATATCCATAGGGGATCATGCTCTTTATTGAGATTTACTATGAGTACCTTAAGCATTTTTAAATCAGATTGTGACAAGAGATGCAACTCATCTGCACTAAAGGGGGGCCATATGAGTTTGAGGTATAGTATTGCTCCATTGAGGACGGCAGTGTTCGGCAAAATTTTTCCCCAGGACGCGATACATATCAAGTCTGGTAAAGTTATGATCTAATAAGTGTTTTACATTAGTCTCAGCGCCTAAGAGTAAAGGGGAGCTTTCGGAATATAGCTTAACTATATCACTAACTGGGAAATGATCTATTTTTAGAGCAAGAGTCTCAGGAGAAAAAGAGCACCAATTTTTATTATTTCGCAATTTGTTAGTGGTATCCCATGACCATTTAATTTTATTTGGTCCATTTGTAATTACGTCGTTGAATAATTGGTAGATAAATTTGTATGCTAGCAATTCATTTATTGTACCAGCCTCTCCATCAATATATTCAAGGTGCTTTAATTCCTCGGTTAACCAGGGATGTCGTTTGAATAATGACTCAAGAACTAATTCAGGGTTTAACTCATCTATTATGTTACCAAAAACTTCAGATAGGGACTCTTCTGAGCTGTGAGAATTATTCCATTGCTCTTCATTAAATTTTTTTATGTATTCCTGTTTGACCCTGCTTCTGATAGTTGATTCATCAATATACATAGAAAGGTATGCGGGTACTTTAACTCCATGAATTGTTTTGGTTTCAAGATTGGGATCATCAGAAAATGTTTCATGTTTAGAAGCCCATTCTTTCTCAGCCCAAAAAACTTGATTTTTTACATCTTCTTTTATTTGATTATCATTATGCTCTATCCATAATGACTGCATTTTTGATTGGAAATGATTTAATAGATTAGCTTTTAGTTTTTTAATTAAGACTTGGGACACGGCTATCACCTCTACAAATTTATCCGTAATTGATAAATTGATTCAATTGTTGAAAATCCCTATACCAAGTTAATAATGTCCCTAAAATGCCAGCACACTGGTTAATTAAACATGCCGCAAATGCTCTCTTATTATACATAAAAATCATTTTAAATTCAATGTTAAGAAAGCGCAAAGATTGCAAAAGTTCCATCAGAACGAATAACCATGATACCCGATTCCCGGCAAAAGCTCTCTCGTGTATGATATTAGCAACTTTGGAATTATGGAGAATTCAGCATGAGTAAAAGCGTTGAGAAGCGGTCTGTCAGAGCGAGCCGAGGGAATCAACTACAGGCAAAAAGTTGGCTTACTGAAGCGGCCATTCGGATGCTTTGTAACAATTTGGATCCAGAGGTAGCTGAGAATCCTGATGATTTGATTGTTTATGGGGGACTGGGGAAAGCTGCCAGAAACTGGTCTTGCTTTGATAAAATTCTTGAGGTACTCAAAGTATTAGATAATGATCAGACACTTTTGATTCAGTCTGGAAAGCCAGTAGGGGTGTTCACGACTCATGAAGATGCTCCGAGAGTTCTGATTGCTAATTCAAATTTGGTTCCACGCTGGGCTACATGGGAACATTTTAATGAATTAGATAAAAAAGGGCTCATGATGTACGGGCAAATGACTGCAGGAAGCTGGATTTATATTGGCTCGCAAGGCATTGTTCAGGGAACATATGAAACATTTATTGCAGCGGCCAGGCAGCATTATGATGGGGATTTATCAGGGAAATGGATTTTAACCGGAGGTCTTGGAGGCATGGGTGGTGCCCAAACTTTAGCTGGCACTATGGCTGGTGCGAGCGTACTTGCGGTAGAGTGTGATATATCCCGCATAGAAAAGCGTATTAAAACTCGATATCTGGACCGGTATACCACAAACCTTGATGAGGCCTTAGACTGGATCAATGAATCCTGTCAGCGGAAGGAACCTTTATCTGTCGCTATTTTAGGTAATGCGGCGGAACTTTTTCCTCAATTACTTGAACGTGGCGCCACACCATGTATGGTCACCGATCAAACCAGTGCTCATGACCCTTTAAATGGTTATTTACCTTTAGGCTGGACATTAGAGAAAGCTGCTGCCATGCGTATTAGTGCTCCGCACGAGGTAGTAGACGCAGCGAAACAGTCGATGGCAAAGCAGGTCCATGCCATGCTTGAGTTTCAAAAACGTGGCATTCCTGTTTTTGATTATGGCAACAATATCCGCCAAATGGCATTAGAAGCAGGGGAAAAAGACGCTTTTGCTTTTGAAGGATTTGTTCCCAAGTACATTCGTCCCTTATTTTGCGAAGGAATAGGCCCATTTCGCTGGGTTGCCTTATCCGGTGATCCGGAAGACATTTATGCTACGGATGCTATGGTTAAGGAATTAATTCCAGACAACCCTCATTTACATCGATGGTTGGATATGGCCAAAGATCGAATTGCTTTTCAAGGATTGCCCGCCCGCATTTGCTGGGTAGGGTTAAAAGACAGAGTGCGTCTTGCTCTGGCGTTTAATGAGATGGTTAAAAATAAGCAAGTTAAAGCACCTATCGTTATTGGCAGAGATCATCTGGACTCAGGATCTGTTGCCAGTCCTAATCGCGAAACGGAGGGGATGCTTGATGGCAGTGATGCAGTTTCTGATTGGCCTTTACTTAATGCACTGCTCAACTGCGCCGGAGGTGCCACCTGGGTTAGTATCCATCATGGAGGGGGCGTTGGCATGGGATTTTCTCAACATGCAGGAGTAGTCATCGTTGCTGATGGTACGGATGCAGCGGCCAAACGGCTCGCGCGCGTTCTGGTTAATGATCCGGCAACAGGGGTGATGCGTCATGCTGATGCGGGATATACTTTGGCAAAAAAATGTGCCAGAGAGAATAATCTTTGGTTACCTATGGAATCTAGAGGAGAGCAGTGATGGCTGAATTATTAATTAATCCAGGACAGTTAACGCTTTCGGCACTCCACCTGGCATTAGTTGAAGGTCAGAAATGTTCCTTAACCAAAAACGCGTACAGCCTCATTGAGGCCGCTCATCAAACAGTTAAAAAGGTTTTAGACGAGAAACGAACCGTTTATGGTATTAATACCGGTTTTGGCTCACTGGCCAATCAAACCATCTCCACTGAGAATTTAAAAGAGTTACAATATAATATTGTGCTTTCTCATGCCTGCGGTACGGGTGAGTTACTTTCCGATGATGTGGTTGCCTTAATTTTATTGTTAAAAATTAATAATTTGGCACAAGGTTATTCAGGGGTAAGATTGAAGCTTATTGAAGCGTTAATTTCCTTATATAATCATCAGGTTTACCCGTGTATCCCCGCAAAAGGTTCCGTTGGGGCATCTGGAGATTTGGTCCCACTTGCCCATATGTCCTTACCTTTATTGGGGGTGGGAAATGTCCGGTATAATAACAAAATTATAACAGCTGAAGAAGGTTTAAGAATTGCCGGTTTATCTCCTTTAGAGCTTGAGGCGAAAGAGGGGTTGGCATTATTAAATGGACTTCAGGTATCCACGGCATTAGCGATAAGCGCTTTTTTCACCACCGAAATTTTATTTAAGACAGCCATTGTTGCCGGTGCTTTATCCGTGGATGCGGCGCGTGGGAGTGATGTTCCTTTTGATGAACGCATTCATAAAGCACGAGGGCATAAGGCCCAATCGGATGTGGCTGCCATGTACCGGGAGCTTTTGGTTGGCAGTGGCATACGGGAATCACACCGTGACTGTAATCGGGTTCAGGATCCCTATTCTTTGCGTTGCCAGCCGCAAATAATGGGCGCTGTTTTACATCAAATGAATTTTGTCCGAGACACATTGCAGGTTGAAGTGAATTCAATTTCAGATAATCCTTTAGTTTTTCCCAAGGAAGCTGATATCTTATCTGGTGGTAACTTTCACGGTGAAATAATTGCCATGGCCGCCGATAATCTCGCTCTAGCCATAGCAGAAATTGGTGCTAATGCGGAACGTCGTATCGCTCTTTTAATAGATAAAAATTTTAGCGGATTACCTGCGTTTTTAGTAAAGGAAAGCGGATTAAATTCAGGCTTTATGATTCCCCATGTCACTGCTGCATCGTGCGCCAGCGACAATAAAGCATTGGCACATCCTCATTGTGTCGATAGCATACCCACTTCTGCGAATCAGGAAGATCATGTGTCCATGGCCACCAACGCGGCACGTCGACTACATGAAATGAACGATAATACGGCCACTATTTTAGCAATCGAATTGCTGGCAGCATGCCAGGGTCTTGAATTCCATAAACCATTAACCTCATCGGTTCATTTAAATCGAATTTATGATGAAATTCGTTCAGTAGTCAGCCATTATGATAAAGATCGCTATTTTGCGCCTGATATTGCCATGATAAAAAATAAGTTGTTAGCAGGTGACTTTGTGCACCATTTCTAAACGGAATTTTTAAGGAACAGGGAATATGGACATCAATACCTCATTTGATTCATTAAAAAAGGAACATCAATTAAATTTTTATCCCACATTAGATGAAAGAAGGCGAGTCTTATCAGTTTTAAAAAAGGCTTTGCAGCAGGATGCAAAGCTCCTCGTTGCCGCAGTTAATAAAGATTATCGCCACCGTTCCGAAGAGGAAACTTTGTTTCTCGAAATTTTTCCAACAATTAGGTCCATCGAATATTGCCTAAAAAACACCGGCCAATGGATGAAGAAAAAAAGACGGGATGTATCCTGGTTGCTCGCACCGGCTAAAGCGTATACTCTTCCCCAGCCTTTAGGAATAGTTGGAAATATGGTTCCCTGGAATTATCCGGTCTATCTTGCTTTGGTGCCTGCGATTTATGCTCTGGCAGCGGGTAATCGTGTCCTGATCAAAATGTCGGAATTATCCACACAGACTGGATTAGCACTTCAATCATTAATAAAAAAACATCATCTTGGACAGTTCATTCAAGTAATAAACGGTGATGTCGAAGTAGCTCAAAAATTTGCTTCATTACCTTTCGGGCATTTGATATTTACAGGCTCAACCAAAGTGGGAAAAATGGTAATGAAGGCTGCCAGCGAACAACTCACCCCCGTTACTTTGGAGTTGGGAGGAAAATCACCCGCTATTTTATCCAGCTCTATGAATTCGCAATATTTTAACCGATTGTTCATGGGTAAAATGTTCAATGCAGCACAGACATGTATTGCACCTGATTATCTATTGGTTCCCACTGGATGGGATAAAAAAATCGAGGAGGAATTTAATCGTTGTGTTGCAAGCTATTTTCCGAATTTAATGAAGAATAATGATTATTCGAACATCATATCCACTCATCATAAAGAGCGACTATTGGCAATGCTTGAAGATGCAAAAGCCAAGGGCGCTCATATTGTGACGTTTGGTGAACTGGATAATCGTAGTAATAAGATGCCCTTGTACTTACTTTTTAATGTAACTAAGGATATGGCCGTCATGCAGGAAGAGATTTTTGGTCCTTTATTACCGGTTGTTGAATATAAAACAATTAAAGAAGCTATATCTTTTGTAAATGAATTACCAAATCCTCTCGCCTTGTATTATTTTGGCGAAGATAAAGAAGAGCAGGAGTTATTATTAACCAATACCTTGTCAGGGGCCTTCACTGTAAATGAAACGTTAATGCACATTGCGGTGGATGATCTGCCTTTTGGTGGCGTGGGAAATAGTGGAATGGGTCATTATCACGGTAAAGAGGGATTTGATACATTTTCTAAACTAAAACCTGTCTTTATTCAAAGCAAATTTGCCACTGTGAGCTGGTTGTATCCACCCTATGGCAGGTTTTTAAAATTAGTTTTAAGTTGGATTGGCGGTATTAAGTTAGGGAAATAAAAATGAGCAGAATATTATTTATAACGGGTGGAAGTCGAGGAATTGGGCGAGAAATAGCTTTAAAGTTTGCTGCTGAAAAATCGTGTATTGTTATTGCTGCCAAAACGGCGACACCTCATGCCAGTTTGGAAGGTACTATCTATACTGTTGCAAAAGAGATTGAAGCATTAGGTGGTCAGGCTCTCCCTTTACAGGTCGATGTCCGTGATGATGAGCAAATTCAAAAGGCTGTACTTAAAACGATAGAAGTTTTTGGCGGACTGGATGTTTTAATAAATAATGCCAGTGCGATTAGTCTTACAGATACCCTAAACACTCCGATGAAACGTTATGATTTGATGCAGGAAGTTAATGCGCGCGCCACTTATGCGTGTTCGCAAGCGGCGATACCTCATTTATTAAAAAGTTCCAATCCTCACATTTTAACGTTATCTCCCCCCCTTAATATGGATAAAAAATGGTTTGGCCCTCATTTGGCCTATACCATGAGTAAATATGGAATGAGCATGTGTACCTTAGGTCTTGCAGAAGAATTTGCCAAAGCTGGAATAGGGGTAAATTCATTATGGCCAAAGACTACTATTGCAACTGATGCTATTCGCGTGCATTTCCCTGAGGAAATTTACAAGGCCAGTCGAAAACCAGAAATTATGGCGGATGCAGCGCACTGGATTTTAAATCAACCATCAAGTACTTGTACGGGTAATTTTTTTATTGATGAAGACGTATTAAAACAGAACGGAATTACTGATTTTTCTCGTTATGCTATGGATAATAATGTACCATTACGCCCTGATTTATTTTTATGAGTGTTGAGCGAGTGAGCGTCATTATTTACACTGATGGAGCCTGCAAAGGTAACCCCGGCCCAGGAGGGTGGGGGGTGTTATTGCGGTATAATGGAAAAGAAAAAAAGTTGCATGGCGGTGAAGCACATACCACTAATAATCGCATGGAGCTTATGGCTGCTATTAAAGGGCTTGAGTCATTAACGCGCCCTTGTGAGGTGGATTTATATACTGATTCGCAATACCTGAGACAAGGAATGATGGATTGGTTAAAGGGATGGAAGGTGAATGGCTGGCGTAATTCCAAAAAGGAACCGGTTAAAAATGCCGATCTCTGGAAATTGCTGGATAGTCTTGCCAACACCCATAAAATAACATGGCATTGGGTTAAAGGTCATTCAGGTCATGTGGAAAATGATATGGTTGATGCGTTAGCCAATCAAGGTATAGAAGAATTATCATTATAAAATAAAGAGTGTTATCGATGCGACAGATTATATTAGATACTGAAACCACTGGTATTGGCCATGAGCAGGGTCATCGAGTAATTGAAATTGGGTGTGTGGAACTATTTGATAGAAAATTAACAGGAAAACACTACCATGTTTATTTAAATCCTGAACGAGAAGTGGACGAAGGAGCATATCGGGTCCATGGAATCAGTTCCGAATTTTTAAAAGATAAACCCTTATTTAGCGACATAGTCTCTGAATTCTTGCAATTTGTGGGTGGGTCAGAGGTCATAATTCATAATGCACCCTTCGATGTGGGTTTTTTAAACTCTGAATTAAAGCAGATAAAATGGAAAAAGAAGCTGGAAGACTATTGTGATATTTTTGACACCTTAGTATTGGCCCGAGAAAAGCACCCGGGGCAACGTAATAGTCTCGATGCTTTGTGTAAGCGTTATGATATTGACAATTCAAATCGCCAACTGCACGGCGCGTTACTCGATGCGGAAATTCTGGCGTTTGTCTATTTAGCGATGACCGGTGGACAAACCAGTCTTTTTGCAGAAGCAGATTCAGCTGCAAAAGAGTCGCAAATTTATGTAGAACACATTGCAGAACTGCATTTATCGAATCCCATAGTTCTGGAGCCCACTCCGGAGGAAATGGAGCAGCACATGGCACTGGTAAATTTTTTAACTAAAAAGTCAACTGTAGATTATTGGGAATGAATTTGAGTGCAATCATTAATTTGTCTCAAGAATAAAAGGTAAGAAGCGTAGCGTTCCATCAGTCTAATTAGGTTGAGGTGGGGCGTCTGCTATTTTACCTGATTTAAAACGTTTCAATAAATTGGGTTTATCCAAAAACAAAAGCCGACTCACATAAATTGTAGCCATAAGCTGAATGACGCCCATAATGGAAAACAGGGTTTCAAATGAGCTGTTCGCGATGATAACGCCACCACATAATAGTGCCACCCCGGTATAGATACTGGCGAGACCATTGGCTAATCCCCAATTTAACCCTTCATGCGCCTTATCTTCAAAGCGAGCGTAGAGTGCATACCAGGTCGTTGTTGACAGACCACCTGATATTCCAAGGCCAATTTGTAATAGGGCTAATTGAGTTTTAGAGCCCACAAAAATATAACAGAAAGTGAATATGGTTTGCAGCGCGTAACCAAGAACAAGTAGTTTCTCTTTATAAATGAAATCAGATATATATCCCAGGCCAATGACCACAATACCTACTGAGATGAGATAGAGTGCCCACACCCATGAGATATCTAAGGGTGAAGAATGAAATTTTGCGCAATAAATACCAAATAATGGCCCGAGCATTCCTTCAGAAAGATACCAAAGATTATTGGCAAACAATAAAGTGCGTTCTTTTTTATTAATCATCATGAATTTCAAAAAGATCTGTTAATTAATACCATACAAGGTTAATTGATTTTTTCATATAGGAGGGCACAATTAAATTAGGCTATTTGCTCTGTTATCTAGATTTGTTCTCTTTAAACCAGAGTTATCCTGATTTAAACATTACCTTTATCAAAAGGGTGGAGGGCTTCTTAACTCTTGAAATCCCTCACTTTCGTTTTGATAGGAACTGTTGATGCTCTCCTTTAAACTTATCATGTTATTTAACAAACTATTTCCCATCTTTATTTCAAAAATTTAAAATGCTACTCTGCTCCTGTTTTTTACAAATACGTGATGCTTTATGGATGTTGGGGTGCAAGAAAATAAGCGGATATTATCCATTGATGTATTTCGCGGGCTAATTATTGTATTAATGATTTTAGTTAACAGCCAGGGAAATGGTTCTTACCCTATGTTAATACATGCCTACTGGCATGGTGCGACATGGGCTGATTTAGTGTTTCCTGCGTTTTTATTTATTGTGGGATTAACCACAGCGGTTAGCTTAAAGCATCAAATAAATGTTCAAAATAAAAAACAGCTTTATCTGAAAATAATTCAGCGTAGTCTTTTATTATTTGTGCTTGGGATATTTCTAAACGCTTTTCCTTATCACTTTGATTTAAGTGTCAGAGTTTATGGGATATTGCAGCGTATTGCTGTGTGCTACCTGGTCTGTTCTTATATTTATGTGAATACCCAGGTTAAAACCCAGATTTTAATATTCCTCACTTTATTGTGGGTGTATTGGCTTTTTATGACTCAAATCCCTGTGCCCGGTTATGGAAATAACCAATTAAGTATAGAAGGAAGCTGGGTTGCATATTTTGATCAGCTCTTATTTTCACCCAGGCATTTACTCGCTAAGGTTTATGATCCAGAAGGTTTTTTTAGTACGATTCCATCGATCGCTACTACCTTATGTGGGGTTTTAACAGGTCAATTGCTTCTAAGCGCTCTTCCAAAAATCAGGCAATTTTATTTTATGAGTATTACCGGTATCTTATTTCTAATCCTGGGTTGGTCTTGGAATTATACTTTTCCTATCAACAAAAACTTATGGACTAGCTCTTACGTTTTATGGAGTAGCGGTTATTCTCTAATTATTTTTGCATGGTGCTTTGCCCTTATTGATCTTCTGGGCTATAGAAAATGGTCTTTCCCGTTTAAAGTGTTCGGGATGAATGCATTGTTTGCTTTTGTATTTCATGCGTTATTATTAAAAATTCAGTTTATGTTCATTTTTCAATTATCAAACGGAACCCGTGATAACTTAAGAGGGTACCTTGCTGATTATTTATTTGGTGCTTATGGCATGGCCAATGCTAACCTGCTGTATTCTATGGTATTTTTAATTATAAATTTTACACTGGTTTTATTTTTATACCATCGTAAAGTATTCCTTCGTGTATGAACTAGGCCATGTCATCCCTTGAGTTAAGGAGGTCCTGTATGGGTTTTGGGAGTAATGAACGAATTTTTTGAGTTAAATAAAGTTCGTTTTTTTGCCAGAGAATCCCCAGATAGATAACGCCTACCCCAAACAATGTTAACGTGACAGGAAACAAGTAGCTGTATTGAAAGACCTTGAATGCCAGATGCCCTAAGTAAATGCAGCATCCTAATGCGCCAAAAATAACAAAAATTTTCCGGGTTAAGATAACTCCGGTTAGTACCATTAAAATATTGATACAGAGGTAAGCAAATTTGGATAATTCACGATCTGAATGTTGCAGCGTCAAACCGCCCCAAAAAGCTAATACTCCAAAAAGGTATAGCCAGAACGCGTAATCCGCAGAATTGGTGGATCGAATATCAACCCAAAAAGCAATGAGTAATGTAATTATTCCCCAGTACATGGATACCATGGCAGCAAGTTCATAATTATAGTTACCGCTGATCATGCTGGTCAAATCCATCGACATGTACCACATAGTGACACCAATAGGCATAATCATAAAGGGATAACGATAAATCCATGCCATGATGATGCCCACAGCAAGAGTACCTAATTCCATAAAAATCCAATGCCATTTGATATAGGTATGAAAACTTTGGTAGGTCGTGTCGTCTGGCCACCAGCCCATTACTCGCTGAAAACCATAAATAGCTAATGGGGTAAGACAAACAGCAAAAGTGGCGCAAATCCCTGCAGGTACAGGGTAACCTTTCTTAGCAAATTTATTGGCTAACGCAATACCTAAAGTAGCATAAGATAAGGAGAGTAGCAGTATTGCAGCGCCTCCATAGGCTTCCCAACCCAAGGTCATAAAAAGGGTCATCGCGCCGATAGCAATCAGTCCGCCAAAATAATAAAGAACGTTTGTTAAATTAAATTCGGGGCCTTGTTCGGGGAGCTCTTTACAAAAATTAATCAGTTTTTTTGCCTGGGCAGCTGAAATGACCTTGGCTTCCACAGCCTTGTTCATCATATTACGTGTGATTTTCATCCTTCTCTGCCTCAAGTGTCCCTGGTTTTATTTCAGTATAGTTAATGTTTTAATTTTTATTTAAAAATCAATAGATAAAAGTTGAACTTCGATTTAACTGATCAATTTAAATTACTTGTATTCTATACTTAAAGTAATATATCGCAGGTTTTTAATTAACTGGTTAGTGGAGAACATGATGTCTCAGGCGCAAGGCTCAGATTTAAGCTCTGAGAACCAGCTTGATAACGAGCGGTTTGACACCAATCCTGCTGACTTGGCTAAGGATGAAATAGACCATTTAAAATCAATCATTGATACCCTCATGACCAGAGCGAAGGAAACTAATGCTCCAGAACTTCTCCAAACTGTGGTGATGCTTGAACAACAAGTACGTCTTTTAACCACAGAATTAAACATGTTGCAGCATGAAAATGAAAAAATGAATCATGCCTTAAGTAAAGCAGAAAAAAAACTGCATGGTCTGCTCAATCAATCTTTAGCCGGCGTAGTTATTATCGATAATGGCCTGTTTACTTATTCAAATCCGAAATTTAACGAAATTTTTGGTTATACGGATGAAGAAGTGAGGCAGATGGGACCTTTGGATGTGGCGACATTAAACGATCGACCCCTGGTTGCAGAAAAAATTCGTCAACGATTAACTGGAGAGAGGGAACAGGTTAATTATAAATTTAAAGGGCTCCATAAAAATGGAGCGGTGATTGATATTGAGATTCAAAGCAGTGTGGTGGAGATGGAGGGGAAAAAGGTCATTTTGAGCCTGGTTATTGATATAACAGAACATGCCAGGGCGCAGCATGAAGTGTGTTTATTAAAAGAGCGGTTAATCGAACTCTCTACTCATGACTCTTTAACGGGCCTTTACAATCGTAAATTTGTTGAGGAAAGGATAAGCCTTGAATTAACTTTGGCAGGACGCAATGGTCATCCGGTAAGTATTATTATGGCAGATTTGGATAATTTTAAAATGCTTAACCATCACTACGGGCATTTGGCCGGTGATAAAGTATTGCGCGTTTTTGGGGAGCTGATTAAAAATAATTCACGCATTAGTGATATATATTGTCGTTATGGTGGAGAGGAGTTTTTATTAGTATTGCCGCAAATGACAAAAGAACATGCGAGTAACAGGGCTGAGCAATTAAGGGCAATGATATCCGCATCACCCATTTTATATGGCGCTATACCCATCGAGCTAACGTGTTCCTTTGGCGTGGCTTCATACCCTACAGATGGTTTAACCTGCGAAAAATTAATCGCCGCTGCCGACAACGCATTGCACGTTGCTAAGGCAGCAGGACGAAACAGGGTTTATGTTTTTGGATTATAATTTGAGATAGTTATGGTTTGATGCATCTTTTTGTATCAGTTCTGCTTCATTTATGATTTCCTCCAGAGTTCCTTTATTTAGAATATCTCTGTGTTGATTTAGTACATATATTGGTTTACTACCTAACAGAACATCTTGTAAAACCTTTGCAGCAATCAATTTATCGTTAGGTTTTCTTCCAAATATGCTGTTTTTTTTCTGATCACGCTTGGGTTCTAACTTTGCGATGTATGTTTTTAATTTGGCCAAAGCCGCTTCTCTATTTGAGGGAGTTGCTTCTTCATTTGTCTCATTTTTTATCACATTATTATTGTTGTGCAATTTATTTGTCTCTAAATTAATGTGGGCACCATGTCTTAGCAGGATTTCAACTTTACTCTTATCATTTAGATTTTCAGCGAGTTGCAGAGCACTAAGTCCTTCAGGGTTTTGTTGATTAATGGCAGCATAATGAGCTTGAAGGATATGAAATTGAGTTTTAAGCCGGATAAGTTTATCCTGGAGCAATAATGATTTGTCATTGTTTAAATTTATATTGATTTCATTCTTAATTTTCGATATTTCTTTCTTCAATTCACTAAATAAGTCATTGAAAAAATAGTCTAGCCATTTCGCTTCAAAATATTGGGTTAAAATATGCAACACGGAGGTATGGGAATGTTGTCTATGGTTCATGTGAAGTTGGGTACCCATTAATCTGATCAGTTTTTTTATTGACTTATTGTGTATCCTTAATTGTTCTTCTTTAGTTAATTCATTATTAAGGGACGGAGTCATTGGCAATGGAGCACCGCTATTTAATAAAAACTCAATTGCGTCAATATTTCCCACAGATGCGGCTGAATGCCACGGGGTATAATTTTGGTTATCGAGATCATTTAAGGCGCGATTTCCCAAAGATTTTAGTGCATGAAGCTCTATCAGCCAGCTGAGGTCTTTATTGCGCGCAGCTAAATGCATGGGTGTTTCACCATAAATATTTTTTTCTCTAATTGGAAGATTCTTGGACTTTGAGCGTTCTTTTGCTTCGGGTTGTTGGAGAGTAATCGACCATTGAAGTAAACTGTCCTGATTATTATTTTGATATACACCCATTCCGAAATCCATTCCTCCAGAATGCCCATTCAGGGCGAACTTCCAATCATCTACGATCAGCTTAAAATGGTTTAGTAATGATTGCATGTCCATCTTAATTGCCCAATCTATTAAAGACAGATTATTATTATCACGGATTTTGTATATTACAGTTAAGTCATCGAAATCTATTTTTAAAGGTTCACGTGGGGGTGTATTTTCAGATTGGAATAGGTCATTAGGGGGTGGGGTTTTAGTGTCTTTTATTTGAAATATTTGACTAATGGTGTTGCTATCTCCAGCCTTAATCAGCCTGAATAGATCAGGGATTGTTTTTAGTTTTTCCATATCTTTACTAGAGAAACTTAATTTATCACGGGTTTTATAATGATAAAAACTGTTTTTTTCCAAGTTTTGTTGAAATTCCTGAGCTGGTTTAGATTCCAATTCCAATAGAGTAGGGAATTGATTTAAAATCAGGTACGATTCGTGAGGGAATTTTTTTTCCAATTCTACCCTCTTTATTATTAGGGGCATCTTTGAAAGTAATTTATTTAAAGCACGGCAGGAAAGTTCTAATGACCAAATATTTTTTAGATTCAGATTGTCAAGAATTATCCCACAAAGTTCTTTAGGCAGATTAATTAAAGATGTATCGAGTCTAGTTTCCATATCAATTTCCCTTTTAAGTTTTATCGGGCACCATTATACACAATATTTGGTCAGAATGATCATTTATAATTAATTTAATTTAATCCTTAATGAAATACAACGGAATTTTTTTATTAGAATATATGTTATTGGTTATATTAATAAGTATTAAAATCAATAAGATAGAACAGGCTCATCTCACATTATTAAAGTGAGTTTTTCTTTTCCGTTGAGCCCATATCGGGAAAAGGCTGATTGCGATTAAAAACGAGCCACCAAATAGAGAATAAGTAAGTTGGGATTTAAAATGGAGCGCTTCAGGGGGCTGCAGGCTCACTAACAACGTCACTCCAGTGCCGATTAATCCAAAACAGGCAGTGATGATTATTCTGGCTTTGTTCCTAAAGTGATTATGAGTAACAATTTTAATCGCACTGATAAAAAATAATAAGTACATCAATAGATTTATTTGAGTTGCTGCATTGAGCATGATCCAATAAGAGGAATTAATTGAAGGAATAATTAAAAATAGGGTGCTGATTAAAGTAACGCAAGTAGCCTGTAAGATTAATAAAGTTGCTGGAGCATTATTTTTATTAAGAGAAGACAAACGCTGGTCCATTAACCCATCTTTTGCTGCAAACCCGAGCCCTTTAATCGGTGCTATTAACCAATTATTAGCTGCCCCAATGCATCCTATTGCTATGAGTCCATTGATGATGAATGCAAGATTGTTGCAATTCATTTTGGTACAAAATAATTGAACTAACTGGGGAATACTGCTTATAAAATTAAGTTTATTGGCCGGGATTATCATTGCCAGGATGAGTGCTCCAAAGAGCATGGAAAAAAAAATGATTAAAACGGAACTATATATAGCTTTCGGAAAAGCCTCGGGCTGACTTTCTTCAGCATGAACGGCAGCTAATTCAATCCCACAAAATGAAAGAATGATGGCCGTCAGTGATGTCCAGGAGTAGGGCGTTGCGGTTGGTAATAGGTTCTCTTCTCCGTTGGTCTGCGTAAGCCACCAGTAGAATCCCATGATCAGGATAATAGCAAAGGGGATCAATAATCCGGTGATGGAACAAAATGCATTAAAATTACTGGATAAGCGGATACCTTTTAAATTAACCCAGGTTAACCCCCAAATGAGAGTAATAATTAGTGCAAACAGATAAAATTTATTCTCACTAAGCTTCGGAGATAGCGTGTATAGTAAAGTGCCCGCTATGAAACTTAAAAGTGTTGGATAGATTAATACATTTTGAAAGCACTGAAAACATACTGCTGCAAACGCTGAATTAATACCTAACCCTTTTTTTACCCAGCCGTAAATGCCTTGATCCGACTGCCTGGAAAACCAAATGGAAATGATGGCGCAGGGAAGAAGGAAAAAAATCAGGGCGAGAATGAAATAGTTAACTAATTGGCTCCCGGCCAGCGCTGCAGCGGGAAGATTTCTGATGCTGTCCACCGAACATACGGTAATTAAGGTTAGGTTAAATACCGACAAACGTGTCATTAAAATCTCAAGGAGAGGCAGCTTAAACCGCCATCTAATTTGCGAAACTCGCTCACGTCTAATTCAATTAATGGAAATCCGAGGGCGCTTACGGTTTTATGGGTTTTGGGATAACCTGAGGACATAATCACTGTTCCATTCACCATGATGCAGTTTGCCGCATACAATTCGTACGGATCCACAATTATTTGTTTTAACTGCGCAAGCGCAGGGTGATTTATGAGTTCTCCACCTACCAATGTATAGCCTTCACCTAAATAACTTACTCCTGTTTTCAGATGAAGAAATATTTTTAAAGGAATTACGGATGCGGTATACCCATGATCAGTAAGAATTTGAATTAATTGTTGCGCCCCTTCTTCATTAGTACGAGCAGAAAGGCCAATAAAGAAATGGTTCTCAACCTGAAGTACATCTCCGGCCTCAAGACATCCAGGTGCTTCTATTCGTGAAATTTTTTTAAAAAAACAGGCAATAGTCGATTCAATCTCAGCTACTTCTCCCTGACGACTTAAAGCACCAGGCCGCGTCAGAACAGCCATGGAGGGAGTAAGTAATGCGACATCTTCAACAAAACAGGAATCTGGGAAAGCTACTAGTTCTGGAAGAATAGTAACTTCAACCTCACATCTGGATAAAGCATTGATGTAATTATCATGCTGTTCCAAGGCTTTTTCAATGTTGGGTTTGCCAAGCTCCGCTGAGGTAGTTAATCCTGAGAGTAAGGAAGAAGAAGGATTTCTTACAATAGCATTTTGAAACATTAAAGCTGTCCTATATCAAAAATTTAATTTTATCATATTTTTTAACAGGTTAAACGTGCTTATTATTGGACATAGTGCGTTATATTGAGCTCATTTTCCTTTGAAAAATCGACCGTAAATCTATTTGGAAAATCTTAATTGATGACAAAAAAATAAATTAGTGGTAATATATTTGAGCATTGTGCCTTAAATATATCATTAAACAACTCTGCCTCAAATACAAGGATTACTCATGGAAATCTTTAAACTCAGTGAATTAATTAAAATAAATAAATTAATTAAATCAAATAAATTAAGTCCTGGTATATTATCTAAAATAACACGACTTGTTATTACTGAAGAATTGGAAGAAAAACCTTTTAAAAAATTGGTAAAGATTCTTCCTAAATTAAGCTCACTTAAAGAATTAACTATAAATAATCAGAAGGAAAAGAGAATTTTTGCTGATTTATTTGTGGTTTTACCTCAATGCCCCAATTTATACTTGTTAAATTTAGCTAATAATTTTATAAAAATTAAAGATTTCTTAGTTTTAGTTGATAAACTGCCCAGTTTTCCAGTAATTGGCGCTATCATGTTAGATCACAATAAACTTGCAGGTCTAAATGATCTGTCTGAAGAGGAGTTTAATGTAGTTTTAACCAAAATTGCTGAATCCAGAACCTTGCATCGGCTTGTTCTAGAGCCAGAAAATTATCTTGATAAAAAAATAATAGATAAGATCGAGCAGATATTAAACCTTAATGCGGAACATGCGCTACAATTATTTAAAGCCGCAGCTGACGGTGATTTAGAAAAATTGCAAACTTCCATTAAAGTGGGTAATAAGATTAACACTAAATTTATTTTTCCTCCCAATAATGTATTACAAACATGTATGCATGTGGCTGCCTATTCTGGCCGTTTAAACATATTAAAATTTTTGATCATGCATGGAGCCCAAAATGTTTCTGATGGTAACGGATTTACTCCACTAAACCTTGTCGAGGAACAAATTAAGAAAATGGATGAAGCTTACAAGAAAGAATTAGAAATGGAAGATCCAATAATGGATGAATCAATAATTGCTGTAAAAAATATAGAAGATGAAAAATATAAGAAAATGCGTTCTAATTTACTTGAGGTTGCTTCTTTTTTAAAACAAAAACCAATGGTAAAGATGGCTAGTTGCTGTGCTTTATTTAGCCCATCAAAACCGCCTAAAACCAAATTAAAAGAGGAATTGAACCATAGTTCTGAAACACGTACCATAACAAGTATGAAAAGTTAGGGCGAGGTGCCACTACGTTCTATCAGGTACTTGAGTAATTTTAGTTTGTCATCTCCGCGCACTGTGGTATCCCTCATAATTTTTAATGCATAATAATTTTGTGAATTAATAAGTTGTCTTCCCCGCGTAGGCGGGGATCTATCCAATAAAGTGGCATTTTGCTAAATATTTGGATGTTTCCCGCGCTGTATTGGGGTGAATAAATAACCATTATGAATAATAAATGAGCATAAAGTTTTGAAGGGATACCTAGCCCGCGCGGGCGGGAATCTATCCAATATAGGGGTACTTTGTTAAATATATGGCTTGTTCCCGCCGGTGCGGGAAAGACATATCACTATTAAACAACATGAGTGCAAGTTAAAATTATAAGAGGATACCCCCCAATGAGGGATGACAAGCCAGATATTTGTATGATAAAAGTTCTCTTAGGGTAATAAGGTCAATGGTCCCATCCGATTTTACACACTCAATGTATATTTAATTTTTTAGAGAGATGGAATTCATATGTTGCAAAAAAAATACGATATAGTGCTATTAACACAACGAGAGTATGTCGATCCCTTACCCGGTAATAATTATACAGACAATATTCTTCTGGAAGATAAATTGCTTATAGAGGAACTAAAGCAATGCGATTTAAACGTTATTCGTAAATCGTGGGACGATCAAGAGTTTGACTGGTCAAGTACTTCCTACGCGCTTTTTCGTGCTACCTGGGACTACTTTCATCGATTTGAAGAATTTAACTCTTGGCTTAATAATACAGCAAAATTAACATGTTTTATTAATTCATATTCTTTAATTCAGGAAAATATAGATAAAAGATATCTTCAGACCTTACAGCAAAAAGACATTAATATACCTCCGACTCTGTTTTTAGATAGAAAGGAATCACGAACACTAAAAAAATTGCTTGAGATGACAGGTTGGGAAAGGGCTATATTAAAACCCGCAATCGCAGGTGGGGCACGCCATACTTACCTGATTGATAATGAGACAGTTGATGAATACCAATCCATTTTTACACAGTTAAATGTTCAGGAGTATATGTTATTGCAACAGTTTCAAGAGCAAATTACTACCAAAGGTGAAGTTTCCTTTATCGTGTTTGGTGGAACATACAGTCATGCGGTATTGAAAAAAGTTAAAGAAGGTGATTTTCGGGTGCAAGATGACTTTGGTGGTACGGTACATCCTTATATCGCATCAGAGCCAGAGAGGTCATTTGTCGAAAAGATAATCAAACAGCTGGAGTGGACACCGGTGTATGCTCGTGTTGATGTGATGTGGGACAATAATAATAATTTATGTCTTTCTGAGCTTGAAATGTTAGAGCCTGAGCTTTGGCTTAGAATGGATCAAAGTGCCGCTAAATCTATGGCCAAGGCAATTTATACCTATATAAAACATTAAAATTAAATAAGCACAGACAGGAAGGCCAGAATGAGAAAAATGCCGCTGGCCACGATTCGAATCCAATGAATAGGAATTTTATTAGATAATTTATTGCCTAGAAAAACAACTGGAACATCAGCGAGTAGCATTCCTGCTGTAGTACCAGCAATAACCTGGATAGGTGATTTATAATGAGCAGAAAGAATCACGGTAGCAATCTGTGTTTTATCACCCATTTCCGCAAGAAAAAATGTTAAAAACGTCGCCCCAAAAACTCCAAAATATGAAATATTAATTTTTTTCTCTTGATCCATGGTATCGGGGAGAAAAATCCATATTGCCATAATTAAAAATGACAAAGCTAGAAGCCAACGAAGCGCTTGCGGACTCATGAGGGTGGAAATCCAAATGCCGATAAGGCCAGCTAAAGTATGATTTATCAATGTGGCTAAAAATATTCCTAAAATTATGGCCATCGGTTTTTTAAAGCGAGCAGCAAGAATAAAGGCTAGCAATTGAGTCTTATCGCCAATTTCTGCTAATGCTACAGCACCGGTTGAGACAAGAAAAGCGTCCATTTAAGTTCTTATAGAGGTTTTAGTGAGTCAATTATCTGTGAATTAAAATTACGACAATTAATGAGGACCAGGTATTAACCTGGTCACTGATTTGAATAAAAATTAGTTTCCTGTAGCTTCATCCAGTTTTTCTCCTGCCTTTTGCGCAGGGCCTTTATCCTGAATTTTGTTTTTTACATTTTCAATCGTATTATCAATTTGCTTGCCTTTTTTTTCTGCCGGACCTTCATTACAACCACTCAAAATAAATGCAAAAAGAGAAGTCGCTATAATTAGTTTTAAGCTTTTCATAATTGTCGAACCTTTAATTATTTAACAGGGCAACAGTGTATCATGAATGCTTGAACGTCTACTATACTGCAGTGTGTGGCATTAAAGTTCACACTAACAGGTTCTGTGGATATTTTTTTGATTCTGTATCCTTGAATGAAACAAAGTTCAAATATTTTTTTAAAAAGCCTTGCTATATATGGGCTATTCAGTTAAGAGTTTGTCGCTTTTTGTTGAAAGTTACCCACACTTTCTGTGGATAAGTCTGTGTATACCTTGTTAAACCCTTTATATTCCCAAGGAGTTAAATAATTGTTTAGGGATTTTCCAAGGCGATATTTTTAATTATTATTTATTAAGAGAAGATGAAATATTGCGGGTTATGTAATAGATACTAACCCGCAAAGGACCTATGGTGCTACTGGAGGTAATGGGGCTGCTGTACCGCCGCCAAACAGATTAAATACTAGTAATACGATAAATATAACCAGGAATAAAAAGAATAAAACTTTAGCGATTTCAGTTGCTGTTGATGCGACACCTCTGAAACCGAAAGCACCAGCAACAATCGCAATGATTAAAAATATCAAAGCCCAGTATAACATAGCAACTCCTTTTCTATCATAATTGACACACGCCGTCAGTAACACGACATTCCGTTATAGTAATTTTTGCCCAGGAGTAATATGGTACAAACATATTACCTGTTTAATAATAGTCCGAAAATTTGTAGTTGTAAAATCAATAATTTATATAAAGTTCAATTCTCATTATTGAAATGTAACAAATAATCCAAAGAGCCTCCCTTTTGTGAGAAGCGCAAGTTATGAGTAGGTTGGGTCATTTTGACCCAACATGTTATATCTCTGGATTATGGTAACTTAGAGTGTTGGGTAAATGATGGATTTTAAAATTTTTGAAAATTATAGAATTAACATTAGAGTGGTGTGTGCTTGAGAGAGTGCCCCCATAAATGGGAAAGAGCTCGTCTTTTTAATATTGAAAGTAATGGCGCGCCCGGAAGGATTCGAACCTCCGACCCTTTGGTTCGTAGCCAAATACTCTATCCAACTGAGCTACGGGCGCGTTGATTGGCGGAGAGAGAGGGATTCGAACCCTCGATGGGATTTCTCCCATACTCCCTTAGCAGGGGAGCGCCTTCGACCACTCGGCCATCTCTCCAATCAATGGTTGCGGAGTATATCAGGATTTCAGACATCGTCAATAACTCTTGAAATTTAATGTAAAAAAAAATTGATAAAAGGGCTTAATCCGCATCAAGTGATTATAAATTTATCTGAGAAGACTTTAAATGCTCAAACAAAATTTATAAAAATAGGAACTCATAATTTCTTTTTAAAAATCAGTATATAATTTCCAAATCCAACCCAGAACTGCTAATCTTTATTTTTATAAATTAAAGTATCTCTAATGCAGACCCGTAAGGAGAATTAATGAAACAGCAGTCACATTTAAAAGGTCGGGATGTATATGTGGTGGATGGTAGCCGGACCCCTTTTTTGAAAGCTAAGGGCATAGGGCCTTTTTCAGGCTCTGATTTGGCAGTAGCTGCCGGAATGGCTTTATTAAATCGTCAGCCTTTTTCACCGACTGAATTGGACGAAGTGATTATTGGTTGTGCCATGCCTGGTCCTGATGAGGCTAATATTGCTCGCGTCATCGCGTTAAGACTTGGATGCGGTGATAAAGTGCCAGCATTTACTGTGATGCGAAATTGTGCCTCGGGCATGCAGGCGATTGATAACGCTGCAATGCAAATTGCCAGCGGACGCAGTAATCTGGTTTTAGCAGGTGGAACCGATGCGATGAGCCATGCTCCTTTATTATTCAATCAGCACATGTCCAGATGGATGGCTAACTGGTTTGGGGCCAGAAGTTTTGGGCAAAAATTGAGCTTGGTCACACAATTCAGACCCTCTTACCTTGCTCCAGTGATCGCATTACTTAGAGGTCTTACGGATCCTATAGTAGGTTTAAATATGGGTCAAACTGCGGAAAAAGTTGCCTATCGCTTTGACATTACCCGTGAGCAAATGGATGAATATGCTAACGACAGTCATTTAAAGCTGACCAAAGCTTACTCAGAAAACAGAATGGGTGAAGTAACTCCGATAATTGATAATAAAGGCCATGCTTATCTCCAGGATGACGGAGTCAGAACAGATTCTACAGTAGAAAAATTGGCAAAATTAAAGCCTTTTTTTGATAAGAAGTATGGAATGGTCACTCCTGGGAACAGCTCGCAAATTACTGATGGTGCCTGCTTGCTATTGTTGGCTAGTGCTGAGGCTGTTAAAAAATACAATTTGAAAGTGATTGGACGCATCATTGATTCAGAATGGGCTGCCCTTGATCCTTCGCAAATGGGACTAGGTCCAGTTCATGCAGCGACACCCATATTACAAAGGCATAAATTAAAGCCTGATGATATGGATTGTTGGGAAATCAATGAAGCCTTTGCCGCACAAGTTTTAGGATGCATGGCAGCCTGGAATGATGAAGAGTACTGTAAAAATGAATTGGGCTTAAAAGAAATTATGGGCGCACCCTCGAAAGAGAAATTAAATCGTGATGGTGGGGCAATCGCAGCAGGTCACCCAATAGGTGCAAGCGGTGCGCGTATCGTATTGCATCTGTTAGAGTCATTACAGCAAAAAAATGAATCTCGAGGAATGGCCTCAATCTGCATTGGTGGTGGGCAGGGCGGAGCTATGTATCTTGAACGCGTGACCGAGGTGAAGGACCATGAATAATTACAAAAATTGGGAATTAAAAAGAGATAAAGACAGTATTTTGTGGTTGGGAATTAATAGAAATGGGGCTGCTGTTAATACAATCAATGAAGAGGTTCTCGATGAATTAAACAGTATTCTTCATGAAATCTCACTGGATAAAAAAGCAATTGGTTTGATTATCTATTCTCTTAAAGAGAAAGGCTTTATTGCCGGTGCCGATGTAAATGCCTTTTCCAAATTTGAAACGCCTGCTCAAGCGGTAGATTTTTTACAAAAAGGGCAAGCGGTATTCTCTCGTCTGCAGGGATTATCCATTCCGTCAGTTGCTATGATTGATGGTTTTTGTATGGGCGGCGGTTTTGAATTGGCTCTAGCCTGTACTTATCGCGTTGCTACTGACGAAAAAGATACTCGAATTGGATTACCCGAAATAATGTTAGGAATTCACCCGGGCTGGGGTGGTACTGTGCGTTTACCTCACCTAATAGGTGGCTTTAACGCCTTATCCCAGGTTATTTTAACGGGTAGCGCTATTCCTGCTGCCAAGGCTAAAAGTCTCGGTATGATTGATGATGTGGTTCCTATTCGCCAATTAAAAAGAGCTGCTATCTACTTTATTAAAAATAAACCCCCAAGACATCGTCCTTCTTTTATTGAAGGATTAACGAATAGCACATGGTTGAGGAAACCCATAGCCTATTTAATGCGTCATAACGTAGCTAAACGGGTACGCAAAGAGCATTACCCAGCACCCTATGCGGTAATTGATCTCTGGGAAAAAGAGGGTGGTTTTGGTGATCGGGCCTATTTAAAAGAAGCTGATTCTGTGGAGCAATTAGTTTCTACGGGAGATACATCGAAAAATCTCATTCGCGCTTTTTTCTTGCGCGAGCGCTTAAAAGGCTTTGCAAAAGACAGCAATTTTAAAGCAAAACATGTTCATGTAATTGGTGCGGGTGTTATGGGTGGTGATATAGCCGCCTGGTGTGCATTACGTGGGATACATGTGACTCTACAGGATAAATCTTATGAACAAATAGCACCTGCTATTGGCAGGGCATAT
>JAUXYG010000134.1 GCA_030694525.1 Legionella sp. | reverse complement strand
TGAAGTAACGGCATGATTCAATTAAATTTCCTAAACGATCATACGTGTACGCCACTGCGTATCCTTCGCCATTTATTTCACCTTGAAGTCGTCCCATTGAATCATAGTAGTAAGAATTGGTGCGGTCTTTAGAGTCATCTTTAATCTTAACCTCATTAAAAGTTAATACATGCTTTGGGTTAAAGTCTGACAGTTTATTTGCATAGGCGGTTGATGAAATCATCTGCCCATTTGCATCATAGCGATAAGCAATAATCGCACCTATAGAATCAATTTTATAAGCTAACTGGTTATATTGGTTGTATACTGTCTGACTGATTCTGTCTTGTGTGGTAGCTGAGGGTTTAACCGAATCATAGGATGGTGGGTGCTTATCCCAACTCGCTGTTGAAATTACTTGTTCGTATTGACAGGTGCGGACAACCTGTCCTTCATCGTTGTATTGAAACTCAGTGACTAGTCCTTGCGCATTCACTTTAGCTTTAATTCGCCCTTGAGCATCATAAAAGGTGTAGGCAGTAAGTCCATCAACTCCTGTTTCAGTAATAAGACGACCTGCCTGATCATAGGTATAGTAAATAGTGCCATAATTATGAGTAGCATCTACTTTTATTATTGAAAGCAATAACCCACTTCCATCATAAATGCGTATGGTTTGCAATCCATTGGCATCGGTTTGAATAATACGCTGGTGTGTATCATCGTATTCAAAACGTTGCGTATTTTGATGGTTATCAATTGACTGTGTTAAGCGACCTAAATCATCATAAAAATAATAGGTACTGCTCCAGCCCAATTCTCCAGGAGTGCTTTTTTCGATAAGGCGGCCCGCAGCATCATAACTATAGCGTGTTCTGAGTGATTTTTTTTCTAATACACCCTGTCCAGAAGCATCTACTTCTGCATAATGAATCTCTTCAATAAGTTGGCCTCGCCAATCATATTGATAGGAGACCAGACTTATATCCTGAGGATTTTGTTGGGCTATCCAAGTTTGTAATTGCTCTACTGTTGGCAGTTTTTCTTCATCTATAGTCATTAGATCATAGGTGTTTCGCAGATAGCATCGAGTATTTAATAATTGTCCTTCGGTATCGTAACGGCGCTCGGTTATCGTGCCATCGGCTGCAATGCTAAATCGTAAGTGCCCCTTCTCATCGTAAATATAGCGGGCGGTTTGCGGTTGCATCGGGTTATGGTTTTCATCAAAGGATTGATAGTGAGTTTCCGCAATAACATGATGAGCCAAGTCATAAAAACGCTGGGTTATCTTACCGTCCGGCTCTTCAATAAAGATACAATCACCTTGTTTGTTATAACGAAAATTCCATACTTGATTCCCTTGAGTTATAGATTTTAAATAGGCTCCTTCATATTGATAACGAATGCGGTATTTATTCGGGCCATCAATACCAGTCAGCCGATTTTTATCATCGTAATAATAGGTCCATGACTCCCCAAATCCATCGGTAACTGTAGTTTTACCTGCCTCATAAGCGTAAGAAGTTTCCCGCCCAGCACCATCAATAAGTTTTTTGACGCGCCCCTGCATGTCATAGTCGATATGGAGCTTGGTTCCATCTGATTGCTTTATATCTGTTATGCGGTTTGAATCTCCCGCATAGTCATAAGTAATCCAATATATTTTTCCTTCACCCAAATCGCGATTGACATGGTGCAGTCGGTTTTGCCCATCATACTCATAATGCAAGTGGTGAATGGTTGTTCCTTCGCTTGTAGTAATAACATCTTGTAGCAGGCCTTTTTTAAAGGACCAGGTAACCTGTTGTTTGCCACTGTTACTGCTAATAGTAGTAAGTTGATCATCAATGTAGGTGAAATGATACGCGTGTCCGTCTAAATCACTTAAAAAAGTGAGTTGCCCTTTGGTATTGTAATGACTGGATGTTTTTTGTCCCCCAGTCTGATAAATCCACTCGTTTTGGCGATAAGTTAAACACTCGGTACCTCCATTTTGGGGGATGTACCCCTGTTTTTGTGCATTATATGTAAAGCTACTGCGGTGGCCGTCCTCACCAATTCTAATAACTGAAGATCCTGTCGTATTGATTTCTCCTTTGAGTTCAATGCGGGATTGAACATTGAAC
>JAUXYG010000133.1 GCA_030694525.1 Legionella sp. | reverse complement strand
TATTCGGAGCCGGTTCACCGTCTGCGCAGGAAATTAAGCCTAGGCACCTGCGGTCTTCGACGACATCGACCCAAATCTATGCCGTGAATTCTCGAAAATGGGTATGTATATTACACAGGTATTGAGGATATATCAATAGGTAATCCAGGCCCCATAGTGGTTGACAAAGATATTTTCTTCAAATATTGTCCTTTAGACGAAGTAGGCTTCGCTTTCTTAAGGTCATTAATAAGTGCAATAATATTTTCCATTATATCTTCTGCAGCAAAATCTGCTTTGCCAACGGAACAATGAATTATACCGTTTTTATCTGTTCTATAACGCACTTGACCTGACTTGGCATCATTAACAGCTGCTTCTACGTTGGTTGTAACAGTTCCAACTTTAGGATTAGGCATTAAACCTCTTGGACCTAAAATTTGACCTAACTGACCCACAATACGCATCGCATCAGGTGTGGCAATAACAACATCAAAATCCATAGTTCCCGCTTTAATTTTATCAGCCAGGTCTTCAAATCCAACAATATCAGCTCCAGCAGCTTTAGCTTTACTTGCATTTTCACCTTGGGCAAATACTGCCACTCGAACAGTTTTCCCAGTTCCTTTAGGTAGGTTTGTTGAGGACCGCACTACCTGATCAGACTTCCGCGGGTCAACACCTAGGTTAACACTTATATCCAGACTTTCGCGGAACTTTTCAGATGCAAACTTTTTTAGCAATTGGACTGCATCATTTACAGAGTAAAGATGATTTAACTTTACTGCTTCTGCAATTTTTTTCTGTTTTTTTGTAAACTTCGACATAGTAAACCCCTTATTCCAAACCTTCAACTTCAATACCCATGCTTCGCGCCGTTCCTGCAATACTTCTGACAGCTGCCGCTAAATCTGCTGCGGTCAAATCAGGTGCCTTAAGCTTTGCAATCTCTTCGAGTTGACTGACGTTTAGTTTAGCTACTTTCTTAGTATTAGGTGTACCACTGCCACTTTGGATCCCTGCTGCCTTTTTCAATAGAACTGAAGCAGGTGGCGTTTTAGTAATAAAGGTAAAACTACGATCACTGTATACTGTAATAACAACTGGAGTTGGTAAACCCTGCTCCATTTGCTGAGTTGCAGCGTTAAATGCCTTACAAAACTCCATGATGTTAACACCGCGTTGTCCTAAAGCAGGACCAACAGGTGGACTTGGATTAGCTTTACCAGCTGGAATTTGTAGCTTTATATATGCTTCTACTTTTTTGGCCATTTCTACTCCTTATGGGTCAAACACTAGCGTTTATTGATAACTTTAAGCTATCTTATGTTCTAGCTTCCCGGTTTAAAAATTTTAATAAAACATCTAATATATATTTTTAATATAATTAATCTGTGCAGAACTGAGTGAACCTTGCTAAGTTTTCTCTACTTGACTAAATTCAAGTTCAACAGGGGTCGAGCGTCCAAATATTAATACTGCCACCCTTAACCTGTTTTTTTCATAATTGACTTCTTCAACTACACCATTAAAGTCTACAAAAGGACCTTCTTTAACTCTAATAACTTCTCCAGGTTCAAAGAGTACTTTCGGTCTTGGCTTGGTAACCCCATCCTCAACTCTTTGCATGATAGCTTGAGCTTCTTTATCAGTAATAGGAGTAGGTGTTTGACTCGTACCGCCTATAAATCCAAGAACTCGAGGTATTGCTCTGACCATATGCCATGTTTGATCATCCATTATCATATTAACCAAGACATAACCTGGGAAAAACTTACGTGTACTTTTACGCTTTTGTCCAGAACGCATTTCAACAACTTCTTCTGATGGTACAACGACCTCACCAATTTTATCTTGGAGATTATGATGCAACGCTCGAGAAGTTATTTCACGCATAACAAAATTTTCGTATCCTGAATAGGCATGCACAACGTACCACTGTTTTGCTTTGTGTTCGTCCACCGGATTCACCCTAAATGTGTTATTTTTGCAATTGCCCACATCATTACTGAATCAACTCCCCAGAGTATAAATCCAGTCAATGTAACCATGACCATAACAATAGTTGTTGTTTGTATTGTTTCTTGACGAGTTGGCCAAACTACCTTTAGCAGCTCAATTTTTGCTTCCTGAGCGAAAAGGAATACTTGTTGACCGGTTGTTGTCAGATAAAAAAGAAATAGAGTTAGTACAAACCAACCCAACCATAAGATGGATTTAATTGGACCTGAGAAATTAAAATAATAAGTGCAGAAAAATGCACCTGCAGTAACCAATACTACAGCTATCCAAGACATTACATCTTTAATGCTATTTTGCTCGTTGTTTAAACTTTTCATATTTACTTGGTAAGTTGGCAGGCCAGGAGGGAATCGAACCCCCAACCTGCGGTTTTGGAGACCGCCACTCTGCCAATTGAGCTACTGGCCTAATTTTAATTGGCATAAACCAGCTCAGTTTATGCCAACACACTTTAACACATTTATTCTATGATTTTCGCAACAACACCGGCGCCTACAGTACGGCCACCTTCCCGAATTGCGAAACGTAATCCTTCAGTCATTGCGATTGGTGCATGCAGATTGACAACGAGCTGTACGTTATCTCCAGGCATTACCATTTCAATTCCTTCAGGTAAATCACAAGTACCTGTTACGTCTGTTGTTCTGAAATAGAATTGTGGACGATAACCATTGAAAAATGGA
>JAUXYG010000124.1 GCA_030694525.1 Legionella sp. | reverse complement strand
ATCATTAAATAGCACCGCTGTAGCATAATCTTAATTCCTATTACAATAATTCCTCTACATTAGAGGAAGTTACTCTATTGTGCAAGATCGGACTTAAGGATCATGACTATTAACCCAAAATGGATTTCTTTAAATTTCAAGTAAAGCGACCATTTCTTAAGAAATAGTCGCAAAGCAAGGAATTATATCCAGGAATCTTTGGTAAAGTCCGAGATGACGACATTTCCAGAACATGCATCATGATATTTCGGATTAGGTGCTTGTTCAATTAATGTAACTAACGATTGATCAAAGGGAATCAATGCGGGTAACTGAATGTACACATCCACTAAAATTCCATTTTTACAACCCAGCCGGAGTTTGCCTAAATTATCTTTACCATAAGACTCGCCCCATAGTTCGCGTAATTTGGCCAGTTTCACTGTCTCGCCACGGTGGTTGGTCAGATAGTGGCCGAATTCGGATTCATCAACTTCAGAGAGCAGGCGCATTGCCAAAGTAAAATAATCGTCCGGAGTTAGGATTTGACAGCTGCCATGTTTATTCCATTCATGCCGTTCAAGACAACTCCCATAGTTATAACTGGGCATCACTTTTTTTAAATTGGCAGCAACAGCAGGCGTTAAATCCAATGGGAAATAATCACAATGATTGGCACGTGGCTTGACCCCGCAAAACCCATAGCGCTGGCCACAGGCAGCCTGATTAGGCCATAAACCATGCAAGGTTAAATGATTCGCCTGATAAGAATTTCGGGATAATTTCATGCACTCAGGTTTTCCCGCTTCATAACCGTATGTTTCACAAAACCCTGGTTGTGAACTAAAAGCGATAACATGAGCATCTGCAAGGCCGGGTTTTTGCTCACAGCCCTTGCCTTGTCCTGTGTATTCTACAGCACCACATTGGACATTTACCCAACGCAAATTTTGTGGTGAAAACTCTATTCGCACCCAATCAGGTGGCGTTTTATTTATTTCCTTTATCTCGTAACGTTTACCCGGTTGTACCAGCAAATTATCAGGATTAGTTTTGTTATTTTTTGATAAATATGCGGGGCATGATTCCAGCGTATCGAAGGTACCAGTGACATGATTTGAGGCATTTAAATTAAATGAAAGGACAATCCACCAGCATAAGGTAAGAAATTTAATCATTAAAGCATCCTGCTAATTTGGTTTGGCAGAATTATACCTGACTCCTCTTTGAAAGCCAGTTTGATTTATATTTTCTAATCAAAAGGGTACTCATTTAGAGTAGGCACATGGATTTACTAACCGCAAAATGGCCTGAGCATTGTACTAGCGGAGCGTAATGCCGGATGTACCTATATTAAATCGTGCCTTACTTTCTAAGAATCACTATAAGGCATTTAATTGATTGAATTTTGAGGGCAACTAAAATTAGTTAAATCGCGGTTACTTCTTCTGCTTGTAATCCTTTTGCCCCTTTGGTCACTATAAATTCTACTCGTTGACCTTCAGCTAAAGTTTTACGACCGGCAGAACTAATAATCGAACGAAAATGAACAAAAACATCATCTTGACCATTATCACGACTTATAAAACCGTACCCTTTATCATCATTAAACCACTTTACGTGACCCGTTTCTTTGTTTGACATATCTTTTTCCATATAGATTAACCATTAGTTTGCATGTAACGCTAATTAAATCCTAATTGTTAGAATTTCACGCAATCTAATAAAATTATAATCTATGCACCCATAAAATGCGAGTTGCTTTATAAAGGATTAATAGGTGGCAAATTATTTTCTTTATTGGTTTTAGAGGAATTTTTATTCCGGGCAATCGCTTTAACGGCTCTGAATAATTCATCTCCACGCCACAGCAAATTATTTTCCCGTTTATATAGGGCATGGGTTAGAAGCTGAATTTGTTTTTTTAAAGCGGGATCCTCAATAAGACGAGTTAAATCAACCAAATTTAGCATCGGGGCATCTGGCCAATGCAAAGATGCCCAGTGCAACAAGGCATCTCGAGCCTGTGAGGGATTACCAGCTACGCAGGCTTTGCTCAATGCCTCCAGAGCCTTTTTATAATTGCCTCTACCGGCATGAGACGTTCTTTTGAGCCATGTCCGCCAAATCCAGATTATCAGGGTCAATATCCATGCCAAGGCAAATACGAGGGCGATAATCCAGGGCAAATATGAGAAATTAGTCGTAGCATTTAATGCAGAAGCTGGGGCGATTTCTTCTGCTTCCCCTTTAGTAGGTAATGGTGGCGATGAATTATTTGAAGAAACAGAGGACGGTGTAATATCAAGGCTTCTTGGTGCCAATACCGCGAATTCGTCTTTACCTGTTTCGGTATTAAACCAACGAACTTTTAACTCGGGTATAATTACCTTCCCAGCTTTATTTAATAAATAAGTTACTTTATATTCCGTGCTGCCAACCAGATTACCATTTTTAAACTGATTATGATCGGCACCTTTTTCTGGATAAACACTAAATGCATCCGTTTCAACAAATTTTAAAGAAGGCAATAGTTGAGCAGGTACTGAAACTCCTTCTAACGTTACAATACGGGTTAAAGTACTTCCTTGACTTAAAGTTTGACTTGAATTTTCATAACGCTCAGCCAAGCGTACCGCTTTAGCCGGCAACCAGTCAGACCCTTTATAACGGTCAGGAATTGGCTTAACGGTAAGGGTTACCGGTTTATCCTGAACTTTAATTCGTTGGGGATCCAAATCATAAATCAATGCGGTGAATGTGGGAGAGCCAATGCTCATAACCCCACTCTTTTGTGGGTAAACCGCATAGCTTTGTTCTTCCACTCCATAATTTACATTATTTTGTACTGTTTCATAACGCCTGGTCTCTCCTAAAGGAATGATTAACGCATTATCAACTTGTGGTCCCTGATATTGTCCATCCAGTAAACGCTTGCTATTAAATAATTTTACGGTGTAAATTATTTGCTGATTCACGTAAGGAGTGGGTTCATTCACTTGAGTGAGAAGAAATATACCTTGTTGTTGATCTACATCTGCAGGTACCTGATCTGACTTACTGGCCTTATCCACATTTATAGTTATCGGTGTTGTTTCTTCCGTGCCAAATTTTATAGCGGGAATAGTTAGAATCCCTGTTTTAAGCGCCTTTAAGGTAATGATCCATTGATTAAGTGATTGAGCTTGACCATTAATTACTGAATAACTCACCTGCCTTTCAGTGCCAATTATCGAAAAATCGGTCTGTAACGCACTCAAATCAGGAACTCCACCCCCCTGTTGCCCTTCGTAAGTCAGAGTTAGCCTAAAGGGCTCTCCCAGAGTGACTTGAGTAGGATTGATTTCAATATGTATCTCTGCATAGGCAAGTATAGAAAAAAAATATAAGGTTAGAATAATTAATTTTTTCATTGATACCATCCACTTTGACGTCTTAAATGATCACGCAAAAATTTTTCTCTGATTAATCCACCAGGATCATCAGGTATTAAACGCAACCATTGCTCATTCGCTTTTTGTTTTTCCAAATCCTCTGGTGAAGAGGAATTCATTTTGTTTTGTTGATCTTTGTTTTCCTGATCTTTGTTTTGTTGATCTTTGTTTTGTTGATCTTTGTTTTGCTGATCTTTGTTCTGCTGATCTTTGTTTTGTTGATCTTTGTTTTCCTGATCTTTGTTTTGTTGATCTTTGTTTTGTTGATCTTTGTTTTGTTGATCTTTGTTTTGCTGATCTTTATTTTGTTGATCTTTATTTTGTTGATCTTTGTTTTGTTGATCTTTGTTTTGTTGATCTTTGTTTTGTTGATCTTTGTTTTGTTGATCTTTGTTTTGTTGATCTTTGTTTTGTTGATCTTTGTTTTGCTGATCTTTG
>JAUXYG010000116.1 GCA_030694525.1 Legionella sp. | reverse complement strand
TTTATAAGACTGTGTAATAATGAATCTTGCATAGCAGGGGGCAGAGCGACTTTTTCACGCACGTCTATTGGGGCTGTTTTATGATTAAGACCGCAAGCCACGAACACCATAAGTTATGATTATTTATTATTCGGATTAATTAACTATTATAACCGATTCAGCAGGAGATTTGTATGGTTTTACTGGATTAAATCCCAAATTCACCTCCTGTTATCGCTTAATTTGTTCTATATATTAGTTATGGAGGTAATAAAAAAATCAGAGTTTTCTAAAGTAGTTTTTTTAATTGCCGCCAACAATGATAGCCACTTTTTGAACAGTATGTGTGTGAACCGAAAAGGAGCATCTCATGGATATTATCCTGCAAGGCCAACATGATGGTCTTGAAGCAGTAGAAAGTTTGGATCGGGTTTTAAAGTTGTTTAAAGAACGATACAGTATAAGCGAGTTTCGAGAAATTCATTTAACGGTTACACTGGTTGACGATCAAGGAGACGAAGTAGAACTTATTGATAGTGAAACCAACCAACCTTATCGTATATTCGAAGTGTATCGCCAAGGTTATGAATTATCCGGAAGAAAAGGAATACCCATGTTGCAATTGGTAGTGGATAATACAAAAGGTTGTTAGAGTAACTGTTAAAAATTATTTATTTCCTCTTATGACACAGGCAGTACATTGCACTTTGTGAAAACATCAGTAAAAATAGATGCTGCACTCCTTATAAACCCTACCGAACTTTCAGGAATTAATTCATGTCGATCGCATTTCTGGCTCTATTGCTTACTCTGATATTAGTTATAGGAGTCCACGAAGCGGGGCATGCAATTGCAGCACGTATCTTTGGCGTTACTATTAAAAAGATTTCCATTGGATTTGGCAGGCCACTAATGCAATGGCGGAGCAAAAACGGGTGTGATTGGGTATGGGGAATGTGGCCTTTAGGGGGCTATGTACAATTAGCAAATACTCGAATTTCTCCTGAAGACCCTGGCCTTTATCATCAGTGTTTTGATAAAAAGCCGATATGGGTACGTATTATTATTTTATTAGCAGGAGCATTTGCTAATGTAATAGCCGCATGGATTGCGTTTGTTATTGTGTTTTCAATAGGGATGAATCACAAAGTGCCTCAAATCAAAGAGATTCAGGCAGGAAGCGTTGCAGCTCAATCCATGATGCTACCTGGCGATAAGGTTGTAGCTGTCGCAGGAAACAAGACTTCGTCCTGGCAAGAGGTAGGAAAGAATTTGGTCCTATTATGGGGAAAAAACACTGTCCCAGTGACTCTTTCTCAGTCAGACAATAAGCTAAAAACTGTGGTAATTAATTTAAGTAATATACCTTTTGCCAGTAAAGATCGTTCGCTATTAAGTGCTGTCGGTATTACCCCCAATACAGGAGCAGGAACTGTCACCCTACAGGCTGATTCATTTTATGAAGCAGTTATTATGGCTAACCAGGCAATTTGTAGTCTGATTTATTTTTTTATCATGATTATCAAACAATTAATTAGCGGCGCAATCCCTTTCTCAATTTTGTTAGGACCTTTAGGAGTTCTGGCAGCTTCGGTATCTTCGCTGACTCAGGGGCTCGTTGTTTTTCTGTTTTTCATTGCCAATTTAAGCCTGGCGATAGCTTTTGTTAATTTGTTGCCACTCCCTGGTTTGGATGGTGGGTCTATTATTTATGCGCTAATTGAGAAAATTCGTGGCAAACCCGTTTCAATCGCTTTGGAAGTTCTGGTTCATCGTTTAATGGTCATTGTTTTTTGCTTGATTCTAGTGCAATTATTGATGAATGATTTAGTGCGACTTATCCATTAGCTATTCCTTAATTACGGTTCTCGCACAACACCAGATATCTACCCGTTCTACCCCTGCTTTTTTCAAAACATACGCTAAAGCATTTGCAGTATTCCCGGTAGTTAATAAATCATCAATGAGAACAACATGAGAATAGGCAATTGGCTTGGCCTGAAACGCATGGCGCAGGTTTTTTTGCCGCGCCTCTCCATCCAGACTAGCCTGTGGTGCTGTATTAATGATTTTTTGGCAACTGCTTAAATCAAAAGGGGCTTTAAGAGTCCGAGCTAAATAGCGAGTTAATACCGCAGCCTGATTAAATCCGCGCAATTTTAAGCGTTGAGGGTGCATGGGTACTGGAATGAAACACGGTGATCCTCTTGGTTTTAAATGCCAGGCATTGAGCATAAGCTGACCAAGGAATGAGGTTAGATATAATCCATTATGGTATTTAAACTGATGCAGTAAACTTCTAAGTGGTTCTTCAAATCGATAGGCAATGACAGCACCATCAAAATGAGGTGGTGATTTGATGCATTGTCCGCATACCAAATAACTCGTGTCATATAAAGGTTGAGCACAATAGCAACAGGACTCTCCTATGGGCACAATGAATTCAATACAATTGCTACATACTGCATAGGAGCTTTTATGAAATTGATTGCAAAGCACACAAATAGAAGGCAGCCGCAAACTCTGTGATATACTCGATAGTTTCTGACGCACGCGTGTTGGATTTCCTGTATTTAACTTTCCTGGTCGTAATGATGGCTGTCAAAATTGAAATTAGCAAGGCATTTAATAAGCATGCTGCTGACTATCAGCAATCTGCTAAAGCACAAATTGAAATTGGTGAACGCTTGTTTGACAGGCTGCAGTATTTAAAAATGCAACCCAAGCGGATATTGGACTTAGGATGTGGCCCTGGAACGTTCTCTCGCCAATTAGCTTTGAATTATCCGAAGGCTCAAATTGTAGGAGTGGATTTGGCTTATGGCATGCTTTTAGAAGCAAGAAAAAACCATACCTGGAGACGTAAATGGCCGCTTCTTGCTGGGGATATGAATTTCCTTCCTTTTGCGTCAGGAGTGTTTGACTTGGTCTTTGCCAATCAGGTCATTCATTGGGGCGGACCATTGGCTCCTGTCTTTCGCGAATTAAATCGCGTCATGAGTGTCAATGGTTGCTTTATGTTTACCACACTTGGACCTGATACGTTTAAAGAACTAAAAACTGCCTGGGCAGATGCGAATCATTTTTCACATGTGAATGAATTTCCTGATATGCACGACGTGGGGGATTTATTAATGGCAGAGCATTTTTTAGAGCCAGTAATGGATATGGAAATTTTATCAGTGCATTATGAAGCATTGCCCAAGTTAGTAAATGCGTTACACATGCAGGGGGTTAGAAATATAAATCCTGGCAGGAATCCCGGGTTAACTGGCAAATCCTCCTGGAAAAAGTTTGAAGCGAATTACGGCAAGCTACTGACTCCATCCGGAAAATACCCGCTTACCTATGAAGTGGTTTACGGTCATGCATGGAAAGGGGAGCAGCGCAGAGTGGGTAAGGGGATAGAGACTTTAATTCCAATTAGTCACATTCAAAAGCTATAAGTTATCAATAAAGTTGCATTACTCACTGAAAAAAGGCTTGTCCAACTTATCAGGCGTGTTAAATTAATCCTATTACTATTTACATAGGTTGACTATGTTTTTCCCCTCACTTTCTCTTGAAATTAATAATCTTATTAACGCATCTTTTACTCATGAAGAGTTAAATAGAATCAAAAGCGTATCGAAATTATGGTATCGAAATATATGGCGTAGATTTGGAGCGGAAGACCATCAAGATTTTTTATGGAGGCTTAATAAAATACCTTACGAAATTAAAGAGTTGGGTTTTGCCTGTAATTACTCAATATCTTTTATGGAAGAGTTGGCAAATTTTGTAACGCTAACTCCCAATGAATGTCAAAAGAAATTAATGTTACCTGAGGAGTGGGGCACTTTAAATCCAAAGGAATGGAATGAATACTTGACTGTTTATGGTTCGATTGCTTTATATCGTCAATTAATCCCTCGGGAGGATTTGTTGCGGTTATTGAAAGATGGCGGAAAGGTGGTAGTAAAAAATGGAATAATTGCATTAGAGAAGGGTTGGTTTACTTGGCAAGAATTAAAAAAACTACCCAATGATTTTATTATTTATGTACTAAGTTGCAAGGCTTTGAGCGCGTTCAAACAAAATTTAATTACTCCTGCTCAAATTTTATTGTTTAAAGATATTTGGTTTTTAAAATGTTTATTTGAGTTGGAAAATGGGTTAAATGTATTGCGTGAAGGGTTGTTAACCGCCCAGCAGATAATAGATTTGCCTGATGCGGAATATCTTTATGATATTTTGTCCTCAGAGGGAGTTACTGCGTTACGTCAAAAACTGATAACTCCGCAACAATTGGCATCGTTAAAAAAGAATTTTGCTCATTGTTTATTTGGGATGGGTAATGGAAAAGGAATTGCTCTTTTAGAAAAAAAATCAGGTATTATTGAGGAAATAGTTAACATGCCTAATCTTGAAACTCTAATGTCCAGAGCTAATTTATGATGTTGTTGGAGCGAATAGGTCTTTTTAATAAACTTTTTAAACCTAATTTATGTATTAAATATGGTCTTAGTGTGTTTTTTATGGTACAATAAGGTCTGTGAATTTTCAAGAATTACCTCATGCCAATTCCAGCATTTGACGAAATCGTAGATTATGTAAATTACCATTATTATTCAAAACCAATGACGGTAGTGAATATAAAACGCTTGCAAATACCCTTTCCTCATCCACTCCGGGATTTGAAAACTCCAGATGGCGCGCGGTTTTCAGTGAGGGCGTCACATGGGCTTCTTCATGCTCTTTCCGCTGCAAATCTGATTGATAAAATCGATAAATTTTATAGTGAATATGTTCCAGATTATACGGAATTTATGAATGTATTTGTAACAAAATTTGGTATCAAACGAGAAGAACTTATTCAGTTGATTAAAATTGCCGCTCTATTTCATGATGCAGCACGGCAAGGTGATGGAATGGATTTATGGGATCCTGCAAGTGGTCTTGCTTGTAAAAATTATTTAATGAGAGTATGTGGAGTTTCCGAAGAACTAGCGCTATTAATTGCCGACACAATAGTATTTAAAGATGACAAAGATAACTTTATTAAAAAATATCAATTGATTGATCATTCAATTGACTTCTTAAGACAATTAGTCAATATGGCTGATACATTAGAAGTAATTCGTACCCGAGATGTTTTTAAACCTGAATTTATGCCTATTGCAGCATATATTACACCCAAAGAAATGGTAAAGGTGATTATACCTGATTTAGTAGTTCCTCATCGAAAGCATGTTATTGATCAAGGACGATTATCAAAAAAAGGTGCAATTTTCTATGAGTCGTTAGGTTATAAGTATGATGACAGTAATTTTAAATCAAATCCTGGTAAAAATTTTAAATCTATGGCTAGTGCCTATAAAGAAACCGTTGCGGAACATCATTTATCCATTTTAAATATTAATGAAAATAATCTGGAAGAGGTTTTTGAAAAAGCCGTTAGAGGAATAAAAACCTATAAGAACGAAAATAAAGTGGGAATCAAGTTTTTCCATGGTGGATTTTTTGCACCGAGATACCATGGTAAAACAGGATATGGTAGGGCTGAATATTATGAAGGAATTTTAAGTTCTCCAAAAATCATAAAAGGAGATAAGCTAAAAGCTTTATATGCTCTTTTCGCCAGTCATGATGGAGCCACTTTACAGGAACAAGTGTTAAGAAGTTTTAACCAAACCAATCTTTCTTTGGTTAAATTACAAATTGCCGAGTTATTAAAAAAATACTATTCCGTACCGAATCTTAATAAAGAGCTTAAAGAGCATGTGTTCATTGCAAATGGTGTTAAAGCAATGATTTAATGGTTGATCAGATCCCGTATTACGACTGCGTCTAATACGGGCTTCAGATGTAATATAGCTGTTGCCCCTTAAATAAGTAGCCTGTATTAGCGTAGCGTAATACAGGGAGTACCCTTCAGAATTACCCTTCACGATCCGTTAAACCCCAACAATATTTATTGCTGACGATAATAATTAATATTATTTTGCAGATCTGTAACTCTTTTTTTAGTCATTTCTAAAAAGCAACTGTCAGTAATTACGTAAAATAAAGATCCTTGATAATTTTGAAATGCTTGCCAGGCACAGTCCGTGTCGCGAAATTGAATCCAGGCTCTCTGTGATTCTTTTAAGGTTTCTTGGCCAATAGGAGGTAAAAGAGTTACTAAAGTGGCATATTTTTTATTTAACTCTGTGTCAGCGATTTTATATTCTTTGCTGATGCATTCACGCATCGAAAAAGTAGTTTCTTCTTTGGAGCAGTCTCTAAAATCGGGTTGTGATTTTACTGAAAGAGAAAGCATTAAAAATAGGGTAAAAACAATAGGCTTCGAAAGCATCATTATATTCTTCTCTGTTTTGAAAGGATTAAACTATTTCAGTAATTATAGTTCCTGATTTTAGTTGTGTAAAAATTTTAATGGGTAGATGAATATATAAGAAATACAATGAGTTAATCCATTATATTGCATAGTGATGGATTTTTGAAAGATATTACACAAAAGTTCCCAATTTAGGGTAACTAATAGCTAAATTCGTATAAAAAGTCAAAAGCCCCTTATATCAAGGGGCTTTTTTTAAAAACTCTTCTGTTAACTCATTGATATCTTCAACCACTTTAACTCGATTGGTGGAGAAAATAGATCGTGAGGTATTTGCTGTTAAAGAGCTGTCCTTCATTACTTGCTCACGCAGTAAACGCACCGCTGTTGTGGCGTCGGGATAATCCCCAATTGATTTTTTAGCCTCTTCAATATATCGCCCCAAATGTGCTATTTTATGTTTATATAACGCTTCGTTTTTGAAAAAGCCTCGAGAGCGGATCTCAAGATTAGCTAAAATCTGGGCAAGTCTCTCCAGATAACGATTAATGTCCAAGGCTGGCTGCTTATTCGAACAAACATCTGTTAATTGGTTTTGGAGCTGCTGCCATTCTCGTTGCGATTGAGTTTGCGCACGTAAATTAAATCCGGTATTTTGGGCAAGGATTGGATCAAGAGTGCGGTTAATATCGGTAAGCAATTCAGGGGTATTCGGTAGCGCATCAACGGTGTTAATAAATCCTTGAATGGCAGTTATTTTTTTAATAGCTCCCGGATGATTTCTCTGATAATGCACATTTTGTAATCGAAGCAAGGTTTGCTGTAGGAAACTTTTCACTGCACCTTTTACCAGGTGATTATTTATATGATCTTCTGGTTCCTTAGGTACTTTTGCTTTTGCTGCGACCGTTACCGCAAAATCTTTGATCCGGGTCAGAGATGCCTGGACTTCGGGGTTAGCAATAAGTGGCCCATATAGAGAAGTTGCTTTAATAAAAAGATGGACTTTATCCTGCAGCGTGTTTTCTCCTGCCCCATCCGTTTTAATCAAGCGAGTCATCTGGTGCAAAAGTGATTTGTGTTCAGAATTTAAATTTGGAATTTTGGTTAAAAGAGTCAGTTGATGCGAAATAAGATCTGTTAATGCGGAAGTTAACTCTTGGTGTTCAGGAGCCGGAATATCGAGCGCCACATTATTTAAAGCCAACTGATAATATGAAAGTAAGTCGACTTGATCTGGCTTAATGATGTTTTTCTTTATCGATTGTATGAGGCTTGCAGCATAGCTCTGTTTCACTAATAAGGCAGGTATACCCGCATCAATTGCTGACGCCAGTTTTTCTTGCTCACCTGATGCCCGATGCGTGTGCAGCCAACCCATTAATGAATCATTAACCAGTTTGGATTGTTGTAATCGGTCTTTGAAAATATTTTGATCATGGTTCAAATCCAGATAAGTATCGGTACGACTTTTTTTCTTCACAGTCTCTGCGGGTTGTTCTGCAGCCACCTCCACGACATCTTGCGACTTTTTATACCGGTAAATTTGTTCGTTATCGACAACAGGATTCACCTCGAGACCGCAGTCTGCACATTGTCCTTTGAATAAATCTTCAAGTTGTTTTTGGTATATAATCAATTGTTCATCAAACAACGTGTGATTCAATTTACCCTCACTGTAGCGCACATAAGGATTAGGGTATTTACCGTCCGGATCGAGATCGGCCAGAACTTCATTCCACAAACGTTCAGCACGCTCGATAAATAATGTTTTTTCCTGTCTTAAAACATCTTTCAGTTCGGGTTGTTTGCTAATTTCCAGTTCAAACTGGTTCTCAAAATAGATAATTATAGAACGAACCTGAGTGGAAACCTGACGCTCCAAAGCCGCCTCATCATCCATTTTCTCCATTAATTCTTCCAGGAGATTCAATTTGTCTTTGCGATTTTTTATATTAGGGGAAAGACCATGTTCCTGAGCTATGGTATCTAAATTAAAAATTCCTAAAGTCTCGCCCGCTTTACCATCTCGAGCGGATCGACCCTGTAATTGACGACGATTACGATAACGTTCCAAATGCGTTTCTATAACTAATAATCGCTCTGCCAGTTGGCTTAATTTCTGTTCATTTGCTGTTCCTTGCAAAGATGCTTTAGGTGTCTTGATATCAACGCCTCTACCGGCCAAAGGAGTTACTATTGTAATTTGCCCCGCGTTTTTAGCTCTATCCACCATTTTAGCGAATTCAATGGGATCATCTGCATTAATAGCGTGAATGACTTGGACTTTTCCAGGATACCGTTTCTCTAGCTCTGAATTCCAAAGTTCAGCTTGTTCAATACTCGCACAGGAGACCATCACCGGTTGATGGCGCGCTTTATCCAAGGCACGAGTAATTGCTTTTAATTGATTGTTTCCACTAAACCAGAACGAGGTGTTGTCATCACAGAATAAAGTAGGTAAGTAATGCAGACGGCTTCGCTTACGGGGAGGAATATTCAACATTGTATCTATTGCTAATGTGGTTCGCACTTCATCAAGCTCATGTCGGCTACCCGCAGTCCCGGTGGCGCCTATAATACGACCAAATTTTTTGAAGAAAGAGTGGCTGTTTTGACTGTCTACTGCTTCAATTTGGTTATCACAAGAAAATGGAGGCATTCCATTTTCGTTTCCTGGTTTAAATTGACTAATAGATTCTTGATATTGTTTATTCAAACGGGCATGTAGGGCTTGTTGAACCCCATAACTAAGAGTCGCTTCTTTATCTTCTATGTGAGCTTCGATGACGTGTGCTTCGGAAATAGTTTCTTTCTTTCCGTGAACCTCCCGATCACGTCGTCGCACTATAAAATCCTCATTTTCCTTTAACTGTTTAGCCAAGCATGCAGCATCAAGCAATTGGCTCAATTTTTCATTACTCAAGCGTTGCTCACCTATTTTATATAACTCTGGCTCTCTGGCCTTTAAATAGTTACGAAACAGGATAATGTCTTCCTTCTCAGTGACATATAAATTTCTAAACTCTGGAAGTTCAATAAAATCATTCGTCAGAGGATAGACCCACTTCAATGGGTTAATAAAAGGATCTTCTTTACTTTCTGAAAAATTAAAGGCGTTTTTGTTATCGAAAAATTCGGCATCGACTTCGTCACAAACGACCACTTGTTGCGCAGGTTTAGGCAATTCCACATGCTCTACAATTTTCAGTCGTGAATCGTATAAAGACTTGTCTGAGGCAGTGGAGTAAACAACAGTTGGTTTTTTGTAATGGTTTTCCGGTGTTCCTGCTCGTACTAAAGCGACTGGAATGTTTAAATAGTTATAAAATTCTTTACATTCCTCATAGTCCCGCTCCGTTAATAACTTGTTTCGAGAACATACTGTGACATGAGTTGAGTCGTTACCAAAAGAATAAGCCATAGCGGCCATTAGGGCTATAGTGGTCGTTTTACCTTGGCCCGTTTGTATTTGTAATAATAGATTACCCTCAAACAATTGCCCACAAAGAACACTTACAATTTGAGATGGATAAGGATATTTACCCGTACTGCGGAAAAACACCTCACATAATACTGCCAAACCTTCATTGCGCGCGTTTTTATCCCCGGTTTTACTGCGATGGCGGCACTGTTCAAAGTATGTATCCAGCTCTTTACGCCGAAACTGATTTAAAGGTTTTGATACACCATCAATCGTGGTAAGGGGATAGTCATTACCTATTGATAATATATAAGTAGCCGCATCAATTAATTTTTGCTGATCCGAGCTGATTATCTTCTGTTCGCTAAGCAAATCCTTGATTTCATTAGTGAAACCAACGATACCTTGAGTTTGATAATGGTTAAGAATCTTTTGGCGATTACCGAATGGATCCAGCTCATAATCTTTGACCCATTGCTCTATCTCAGGTTGAGGAGCAGCAACTGCTGTTTGTAACGCCATGAAGCCCGGAGCGGGCTTACAACGATATAAATCATCAGCAAGATAGGAGAGTACATTGAGCTCAATCAAGCGATTTATGAGTGTTACCTGTTCGTCCATGCTGGCAGTTTCTTCGGAACGTTCCCATGCACTATTATTGAGAATGCGGATAATTGCTTCTTTCTCATTACTGTTTTTTGTGAGAAGGTCATTCAATTTGGTGAGATTTTGTATTTCTGCTATTGGTTTTGCCAATTGCTTGTCCATGTATGCAATTAAGTTATCTTTTTGTTGCGGAGGACTTTCTCTTAAAAGTGTAAAAATGTGAGTGAGATCGTTCAGTTCACCTTGTTCTGCTAAACTGATGACCTTTGAAAAGAGCGGATGATTTTGTGGAATAAGATCATGGATTTCTAATAATTTATCTAGTTTTCCCTTGGCATTCTTCTGCGCCTCTTCCTCTTCTTTATTTGCACCAGCTAACCCGATTTCAGCAAGCTTCAACAGTTCACTAGCAGATAATTTTGCACCTTTTTCTTGCAAGGTTTTTAAAATTGATAGAGTAAAAACACGATTATTATCATTGATAACATTAAATATTACGGTTAAAAGAGCCTCCGATTCCTTCATTTTTGGAAGTGTATTCATTAGAACCGTCAAATCTTTTAAAGACAAACGATGGGCAAACTTTTCTTTGTATTGAGAAAAGTATTCTTGCTTATAAAGAAAACTGATAAAAGCATTACGTTGATTGCTCTCATTAAATGTGTTTCTGAGCGCCTCAAGGAAATTTTTAGTCTCCTCCTGATATCGAAAGCTTTCATTCAATTCTATAGCTATCTTTACCCCTTTGAGCGGTGGAATATGATTTATCAGGAATCGATTCAAAACCTCTCCCAGTCGTATTTGCTGATCATTTTTATCTTGCAATCGCTGATTGATTTTTAGGCTTTGGATAGATTGGGTTACTTCGCTATGAAGGATATCTATAAAATATTTATTTAAAGAATTAATTACTTGTTGTTTGAACTGCCCTAGTATTAATTTGTTAAGTAGGGGGCGAACGATAAAGAGCATTGGGAATTTTTGCTGAGTATGCGCAAGGGGGTCTTCTATAAAAGAAACCAAATCCTGTATGGAATTCAGGACAAGTTTAATTCCATCTGATGAAGCTTCATTTTTAATTTGTTCTAATTGGCTAATCATCAGATTAATTTTGCCGGTGAATACATAAACGAGTTCACTGGCTAAAGTTACCAAATCTTTCTTGTATTTCGATAAATCAAATCCGGCGAAACTTATTTTTTGACTTTCCTGATTTGGGTCAACTTCTTGCCCTAAATCATTCGGTGCTTGATCATTCTCAGGATCCTGATTTTTATTTATCAGATCGTTGACATAACTGTCAGGATCTTTTAACTGGTCTTGGAGCGAATCTAAAGTCTTTTTAAGTTCGTTGGTAAATTGACTCATTCCGAGCAAAAAACCTGTCATTTTTTGTGACAAGTCATCGCAATGGAACTCAAGTTGAGGTATCTGTTTTTTGCAAAGAAACATCAGCTCTTCTTTTACCAACTTGTTTTTATTTGGTTCTTTCTTCAATTCATCTATTAATCTTAATGCATCTGCTATTTGAATAGGGCGAGACTCCTGATTATTTATTTGCTTTAATCCCGCTGCCAGGTGAAGTAAGAAATCCTCAGTTAACTCAGGATCATCAAGTGACGGCAGCAAATCAGATAAATTACTCCATTGACTCACATCAATTATGCTTGCCAGATAAACCAGAATCTGTTTTTTATTGTCGGGATAGCGATAGATTGTATTAAGGAACGTGATGAATTGAGTTAAATCTGCTTCTGTAGGTTTGGTTTGTAATAGGTTAAACCTGATAATTAAATCATATAACACTTCCCCGTGTTCTCTGGCCGCTTTAAAGAGTACATCTACAGTCCGTAAATTAGTGCTAAATTTTAATAAGTTGGTAAATTCATGAATGGTTGGTTTTGGGTAAACCATATAATTAACTTCGAGTATCGTTTGGAGATTTAGGGTCGAGACTTGAGCTTGCTTAATAAGACTAATTAATTGCTGGCAATCCTGGATGGGATTGCGTCCCTCTTTTAGTACACGTTCACCGGTAGCACAAATAGCCATTAGCAAAAGCATCGGATTGGATAATAAGCTGCCCTGTGTATTCTGGTCAATTTCCTGCACTAATTGAACGTAAGTAGAATAGGGAAAGGCATATTGTTGGATGCCGATATATCGATAGAAAAAAGGTTGCAGGTTAGAAGGGAGGTTTAGTCGCTCCATTGTTGAATAAAGATCCGCCAAATTGATAGCGTAATCAATTTGATTGAGTCGCTTTAGGTATAGGTCATCAATGTCATCCAGATCATTTATATTTATAAGGTCGCGCTTATCTCTATAACGAGTCGAATCTTCAGCTCTTACTTTAACCAAAACTTCCAGATTACCATCATAGGTTACTCGTAAATGTTGTTGGTATTCTGGTGCATAAAATGCATGACCCCCATCCAATATTGTATTTAGAATATCATTTTGAGATTTAACATAAATGTAAGGTGCTAATCGGTATCCATCCTTGGTTGGCAGGTTGTAATCCACACCAGCGACGGGCACATATTTAATTTGTCTTACTCCCTCTCTTTCAGGGGGGGTGGGTATATATTTCTTATATCTGTACCAATCAATAAGTTGCGATTTGGGAGTTAAATTCATAGCTGGAGTAATGAGTTGATAGGGTCTATGGCGTTCACTGGTCAGTGCGGTAGTAAATCCCTGCATGCTAAAATCCAGTCCTTCAAGATGCTTTATTTGTTCATGAGGATTTTGTGCTTTCTCTAATAAAGTAAGAAGGCGCCTATAGGTCAGTTTGATATTATTACTACCTTCAATCGGGCAGGGTATGGGAAGGATTAAGTCTCCATCGATTTTTTTAAGTTCGGCAAAAAAATACCGATGCGCATTAACTAAATCCATTAAGTCACATACTTCATTATGCTGGGCATGCTGTTCAATTAAAGTTTGCCACCATATTTTCTGTTCAGCGGGCATAGTAATAAGATAATCTATTGCCGCAAAGGCACCAAGATCACCATTTCTTTTAGGGATCTGATTTACTAAAGAGTTCCAATCGTTGGACTTATCAAGGAATGCATTTTTAAATAATTTATATTGCCCTGAAGCATAGATCTTATTTAAGTGGCTTAATAATTGAACCAGTGTTTCTGCACCATTTTTCAACAATACAGATCGTAATCCTTGAATGTTTTGGCTAGTAAATTCTAATTGCTTTAAAGGTAGGTTGGATAAATCAATGTCCGGAGCTTCGATTTTTATTAAATGGATTAACGCCTCCAGTTGTTGCTCGGAACTCGCTTTGGAGCCTGGAGCAATTTGTTTAAACGCTTTATGGTTTTGTTTAATAAATCCAGAGTAATGTGCTTCGTTAAAGTGTTCTTCTTCATAAAAAGGATAGAGTTGCCCAACGTCGCCTGCCGGTATAGGGGAAGGGAGGGGATGAATTTGAGGGCTTAATGGGGAATCTGTCCGCTGGTCACCTGATTTAAGTAATTGTTTATCAAAATAAAGAATA
>JAUXYG010000115.1 GCA_030694525.1 Legionella sp. | reverse complement strand
CTATGACAACGGAAAATTTTTTGAATTACGTTCGCAGTGGTTTTTATAATGACACTATTTTTCACCGGGTTATCGATGGTTTTATGATCCAGGGCGGAGGTCTAAATGCCAATATGGAACAAAAACCAACTGAAGAACCCGTTAAAAATGAAGCAAAAAATGGCAAACAAAACAAGCGTGGAACTATAGCTATGGCCAGAACCATGGATCCTCATTCAGCTACGGCGCAATTTTTTATAAACGTGGCTGATAATGGGTTTTTAAATTACACCGGGGATAATACTCAGGGGTTTGGTTATTGTGTTTTTGGTGAAGTGGTTGAAGGTATGGATGTTGTTGATGCAATCGCTAAAGTAAAAACAGGCCAACGTATGGGCCATGGCGATGTTCCTGTTGAAGAAGTAAGCATTGTTGAAATTAAAGAAGCATAAATTCTCAAAATAAGCTTATTTCCTGGGGGAAATGAGCTTATTTCCTCCTTTTTTGTAAGCTTGCCGAATAATCAAATATAGGTATTTGAATATGAAATAAAATGGCAATCAATCGTGCAGTAAAAATACACAGCATTGTAATGATGATGTTTAGGCTATTCGGAACGCCGAAATAATCAAGTGAAATAAATAATATAGCGCCACCAAGGGCGATTACGGCATATAACTCTTTACGTAACACCAAAGGGATATCATTACATAATATATCTCGAAGCATCCCGCCGCAGATTCCTGTAAGCATCCCACTAATCACAGCAACCCCTGGGGACATTCCGTGCGAAAGCACTTTTTGAGTGCCTATTATTACAAAAGCAGACAAACCTAGAGCATCGAGAATTAAAAAAATTTTCATAATTCTAACTAGGGAATGCGCAATAAATATGGTTAGGAAAGCAAATATAGAGGTATAAAGTAAATACTCCGGATGAGCAACCCAGGTTAAAGGATAGGTATTAAATAATACGTCCCGTACCGTCCCGCCACCTAAAGCGGCTATGCAGGCAATTAACATGACCCCAAAGAAATCCATTTTTTTTCGCCCAGCGGCTAAAGCGCCGGTAACTGCTTCAACGCAAATTCCTATAATAAAGAGGTAATGGAGTAACATAAGGTACACTGTTTTTAAAAAAAACAATGATAACACTATTGGAACAAATGACGAAATGTTTGAGTTAAGCTAAAATAAATATAAGGTATCTTGGAGATTAATATGCACCCGAATTCATTTATTAATAATATCGACAGTGACGCGCGGGCAAATATTATTAAACTGGATCAAAAATTGAGAGGTTTAAAAGCAGAAATTGAAGCTAAATTAAAAAATTTATCCTGGAACCCTGAAGATTTAACTAATAATTATACCGAAAAATTAAGCCTTGTTGCAGAAGAAATTGATAAAGCCCTGGAAGGAATAGGGATTTTGGTCACTCTCGCTCATTCAGAAACCACTAAAGAGGTTTATGATAGTTCCGAAATTAAGGAGTTTACGCATCAACTTTCTGAGCAGGTCAATCAAATAAATCAATTAAAAGATCAATTTTAAGTTTGTTCATCTCGCTGTAAAACCAATCCTCGAGCCATTTGTGCCACGAGAAACTTCGCTTCATAGAAAAGCGGTCTTTTTAAACATGAAACGTGATGATCTAAAATTGAGGAGATAAATTATCACTCTGAGCAAATAGTGGAGCCAGTAAATTAGAACAATACTGACCAATATTGAGAAAATCTTCCTGCTCACTAGAGAAGATCTCCTGAGTGCGGTCGCAGGCTTTGTTACTACCTAAAGAATATATGACAAAATTATTATCCATTTTAGTCGCAATCGATAAGCCAACAGGGAGGCCATGTTTAATTTGCTTAAGATAATATAATTCATCATAACGACTTTCATGATATAACGCGGGCCAATTACTTTGAGAGCATTGATGGAACCATTGAGGGTCATATGTTTTGTCGTAAAGCCAAAGTGAACTGCTGAATAAATTAAACTCTAACGCAGGCGTGGAGGATAAGCTAAGTAATTCATTTTGCTGATTAATTCGGGTTATGGCGATATGATCTATCTCATGAATACCCATTACATCATGGAACACTGTCGACACTTTGCTTTTATATGCAAAAAGAATCTCAAGGATTTGGGGGTGGAGTATTATCTTATTGTATTTGTTTTCCATACAGGCTTCTTATTTATTTTCCATGTCGGTGGCTAAAGTGCTTCACAGAAGCAATTGCCAAATCTATTATTTTTTTTGATTGCTCTTCATTCGCATTGATTTGATTTATATCATTGATCAAGTCCATTAAAAAATCCGGCACTTCCTGTTCCAATAACTCACCATTATATAGTGATGCAGTACAACTAAACAGATAGCGGAGTAAATTTTTGGTCAGCATTACTTTATTTTGACCAACATCAATATTATTGTGGCACTCCCCGAATAATAACCAACCCGGAGATACGTTAAGCTGTGCGGCAACATCAACCAGTTTGAACGGTTCGGGGATGGCCTCTCCGCGCAAATATTTTCGACAAATCTGCACCGAATAACCCGTAATCTCTGCTAATTTATGAATGCAGACTCCAGAAGGAGAGCGTTGTGAATTGAAACCAGCCGAAATCATTGCATCACGTAAACGGTAAGAGAACTGTTTTGTTAAGTCTACTTTTTCCATAGTGATGCAAGAAACCTGTGCTATTCGAATAAAATACTAGTGTAACAAAGCGAAAGCAAAGGTGCAAATAAACATTAATAACGAAACTATTTGTTTCGTTTCGAAATTAATTGTTGACATTGGAAATTAGATGACTATAATGGCTGACGAAACGTAAGGAAAAGGTTTCACAGTCCAACAAGGAAGCAAGTGATACACGATGGAACAGGTATCACCTAAAAGTTCAACAGCAGGAAAGTGGTATACCCATAGCAGGGTTTAACCTCGTAACTTGGCCTGAATGGTTCCCCTCTCCATTCGGGCCTTTCTTTTAAATATATATTTATCTAAATGATTTGCTTTATGAGACATGCTTATTATATAATTCAACCAATTGAATGCAGGTCGAATTATAGGCACGTAGCTCAGTGGTAGAGCACCACCTTGACATGGTGGTGGTCGGTGGTTCGATCCCACTCGTGCCTACCATGTATTCCCCATTTCATATGTGGTCTGCTTACGTAGCAATTATCCACTATTGGTTTAAACCCTGCTTTGCAGGGTTTTTTTTTTGAAGTGTGACTTGATGGACAGAAACAACGGATAGAATTATGCCAAATATTAAATTACCCGACGGAAGTGTGAAACATTTTGAAGTTCCTGTAACTGTCTATGATGTAGCACATAGTATCAGTCCTGGTTTGGCTAAGGCTGCAATCGCTGGTCGTGTAGAGGGGCTTTTAAAAGATACGAGCTTCCTTATCGAAGGCGATTGTTCATTAGTTATTATCACTGAAAAACAGGAAGACAGTTTAGAAGTGATCCGCCACTCTGCCGCTCATCTATTAGCTCAGGCGGTAAAAATTCTATTTCCTAAAGCGCAAGTTACTATTGGACCTGTTATTGAAGATGGATTTTATTATGATTTTGCTTTTGAGCGTCCCTTCACTCCAGAAGATTTACAACTTATCCAGAATAAAATGGAAGAACTGGTTAAGGCGAATTTGCCCGTTACACGTCGCGAGCTACCTCGTGATGAGGCAATCCTTTATTTTAGAAGTTTAGGTGAAGAATATAAAGCAAAAATAATTGCTGACATTCCTGCTAATGAGACTCTTTTTCTTTACAAACAGGGTGATTTTGAGGATTTATGTCGTGGGCCCCATGTGCCCTCTACGGGTTTTTTAAAAGCATTCAAATTAACCAAGCTCGCTGGTGCATATTGGCGCGGCGACTCTAATAACGAGATGTTGCAACGTATTTATGGAACTGCCTGGGGCGATAAAAAAGCTTTGGCTGAATATTTATTCCGCATTGAAGAAGCTGAGAAGCGTGATCACCGTAAATTAGGTAAGTCTCTGAATCTCTTTCATTTTCAGGATATTGCTCCTGGAATGGTATTTTGGCATCCAAATGGATGGATTATTTATCAAGAGCTGGAGCGTTACATGCGAGGTCGTCTTGCTGATTTCGGATATCAGGAAATTAAAACGCCGCAGTTGGTAGATAAAGTTCTCTGGGAAAAATCAGGGCACTGGGAAAATTTCCGTGATGAAATGTTTGTAACCGAAACTGAGAATCGTCATTACGCAGTAAAACCAATGAATTGCCCTTGCCATGTGCAAGTTTACAATCAAGGCTTAAAAAGTTACCGTGACTTACCCTTAAGGCTTTCTGAGTTTGGTAACTGCCATCGCTGTGAGCCCTCGGGTTCCTTACATGGTTTAATGCGTGTTCGTAATATGGTGCAAGATGATGCACACATTTTTTGTACTGAAGATCAAATACAATCTGAAGTAGCAATGATGTTAGAGTTGGTCCAGTCAGTATATGCAGACTTTGGTTTTAGCGAAATAAAATATCGTCTCGCCTTACGACCTGAAAAGCGAGTGGGATCTGATGAAGTGTGGGATAAAGCGGAAAATGCTTTAAAACAAGCAATGCAGGACAGGAATATTCAGTGGGTAGATGCACCGGGTGAAGGCGCTTTCTACGGTCCGAAAATTGAATGTTCTCTATCTGATTGTTTGGGTAGAATTTGGCAATGTGGCACTATCCAGGTTGATTTTTCAATGCCAGCCCGATTGGAGGCAGGTTATATTGCTGAAGATGGAACAAAACAAATACCGGTAATGGTACACCGAGCTATTTTAGGTTCGTTTGAGCGTTTTATGGGTATATTAATCGAGCATTATGCCGGTAAATTGCCATTGTGGTTATCCCCGGTGCAAGCTGCTGTGCTGACAATTAGTGAAAAACAGAATGAGTATGCCAGTAAAGTTACTCAAATATTACAAAAAAAGGGTATTCGTACTCATTTTGACTTGAGAAATGAGAAAATTGGCTTTAAAATCCGTGAGCACACACTGCAAAAAATTCCTTATCTACTGGTAATAGGTGATAAAGAAGTGGAAACTGGGCAAGTAGCAGTCCGTTCCCGAGAAGGAATTGATTTGGGTGTGATGACATTAGATACAATTTGTGATACCTTGACGCAAGAAATTATCCGCAAGGGATCTCTAAAACATAACGAGCTGGAGGATTAAACCATTAGTGCACCAACTAAGCGTGAAAATGATCGCGCACGAATTAACGAACAGATCAATGTACCTGAGGTACGCTTAATTGATGTCGATGGTAATCAGGCTGGGATTGTATCAACACGAGAGGCCTTACGTGCAGCTGAAGAAGGTGGCATGGATTTGGTGGAAATATCCCCAACAGCCAAACCTCCTGTATGCCGCATTATGGATTATGGCAAGTTTCTCTTTGAACTGAGTAAAAAGCAAGCTGAAGCTAAGAAAAAGCAAAAGCAAATTCAGGTCAAGGAATTAAAATTCCGTCCAACGACGGAAGATGGAGATTATCAGGTCAAGCTACGCAACCTGATCCGTTTCCTTAATCATGGTGATAAGGTTAAAATCACACTACGTTTTCGTGGTCGTGAAATGGCACATCAAGAACTCGGTATGAAAATTCTTGAGCGTATTCAGCAAGATACGAATGAATTTGCAGTTGTTGAACAACATGCAAAACGCGAAGGAAGACAATTACTGATGGTGTTATCACCCAAAAAAACCAAGTAGCTGAACAAATGCGGAGTATAATGTTATGCCGAAGTTAAAGTCACATCGCGGAGCAGCTAAACGCTTCCGTAAGACAGCAAGTGGCGCGATTAAACGTCGTGGCGCTTACAGGAATCATATCCTCACCAAGAAGTCTACTAAGCAGAAACGCCATTTACGCGTAGGTGCCAGTACTTTGAAGCCATGCGATGCGCGTTTGGCAGAGCGTATGTTGCACGGTAGTTAAGGGGAGAATGAGAAATGCCAAGAGTTAAACGTGGTGTGACAGCGAAAGCGCGTCACAAAAAAATATTAGATCAAGCTAAAGGTTACTACGGTGCCCGTAGCCGGACCTATCGTGTTGCAAAGCAAGCCGTTATCAAAGCGGGTCAATATGCATATCGTGATAGACGTCAAAAGAAAAGACAATTCCGTGCTTTGTGGATCGTTCGTATTAATGCGCAGGCTCGTGAATGCGGAATGTCATACAGCCGTTTAATTGATGGTTTGAAAAAAGCATCAATCGAGTTGGATAGAAAAATCCTGGCTGATATGGCAGTTAATAACAAAGTAGCTTTTGCAGCAGTTGCAGAACAAGCTAAAGCTGCATTAGCAGGTTAATTTGTTATTGACGGGTTTTGGGATTCGTAGGTTTAAAAACTGGAATCCTTAAAGCCAATGCGATCACTCATTGATTGCATAATAAATTATCAAGGAGGCTAAGGCCTCCTTTTTACTTGTAGGTATAAACATGCAGGATATTATAACTATCCAGGAACACGCATCCCAAGCCATTACAAACGCTGAGGATGTAGCAACGTTGGAACTGATTCGAGTAGATTTTCTTGGTAAAAAAGGAAAACTTACTGAAATTTTAAAAAATCTGGTTAATTTGTCTGCTGAAGAAAAACCTAAAATGGGGCAGCTGGTTAATCAGGCAAAAAGAGATATTAGTGCTCTGATTGAATCAAAGATGCTTGAGCTTAAAGAAAAGCAACTACTTGAAAAATTATCAGCCGAGCAGATAGACGTGACCCTTCCAGGGCGCCATAAATCATCTGGTTCGCTGCATCCAGTGACTCAAGTGAAACATCGCATCAATGAGTTTTTTAGTCGTTTAGGTTTTGACATAGTTGATGGACCAGAGATTGAAACAGAATTTTATAATTTTGAAGCATTAAATATCCCGGGGCACCATCCGGCCCGTGCAATGCATGATACGTTTTATTTCGGTGACGGCCAGTTACTTAGAACACATACATCACCAGTACAGATTCGTACAATGGAGCAACGTAAACCTCCATTTCGTCTCATCGCTCCGGGAAGAGTTTATCGTTGTGATTCAGATTTAACTCATACGCCGATGTTTCATCAGGTAGAGGGTTTATTAATCGACAAACAGGCTACTATGGCCGGTTTGAAAGGATTGTTACATGATTTCTTTGCCCATTTTTTTGGACGAGAATTAGCCCTTCGGTTTAGACCATCCTATTTTCCTTTTACCGAGCCATCTGCAGAAGTGGATATTGAATGCACGCAATGCAATGGAAAAGGCTGTCGTTCCTGTAAATTTACCGGATGGCTTGAGGTATTGGGGTGCGGTATGGTGCACCCAAATGTGTTAAAAGCCGTTAACATTTCCCCAGATGAATATCAGGGATGGGCTTTTGGTATGGGCATGGACAGATTGGCTATGCTGTATTACGGAATAGATGATTTACGCATGATGTTCGAAAATGATCTGAATTTCTTAAATCAGTTTTAATCTTAATCAAGCATCATCCAATTGGTTGCAAAGGCAGGGGACTATCAATGAAATTAAGTAAGTTATGGTTACGTGAATGGGTTAACTTCTCATTAACAGAACAAGAGTTAGCCGATCAATTAACTATGGCTGGTCTGGAGGTTGACGCAGTCAGTCCCGTTGCTGGTGAATTTACCGAGGTTGTTGTTGCTGAAGTTTTAAGCACCAAAGTCCACCCAGATGCTGATAAATTAACTTTATGCAATGTCACTGTCGGTGAAGGAAGTTCGTTGCAAGTAGTGTGTGGTGCGGCTAACGTAAGGCGTGGTTTAAAAGTAGCATTAGCAAAAATTGGTGCGCAATTACCAGGTGGTTTAAAAATTAAAGAATCCAAATTACGTGGTGAATTATCGCAAGGAATGTTATGTTCCGTCGCTGAGCTGGGCATGTCCGAACATTCAGAAGGCATTCTGGAGCTTGAAGACGATGCGCCTTTAGGGATGGATTTACGTAAATATTTAAATTTGGATGATCATGTTTTCGATGTGGATTTAACGCCCAATCGTGCTGATTGTTTCAGTGTGCTTGGCATAGCGCGAGAAGTTGCAGTATTGAATCAATTATCCTTAGTGGAACAGCCGGTTACCATTGTGGTTCCCACGGTGGATGATGTATTAAAGGTTAACCTTAAAAGCACGCAAGCCTGCCCGCATTATTGTGCGCGCATCATTAGAAATATTAATCCCAGTGCCATAACACCATTATGGATGGCAGAACGTTTGCGCAGGGGCGGTATAAGAGTGTTACATCCCATTGTTGATGTAATGAATTATGTTATGTTGGAATTGGGTCAACCCATGCACGCCTTTGATTTAGCTAAAATAAATGGCGATATTAATGTGCGTTTTAGTAATCCATCGGAACATTTGGAGTTATTAGATGGGCAGACCATTAGCTTAAACGAAAAAGTATTGGTTATTGCCGATGCGGAAAAACCTATGGCGTTGGCTGGAATCATGGGTGGTGCTAATAGTGCCGTTCAAGCACATACAACCGATGTATTATTAGAAAGTGCTTTTTTCAATCCTGTCATTATTGCCGGTGTTGCGAGAAAATTTGGTTTATTTAGTGATTCATCACAACGATTTGAACGAGGTGTGGATCCAGAATTACAGATTAAAGCCCTGGAACGAGCAACTTCTTTAATCTTGTCTATTGCGGGTGGACAGGCTGGGCCTGTGATTGAAGCATCTGATCTGGAGCATATTCCTGCTCAGATTACACTTCAATTTGATACGGAAAAGGTTAGAAAATTGACCGGTCTGGATATTCCTTTAGCCAAAATGCAAAGTTTACTCGAAGGCTTGGGAATGGGCGTTATTAATAAATCTAAAGGTATATTTGAGGTTTCTGTTCCTTCACATCGTTTTGATATTCAGCAGGATGTTGATTTGGTGGAAGAGATAATTCGTTTATATGGATATGATAATTTAATAGCACAACCGATGAATACCGAAGTTCAAGCAGGGCACTCTAGTGAATTAGAGCAGCTCTCTGCTCGTTTGGCTGTCTGGTTTCGTAATAGAGGATATAACGAAACGATTAGCTATAGCTTTGTGGACCCTGAAATACAGGATGCTCTTTATCCGCAGCGTGAATGCATGCAGTTATTAAATCCCATTTCCTCTGAATTATCCCAAATGCGTATAGGCATGTGGCCAGGCCTTATTGCCTCAATGATTTATAATGTTCACCGACAACAAAATGCAATTAAATTTTTTGAAATAGGGGTTGTATTTGATGTTCACAACAAAAAATTAAACGAACGCCCTTGTATCGCAGGTTTGCTTACTGGTGAACAGGGGGTAATGCACTGGAGTGAAACTCCACGGCATTTTGACTTTTTTGATCTTAAGGGTGATCTGAGTTCTTTGTTTGCCTTATCTAAATTAAAAAATGTTGCATTTATTCCGGCGGTTCATGATGCGTTGCATCCTGGACAATCTGCCGAAATACAAATTAATGGCCAACATGCGGGATGGATTGGGGTTTTGCATCCTCGATTAAGTGATGCGCTTGATCTGCAACAGGATGTCATTCTGTTTGAATTGAATTTAAATGCATTAAGCAATAAGAGTGCTCCAAGGTATAAAACGATTTCAAAATATCCCCAAATCAGACGCGATTTGTCTTTTTTAGTGGATATCAGCGTGAATGCCGAACAAATAGAGCAAGCAGTAAGAAACTCAATTGCAGAGGATTGGCTAAAGTCTTTTGATGTCTTTGATGTTTATACCGGCAAAGGAATTCCAGAAGGTAAAAAAAGTTTGGCTATAGCGATGACCTTACAAAATGATAGTCGCACCCTGGTTGATGCGGAGATCAATTTAGTAATAAGTGCTATAATCAAAACACTGGAAAATGAATTTGCAATCCTATTGAGGGAATAATCATGAATGCATTGAGCAAGGCAATAATGGCAGAAACCTTGTGTGATGAATTAAAATTGACCAAACCAGCAGCCAAAGAGATGGTGGAAAATTTTTTCGAAGAATTGCGGCATGCTTTAGAAAATGGAAAACATGTGAAGTTGTCCGGCTTTGGCAATTTTACTTTAAGAGATAAACCGCAAAGACCTGGAAGAAATCCAAAAACCGGTGAAGAGATTCCTGTGGTTGCTCGACGAGTTGTTACTTTTAAACCCGGATTGAAATTAAAAACCAAAATCGAATCCATAGGAAAATAGCTCTTTGACTTATTATGCAAAACATGTACTCTTATGTACTAATCAAAAACCTGCTGGCAAGCAATGTTGTGCCAACTCCGGGGGCGAAGAATTTTTTTCCTACATGAAAACCAGGTTGTTAGAGTTGGAGATGCATGGACCAGGAAAAATTCGTGTCAGCAAATCGGGTTGTCTGGGGCGTTGTAGTTCTGGCCCTTGTATCGTTATTTATCCTGAGGGAGTGTGGTATACCTATTCCTCTTATGAAGACATAGATTCAATAATCAGACACCATATTGTTGAGGGCAAGATCGTAGACGCTCTTTTAATTGATTGATATGATGCAAATTATGTTGTTTTTATAAGAATTTAATAAATGTTTGTAAATTTTTATCCTTTTTACTTGTAGGATGTTTCTGTTTTGGTTAAAATCGCCCGTCCATGATAGAAAGATTACCAATTTAGGCGGTACGGAGTTAAATTAATGAAGACATTTAGTGCCAAAGGCCATGAAGTCAAACGTGACTGGTTAGTGGTCGATGCCAGCGATAAAGTTTTGGGTCGCTTAGCAACTGAAATTGCCCGTCGTTTACGGGGCAAGCATAAAGCTGAGTTTACACCCCATGTTGATACCGGCGATTACATTATTGTAACTAACGCGGAAAAAGTCACAGTGACTGGCCGTAAGTTTAAAGACAAGATGTATTATCACCATACCGGTTTTCCTGGTGGTATCAAATCAGTGAATTTCGAAAAATTACAGGGTAAAAATCCTGTTAAAATTATCGAGCTCGCTGTAAAAGGTATGTTACCAAAAAATCCATTGGGTAGAGAGATGTATCGTAAGCTGAAAGTTTATGTTGGAAGCGATCATCCACATACTGCGCAACAACCCAAGCAACTAGAGATTGAGGAATAATAATGGCTGAGATGAAGCAATACTATGGCACAGGTCGTAGAAAAAGTTCAACAGCTCGTGTTTTTTTACGCCCAGGCAAAGGCGAGATAAAAGTTAACAATCGCAGTTTGAAAGAATACTTCTGTCGCGAAACTTCATGTATGGTTGTAATGCAGCCTTTAGAAACTGTTGATCTTCTAAACAAGTTTGATATATACATAACTGTTGCAGGTGGCGGCGTTTCTGGTCAGGCTGGTGCTGTACGTTTAGGTATAGCTCGTGCCTTGGTAGCTTACGATGAAGAAGGCATGGCTAAAGATGCTGAGCCAAATCCAGATTCATTCCGTAGAAAACTTCGTGCTCGCAGTCTGTTGACGCGTGACTCTCGTCGTGTTGAAAGAAAGAAAGTGGGTCTGCACAAAGCACGTCGTGCTACTCAGTACTCCAAACGTTAAATTATTCTGTTTGGAAAAACCTCGCTATTGCGGGGTTTTTTTTTATTTAGAATAAATAGTTTCTTCTACCGGTTTGAAAAATCGTATTTCTTTGTTATAACTAAGCTATCTAAAATCAGGCAGATAAGGGTGAGTAAAATTACCGATATAAATCAGGATGATAAAGACCTTAATGAATTGCAAGATGAAGACCGACGCCGATTTTTGCTGAAGTCGACTTGCGTCTTAGGCGGAGTGGGTGCTGTATGCGCTTTAACTCCTTTCGTTGCCTCATGGTTACCCAGTGCTAAAGCGCAAGCTGCTGGTGCTCCTTTACAGGTAGATCTGAGCCGAATGGAACCCGGTGAGCAAGCTATTGTTGAATGGCGGGGAAAACCGGTATGGATTATTCGGCGTACCAAGGAGATGTTACAGCATCTAAGTGCGAGCGAACCGCAATTGCGGGATCCTGAATCCTTAGTAGAACAACAACCGGTTTATGCACAAAATAAATATCGCTCCATCAAACCTGAATATTTAGTGCTTGTCGGTATTTGCACTCATCTTGGTTGTTCCCCTAAATACAAACCCAGTATGGGAGAGCTAGGACCTGATTGGCCCGGTGGTTTTTTCTGTCCTTGCCACGGCTCAACTTTTGATCTTTCCGGCCGTGTATTTAAGGGCGTTCCTGCCCCTATTAATTTGGAAGTTCCTCCTTATCACTTTAAAGATGAACATACTATTGTGATAGGTGAAGAGGCAAAAGAGGGATAAAAATATGAATGGATTTGTTTCCTGGTTAGATGCACGGTTTCCATTAATCAGCACGTGGAAAGATCATTTTAGTGAATATTATGCGCCTAAGAATTTTAATTTCTTTTATTTTTTTGGCTCTTTAGCATTGGTTGTGCTTATGAATCAGTTAGTCACTGGTTTGTGGCTTACCATGTTTTATACTCCTAGCGCAGAGCAGGCTTTTTCCTCAGTAGAGTATATTATGCGGGATGTAAATTATGGCTGGCTTTTACGTTACATGCATTCTACCGGTGCATCCGCATTTTTCATTGTAATTTATTTCCATATGTTTCGTGGCCTGTTATATGGCTCATATCAAAAACCGCGCGAATTAGTGTGGTTACTGGGAATGTTTCTTTACGTTTTACTCATGGCAGAAGCCTTTTTTGGTTATCTTCTCCCTTGGGGGCAAATGTCTTTTTGGGGGGCAGAAGTTATTACTTCCCTGTTTGGCGCTATTCCTTATGTGGGGAAAACGTTAGTGGTGTGGTTACGAGGAGACTTTTCCATTGCTACATCCACTCTGCAACGTTTTTTTGCATTACATGTTATTGGCATCCCTATCATGATGTTATTATTAGTGTATCTTCACATTGTAGCCTTGCACAAAGTAGGATCGAACAATCCAGAAGGAATTGACATCAAAAAAACATTAAATGAACAGGGTAAACCATTAGATGGTATTCCGTTTCATCCGTACTACACTGTAAAGGATTTTGTGGGAGTACTTGTTTTTTTAATTTTATTCTTTTCGGTCGTTTTTTTTACTCCAGAAATGGGGGGCTACTTTTTAGAGCATGCTAATTTTGTTCCAGCAAACCCGATGGTGACCCCAGATCATATTGCTCCCGTTTGGTACATGGCTCCCTTTTATGCCATTTTACGAGCGATACCTAATAAATTGATTGGTATTGCTTGTATGGGTGGCGCTATTATTTTATTGTTTTTTATGCCATGGCTTGACCGAAGTCCGGTACGATCAATGAGATATAAAGGCCTGTTCTCGAGAATAAGTCTTGGATTATTCGTATTTAGTTTTTTGTTATTAGGATATTTGGGAACGGCTCCAGTTACCCCTCTACTATTATTTTTAGCGCGAATAAGCACAGTCCTATACTTTTCCTATTTTATCTTTATGCCTTTATATACACGCATGGAATCACACCGCCCTGTACCGTTACGGATTACTAAATAATGATAAAAAAAATATGGATAATTAGTGCTCTTCTAATATTAATTACACCTGCCCAGAGTCTGCTGGCCTCTGAAAGTTCTATTCCTTTGAAGTCGGTAACTATTGATATCAAGGATAGGGAAAGCTTACAACGAGGTGCTCAGCTGTTTATGAATTATTGTTCAGGATGTCATTCCTTAAAATACATGCGGTATAATCGTATGGCTGAGGATTTGGGATTAACTACTTTTGATGGGCAAGTAGATGAAGACCTGCTTAAAAACAATTTAATATTTACTCAGGCCGTAATATACGATCCGATTCAAATAGCCATGCTTCCAGAAGACGCAAAACAATGGTTTGGGATGGTCCCTCCAGACTTGTCCCTGAGCGCACGAGATAGAGGGCCGCAGTGGTTATTTAATTATCTGCAGGGTTTTTATAGTGATGACTCTCGTCCGTTTGGAGTAAATAATATTCTGATGCCCGATGTGGCAATGCCTAATGTACTTGAGCCTTTAATGGGTAAAACCATATTAGTAAAAAAGGATGGAAATCATGCGCCTTATTTATTAACAGTGCAGCAGGGAGAAATGTATCCTGCAGAATTCGAAAATGCTGTTAAAGATCTGGTTACCTTTCTGGCATATGTAGGGGAGCCCGCTCAGCTGGTAAGATATAGATTGGGATTTATTGTTATTGCTTTTCTGTGTCTTTTCCTGATTGTTGCGTATCTACTCAAGAAAACTTATTGGCGTAAAATACATTAGCGCAAAAAGCCTGATAATCAGAGCCATGTATTTAAATCAAAATTTATTAAAAATGAGTGTATTTATTCATAAAATAACCCAGAGGGGTAAAAATGTGGTAGAATGTTGGTCTTTGAACTGTAGATACTATGTCCATTTGCAGTCTAATATGATTAAGAGGAGTTGCTAATGGCAATTGTTGCAAAGCGCACCATAATGTCTTTATTTTCTGATGTTGATGACGTGTATAGCCATCAGGTTCGTATTGTTCTTGCAGAAAAAGGCGTTAATGTAGAAATCCTCGCAGTAAAACAGGATGAGCCTGGCACGGATTTACTCGCCTTAAATCCTTACGGTACGGTTCCTACATTAATCGATCGCGAGCTGGTTCTTTATGAAGCTCGAATTATTATGGAATATTTGGATGAACGTTTTCCTCATCCTCCATTATTACCTGTTTATCCGGTTGCTCGTGCAGAAACGCGTAAAATGATGCACCGCATTGAGCAGGACTGGTACTATCTGATGAATTACATCCTTAGAGATGAAAATGCAGAACAGGCTCGAGCCAATTTGCTGGAAAGCTTAACCAGCCTTGATCCGGTATTTGCTGACAAGCCTTATTTTTTAAGTGATGAGTTTTCTTTACTAGATTGTGCCCTGGCTCCTTTATTATGGCGTTTACCCCAACTGGGACTTGATATTGCTCCAGAATTTAAAGGATTAATTGCATACATGCAGCGAGTTTTCAAACGTGAATCGTTTCAGACGAGTTTGACTGATGCTGAGAGACAAATAAGAGCAGCTTAAATGGCAATGACATCAAATAAACCCTATTTAATACGTGCGTTTTATGATTGGATTGTTGATAATGAATTAACGCCGTATATTCTTGTTGATTCCAGTTACCCTGGAGTTCAGGTGCCACAAGAGCACATTCGCAATGAACGTATTGTATTAAATATTTCTCCATCAGCGACACGGGGATTATTGTTGGAAAATGATCGTATTGTTTTCACAGCAAGATTTTCCGGACAAACTGAGCAAATTTACGTAGCTCCAAATGCTGTTTTAGAAATTTATGCTCGGGAAAATGGTAAGGGCATAGCTTTTGCCATAGAGGAAGGGGACGAGCCACCTCCCTCTTCAAGTCCAGATTCAGATGCTGCATCCAGAAACAAGCCTTCTTTAAAATTAGTTAAATAGATATTAGGGTACTTATGGAGTACCCTTAATATTCCTGATTGTAAGGTGCTTTTCTTTTACAGTAGCCAATTTGGAGCAAACAGGTGTTCAAATCAGAAAATGCCCTTTATCAATGCGAACAAATAAGAGCCTTTGAACAGCAGGCTTTTAACTTATATCAATTGAATGAAAATGAATTAATGTCGCGTGCCGGCGCCGAGGCTTTTTTTTTGGTTCAACAGTTATTTCCTAAAGCGCGTAATTTGGCCGTATTTTGTGGTGGAGGAAATAATGCCGGAGATGGATATGTATTAGCAAGACTAGCTCATGAACATGGTTTGTCAGTCATCGTATATCAATGTAAAGCTTTGGAAGACCTCCCCTCTGCAGCACGTTTTGCCGCCTTGGCTGCAATTAACGCGGGAGTGGAGTGTCAATCGGCCGATGAACCTATGGATGGTGATGCCGATCTTATCGTCGATGCACTTCTGGGAATTGGTTTAAAAGGTCCAGTACATGGAGTCATTGCAACAGCCATTCAACAAATTAACGCAAGTAATTTACCCACCGTTGCTTTGGATATCCCGTCAGGTCTTAACGCGGATACAGGTCAAGTAGAAAACTTTTGTGTTGAAGCGACTTATACCATCACCTTTATCGGGTTGAAAACGGGTATGTATACTCTCGATGGTCCTGATTATTGCGGTGATATTCATTGTCGGAACCTACAATTAGATAAGTTAGTGCCGCAGATAAAACCCTCCGCGTATTTATTATGTGAAAACACGGTACCATTACCCTTGGATGCAAGGAAAAGAAATTCCCATAAAGGAGACTATGGCCATGTACTGATAATTGGTAGTGGTATAGGTATGCCTGGTGCGGTAAGTTTGACAGCAAAGGCTGCCCTTCGTGCGGGCGCGGGAGCCGTAAGTATTGCCACCAGGCCTGAATATGCCGAGTTTGCTCTGTCATTGCTCCCCGAGGCGATGGTCTGGGGGGTTAATTGTGCTGGGGATTTAGAACCGTTATTAGCAAAAGCGACCATTTGTGTTATTGGTCCTGGGCTTGGCGAGAGTGATTGGGCAAAAGCATTATTTTTATCGGCTATCACCTCACAGCTTCCTATGGTAATTGATGCGTCTGCCTTACGTTTATTAGCTCAGTTCCCGCAATTGGATGATAATTGGGTATTAACGCCTCATCCAGGAGAGGCAGGTGCCTTGCTTTCCTGTTCTGGAAAAACCATCCAATCGGATAGATTTAGATCCATTAATAGTCTACAAACCCAATATGGCGGAGTTGTTGTTTTAAAGGGAGCAGGTACGATTATACAAAATGTTGAAAAAACAACCTATATTTGCCCTAAAGGTAACCCAGGTATGGCAAGTGCTGGCATGGGAGATGTATTAACTGGTATCATCGCTGCCCTTTGTGCTCAAGGACTGTCTTTATCTGATGCGGCAACGGTCGGTGTTTGGGTTCATGCAGTTGCTGGAGATATGATTGCCAAGAGTCAGGGGGAAACTGGAATAATTGCTACGGATTTGCTTAACATACTGCCAAAAATTTTAAATTGTAATTTTAAATGATTAAAAAAACACACGATACAGCCATTCTGGATTTGGAGAATGAGTATGCCAGCGAAGAATTTGCCTCTCAGCTTGCCGCATGTTTATCAGCGCCATTGGTTATTGCCTTTAGTGGTGATATAGGTACTGGGAAAACAACCATAATTCGAGCCATGCTCAAAAAGCTGGGTATTCACTCTGCAATTAAAAGTCCTACCTTTTCTCTGGTTGAAAGTTACTCCTCCGGGAACATGAACATTCATCATTTCGATCTTTATCGTATCCACCATGAAGAGGAGCTGGAGTACCTGGGGTTTAGAGATTATTTTGGTCCAAACACTATTTGTTGTATTGAATGGGCAGAACATGCAGGAAAATCATTGCCTAATATTGATATTCGTTTTAACTTAAGTATTAAGGGGGCTGGACGCGTGATGCAAATAGCGACATTAAGCGATACTGGCAAAAGAATTTTAGCGTGCCTGGCGGATAAATGATGATCAAGCGAGCGTTGCATTTTTGGCTGGTTTTGAGCATATGTGCTGCTGTGAATGCTGGCCAATTAAAAAATATTACTGTAAATCAACAATCGGATAGCACCAGTTTATTCTTTACTATCGATGGTTCGTTTACTCACAAACTGTTTACCCTGACTAATCCTAATCGTGTCGTTATCGATTTAACCAATACTCATTTGAGTGCTAATCTAAACCAATTGGGTTTAACAAATGCATTAATCAGGCAAGTCCGGAGTGGTTCCTCGGATACTAAAACCTTGCGCTTGGTGTTTGATGTGAATCAGCAAGTACGAGTCACCTCCTCACCATGGCATCCCAATGGTGCTTTTAATGGCCTTAAAGTGGATTTGACTGGAAGCGTTGGGAGCCTGCATCAGGCCGTGTTGCAACCAGCAAAACCAAATGCCTCCAAATATCCAGTAGCTAAAATAACTCAGCAAAATAAAAATCCCATTAAAGTACAGCCAGCGCAGCTCATGCAGGAAAGAACAGTTCAGCAACCCATTAAGGCGTTTCACACACCGGGCAAAAATTTGCGTGATGTAATCGTTGTCCTTGACGCGGGGCATGGAGGCAAGGATCCTGGCGCCCGCGGTCCACGAAACAGTCAGGAAAAAAACGTGGTTCTCGCGATCACGTTACGACTAAAACAACTGATTGACCGACAACCTGGAATGCGGGCTGTATTAACGCGTTCAGGCGATTATTATGTAGGCTTAAGACAACGTCTTGATATTGCCAGGAAATATAATGGTGATATTTTTGTTTCTATTCATGCGGATGCCTTTAATAATCCTCATTCAAATGGTGCCTCTGTTTTTGCATTATCGCAAAGTGGTGCTACCAGTGAAGCTGCACGGTGGATTGCAGAAAAAGAAAACTACTCTGAGCTTGGAGGAGTCAATCTTGGCGATTTAGATGACACCAATGGAGTAGTCCGTTCAGTGTTAATTGATTTATCGCAAACGGCAACCATTAATGCGGGATTACAAATGGGCGGAAGGGTTTTAAACCAACTCGATAATTTCACCAATTTACATAATAATAAAGTGGAACAGGCACGATTTATGGTATTAAAATCCCCTGATATTCCCTCTATCCTGGTTGAAACCGGATTTATCTCGAATCCTATTGAAGAAAGAAACCTTACCAACCCTGGTTATCAGACTCGTTTAAGCCAGGCTATTTTCCAAGGTATAAAACATTATTTTTGGGATAACCCGCCGCATGGTTCACGAATTGAGGCAATGACTTCAAGCAGATTTCATCTGGTGAGAGCGGGTGAGACCTTACCCGCTATTGCTTCACGTTATAAAGTATCTGTTAATGCGCTACAGGCTATGAATCATATATCTGGCACCGCATCGTTAGACCCTGGATTAAAATTGGCGATTCCCTCGGCATGGGCTTAAGAATTCAACAATTGCCTGCTGCTATAGCGAATCAGATAGCAGCTGGAGAAGTGATCGAAAGACCCGCATCAGTGGTCAAAGAATTATTAGAAAATTCATTAGATGCGGGCGCAAGTATGATTTCCATTGATATAGGCTATGGTGGTTTGAATCAAATCAAAATCAGCGATAACGGTCATGGAATTGTGGCAGATGATTTGCCATTAGCTATTGCGGCACACGCTACGAGTAAAATTACAACTTTAGATGATCTGTATTCAATTGGCAGTATGGGCTTTAGAGGGGAAGCCTTAGCCAGCATTGCATCAATCGCTCAACTGACGATAAGCTCATGCACTGAATCTCAGCAACACGCTATGGTCTTGCAGTGTAAAAATGGAAATATTACGATCACACCTGGTGCACGTAACGTGGGCACAACAATTGAAGTGTGTGATTTATTCTATAATGCTCCGGTGCGCAAAAAATTTTTGAAAAATGAAAAACTGGAGTTTCAGGCTATAGAATTAGTAGTTAAGCGCTTTGCCTTAAGTGCTCCTCACATTGGGTTAACGTTAAAGCACAATAATAAACTCATACTTTCTTTGCCCTGCGCTCTTAATGAACAAACGCAACACATTCGCATGACTAAAATATTTGGTACTGCATTTGTAAAATCCGCAGTTTTTCTCGATGAGAGTCGCGGTAGATTAAGGTTAACTGGATGGATTAGCAGCCCTGATTTTCAACGCAGTCAAAACGATAGACAATGGGTATATATCAATCAACGAATGGTCAAAGATAAATTAATTAACCATGCATTAAAACAAGCTTATGATGGCCTGCTGCACCCGGGGCGGTTTCCTGCCTATTTATTGTATTTAACAATTGACCCTGCAGAAGTGGATGTTAATGTTCATCCTACCAAACATGAGGTCAGGTTTCAGCAACCCCGTCTGGTGCATGATTTTTTGATGTCTTCACTAACTCATGAGCTGCACATTACAGCCAATAAAACGTCTTATCAGGAGCAGCCTAAACAAAGCATCGATATACGAGAACCTAATCCTAATTTTCTTCGGGCTAACGATTCACATATCACGAAGAAAGAGAACTCACCTGGTAATGTGAGTCCCATTAAAAGATTTGATACATGGATCCCTCTTAATAACCAATATTCATTAATTTTTATCCAGAGCCAACCGTATATAGTAGATGTAGTTTCATTACACCATTATTGGTTAAAAATGAATCTGAAAGAAAGCGGTTTTCCTTTAGTAAGCAGACCATTATTAGTTCCAATCACATACTGCTTGCCTAAGTCGTTACTTGAAAATTACTCACACTTACAAGAGAGTCTTGCAAAACTGGGTATTCAAATTAAATTGTTGTCAGAGGATCTTGTGTCCATTTTGAGTATTCCTGTTAAAATCCCACATTTGGATTTACACCGGTTGTTTCATCAATTAGAAGGGATAAAGCATATTGAGCATGAGTTATTGATTGAGTTGTTAATAAATTCTCAAATAATTGATCCCGGGTTACTGAGTCATGAGGAGCGCATGGAATTAAGCGAATTTTTAACTCGAGTACAGGATGACCAAAAACAAACCTTGTGGAGAACTTTAACTGTTGAAGATTGTCGGATGTTATTAAATGTCTAAACTGGTTTTTTGTTTAATGGGCCCAACCGCATCCGGTAAAACTCATTTAGCCTTTGATTTATTAAATCATTTCCCTTTTGAAATCATTAGTGTGGATTCTGCGATGATTTATCGAGAAATGAATATAGGAACTGCGAAACCCACGCAGGAAGAACTGCTGCGTGCACCGCATCATCTGATTGATATTATTGATCCCGTAGATTCATATTCAGCGGCTCAATTTTGTACTGATGCATTCGCTTTGTGCGATTTAATTATTAAAAAAGGAAAAATTCCCTTATTGACCGGGGGAACCATGATGTACTTCAATGCCCTGCAAAAAGGACTATCGGTCTTACCTAAAGCGAATGAGACCATTCGGTTACAAATAGAAAATGAGGCCATGCGTAACGGGTGGGGTGCATTACATGAGCAATTAGCCGTAGTTGACCCCGAAACTGCTGCGCGAATTCATGCACATGATGCGCAAAGGATCCAAAGGGCTTTAGAAGTATATTATCTTAGTGGGATTACTTTATCCACATTTCGAGCAGAACAGAAAAATCTATCCGACTATCGCTTTATAAATTTTGCTTTATTTCCGCAAGACCGATCATGGCTGCATGATCGTATTGCGCAACGATTTAATCTCATGTTAACGGAAGGATTAGTGCCAGAAGTGCAGGCGCTGCAAGAAAAATGGGCCCTACAACCTGCGATGCCAGCAATGCGTTGTGTGGGATATCGGCAAATTTTAGAGCACTTACAAGGTCTGTATGATCATTCAACGATGCGAGACAAAGGGATTGCGGCGACCAGACAACTGGCCAAACGTCAATTAACCTGGTTGAGGCATTGGGACGATGCTTTTTTATATGACTCGCAAAATTCGACTTTTAGTGCGCAGATTATAGCGAAAATCGGAGAAATATTGGATAATGAAGCTTCTTGATTCATACCACGCCGTAAAGGAACATCATGTCAGAAAAATTACACAAAGAACCGGCAAGTGCACAAAAGAATTATGTCATTCATCGCCATGAGTTGCCTCTAAGTTGCCCTACAGACGCTATGGAATTGTGGAATGCTCATCCTAAAGTATATTTACCCATAGAAAAAACCGGGGTTGAAGTATGTCCTTATTGTGGCTCACGGTTTGTGCTGCAGAATGATTAACTCTATTTGCATCGTCAGATTGTCTGCTCTAGGCGATGTTTTGATGATGGTTCCATTAATCCGTACCTTACAAGCGCATTTGCCTGAGGCCAAATTAACCTGGATTATTTCAAGGCCAGCCTATGATCTCGTCGAGGGAATGGATGGGGTTGAATTTATTGTGATAAAAAAACCCAATTCTTTAAATGATTTTTGGCAGTTTAAAAAATTGATGCAGCAGCGACATTTTGATGTACTGCTTGCGCCGCAGGCAAGTTTTAGAACCAATCTATTGTATCCCTTAATTAAGGCAACACGAAAAATAGGGTATGATAATCATCGCGCTAATGATGGGCACCGTTGGGTTGTTAAAGAGAAAATTACTCCGGGTAAAGATCACACCTTAGAAGGGTTCTTAAAGTTCGCCGAACCACTAGGTGTGACTAAAAAAGAAATTCAATGGAATTTACCGATTACTGCCGCAGATTATGAATGGGCGGAGCAACATTTGCCTCAAGATGGACCTATTCTGGTCATTAATCCCGCAGCAAGCAAACCTGAGCGGAGTTGGCCCCTTGACCGCTATATCGCAGTGCTCAGGCAAGCTCAGGATAAATGGCAGGTTAACGTAGTGATTACCGGTGGCCCGGGAGAATATGATCAAAAATTGGCTCAACACATTATGAAGCAGATACCTGCAATAAGTCTGGTAGGTAAAACCCGCCCGAAACAATTGCTGGCCGTTATTAGTAAAGCGAAAGCGGTACTTTGTCCTGATACTGGGCCTTCGCATATGGCAGCTGCGGTGAATACACCGGTGGTCGCGCTACATGCAGTTACTAATCCCTTTATTTCTGGCCCTTACACATTTAAACATCTGGCTGTTAATCGCTATCCAGAAGCGGTGAAACAGGTTCTCGGTTTGACTTATGAGGCGCACAGCTGGGGCACACACGTCCATGGAAATGAGGCCATGCAGTTAATTACCGTACCCGAAGTAATGGACAAGTTAGGCCGTATTTTTGACTGACTTTCGTTTATTAAAATTTGAAAAAACGCTTGATTATCATACTTAGTGGAATCAACCTATGATAATCAAAGTGGAGATATTTCGATTGAAATAAGTTTTACGACACATTGTGCTTCATGAACGATTTTAAAAAACATTATGCCAGATCATTTCCAGTTAATTTTTGCTTAAGACCTCATTGAAGACAAATTTCTGTCTACTATCCTCTTACAGTAAATGTGGATTTTTTAAACGCGAGAGGGACATGGTAGTTTTTTGAGTTTGGAAAACTTGCAGGAAAATTTAAACAGAGTAAATAATAATGTATGAATTTAGCTGAGTAAATTTTCAATTTCGGTATATTGAGGGCGTTATTGATAATTGCTGGTCCGTGTTTATGTACCTGAGTTCCACAGATGTCATCCATTATACCAAGTTGAGGCTCCTTGGTGTGACGGTTTGTAAAATAATTAACTTATTTCTAACCAATAAGCTCATTTCTGGATTGCTTCGTCGCTTCGCTTCTTGCTACGACTGGAGAACAATAACACTCGAACATGTATTTAAAATGTCGTTGGGAGGAGCGAAGCGACGAAGCAATCCAATTCATTCTAAATCACCTTAAGCTTAGGGTTGTTTACATCACTGATTTATTGATAAATACTAAGTTAAAACACCAAGTGAAATACTGTAACGAAGCTCCCTTTAACTAAATTAAGCGAAGAGAAATTCTTTTATCCTCTAAATGTACTGGTAATTGATTAAAAATTCCTGGAGAAACTATGTCCGCTTCAGGTTCTAAAGTCGGGCTTTCGATTTGATGATTAATTTTTAGATGCTGCCCTATTTTTTTATGCGACGATGTTTCAGGAAAGTTGGTTGTCAAAATATCTGGATTTTCTAAATGGGCTATAGGCTGTTTTTTAAAGCGATAAACATTTAATAAAACAATACATGCTTGCACTGTCATTAATAGAACGCCCACAGCTGGATTTAAAGTAATTCCAAGTGCCAGCAATAATCCACCTGAAAATGAGATGGCCGCTAAATTATAACCCACGCTAAGTACTAGATTCTGATTAATGTTTCTTACCGTTTGTTTTGATATCGCAAAAGCAGTCGCAACGGTAAGCAAAGAGTTTCGTTGAATCACTGCACTAGCCCTATCCTTGGTTACATGGTCACAATCAGGTGAGAGTACTGCGAATCCAAAATCACTTTCAGCAACTGCCGCTGCATCATTGCCTGCATCTCCGACCATAGCCACTTTTCGGTTTTGATTTTTTAACATTTTTATGTATTCTAGTTTGGCGTTATATTCTTTATTAGCCGTTGCATTGGCACATATATGTTTTATTTCTAATTTTTGCGCATAACGCTCGGCAGTTTTTTGATCAGCGCCGGTACAGATATGAACTTCTTTCCCCATTTTTTTCAGCGCATTAATAGTGTGAATAGCATCATCACGTAAAGGGTCTGTTATTACGATATAGCCAATAAGATGGGCTTCATTACCTAAAACCTCAGCTAAAAAGACCAGGCTGTCGCCAATTTCCAAACCTATATTATCGACAGGAGTTAGAGATACGTTGTTCTCTTTCATAAGCGCAGTACCACCAATCAAGTAACGCTTACCATCAATTAAACCCTCAGCCCCCAGAGAGTGTTGTTTCGCATGAGTGACCTCTGGAGTTTTTTCAAGTTCTGGAGCACTTTTCCAAATTGCTTTACCTACAGGATGGAGGGTTTGTTGCTCTAGAGCAGCAGAAATTTTTAAAAAATAAGATTGTGAAATCCCAGACTTTGATAAAACCTGATAATCCTTAACTGTCGGAATTCCTTGGGTTAATGTGCCATTTAAATCAAACACCACAGTGTCGATTTGATTGGCGTATTGCAGTTTTGCAGAATCCTTAAAAAGAACTCCTTGCTTTGCTGCTTTAAACATTCCCGTTTTTACTGCCAAGGGAATGATAAGACCTAAAGTACAAGGACAAGCACTAACCAGAACCGATACTGCAGTTTGAATAGCTAACGCTACAGGAAAAAAAAGACTGATCATAAATCCCGAGACTAGAGCCAGGGCTATAACTAAGGGAATAAAATAGGTTAGTATTTGAGCTGTTTTGATTTCTATAGGGGCTTTATTCTTAATGGATTCGGAAATTTGTTTATCTAAAGACTTTAAGTAGGAATTATCCATGCTGTTCTTTACGGTTAGGTGGAATTGACCTGAACCTTGAGCCACTTTCATTCCTGCAAGTACATTGCTTCCAGCCGGATACAGTTTAGGTGTAATTGATCCAGTAATGATCGTGTCATATATTAAATGATCATTTTTACTCATGCCATCTACAGGAATAACAGCACCTTCATTAATAATTAAAGTATCAGAAGGGTTGATAAGGCTTAGTAAGACTTCTTCTTGCTTCTCTTCGCCCACACGAATTATTTTTTCGGGCAATCGGTCTTCAAATCGTGTGGATCTGATGTTTTTTTTCAAACGCTCTTCAATTGCAAGTCCTATATGACGAAAACCATAAATCAGCAACCCGGTTTCGAACATCATGGGTAGCCAGGGAATAAAGAAAGACAGTACGGAGACTACCAGGACAGAAAGAGTACTGATGGTAAAAAGTGAGTCCATGGTTAACCCATTAGCTTTAACCAGTTTTTTCCATGCATCTTTGTATGAGTTGGCACCAAGCGCTAAAGTTAATACCGTGCTGAATGCGGCAAATCCAATCATAATTCCTAGGGGGATAACAGGAAATATAAGTCCGATCGCGAGTAAAGTAATACCACTAATGGTGCCGACACTGCCAAGAAACCAATGTGATTTTAACCATTTGGTTAGAGGGTGCTGCTGGTAATTGATATGAGCAAATTCATCTTTAATGTCGGGTTTAGCCACATCTCTGTTATTAGGAAGATAATCAGAGTTTTCACATCTAAAGCCGAGCTCCTCAATTAGTCCTCTAAGTTTTTGCCATCCAGAATCACTAATTTCCTTGTCATTTTGTAGCGTTATAATAAGTTCTTTAGGATCTTCTGCACTGATATCTACATTGAATTGTTTTAGTGGGCTTAATCCAAGTATTGATAAATCTGTATTCTCAAGAATAGATTGAATCATTCCACTGCAACTGACACAAGTCATTCCATGTACATAAAAGACATAAGATTTAGCCATCGAATTCTCAGTGCATAATATTTTGAGCATAATAATATCATGTCAGCTAGTTATTGCACCTATTGACACAACAATAATTAGGGTTTGTTCTTTATCTGCAAAATATTGAGTTCTTGTGCCAACCTCAAAGCCCTCCTGTATTACGACTTCGTCTAATACAGGCTACAAATAAGGTCAAAAGGAGATGCTTTAAATTGTAGCCCGTAATAGACGAAGTCGTATTACGGGGAGTTCCACGGATTGGACTAATTCTGGGGGGTATCCGGCTGATTGGTAAAATCAGCAGTCGGTTGTGCTGCTTTGGTATTTTGCATAAGCATTACGCTGTTAGTGAATAAAATTCGCTCTTGAATTTGGCGGTCCAGATACATTTGATAATTAATTTCAGCGAGCAAAACCGCGATCTCTTTTTGCACGGTGGCGGGGGATGCGGCATTAATTCCATCTACCCACTGTTTGCTGGCAGTACCCGTGCCACCACTATCGCCGGCTTTAGGATTAAATAATCTCCAGGTTGCCATATTAAATTCACTTAGGGCCTGACTTGTAGCATTACCATCGCCTGATGGGGTTTGAGGTAGTCTGCGAGACAAGATGTAATAAAGGTTTCCCAGACCCACTGAGCTTTGTGCCGCATAAATTCGTAAGCTTGTGAAATAATTTGTTAGTGCGATTTGGGCTTGTGCTTGTTTCGCAGGATCTACTTTAGTTCCTGAAGGGGGTAAAGCCTGCAAAAAGAGATTTTGATAATCACTTTGTTTGGGTAGAGGGGTAGGCGATACTGAGCCTGAAACATAACGGATAAAATTCGCGGCTTGCTGCGCCTGATTCTGTGCGGTCAGTCCTGGGTTTTGGGCATTTGGGTTAGCGCTTCCCGTAGTCGACTGTGCATTGTTGGTGGTGAAGAACAATGGAGCAAGTAAGGAGTTACTGTTCAGTTGGCCTATTAATTGCTGGTTGTAGTTATAAGTTAAAAACTGCAAGGCAGGAGAAGGCAAAGGCCCAATTACATTCGCCATTACTTGTGATTGAGATATGACTGCATTAGGAAATGATGGTGGATTACAGGGGTTTTGAAAACTGCCATCCGGGTTAGTACAATAGCTCGAATCAGGCGTACCGAGAATATTTAATACGGCCTGGCTCACTGGATCTTGCTGATATTGCTGTTGGTCAATTAAAGGGCTTACAGTAACAGTAGCGCTTTGCTGTCCCCCTGGAGTTGAAAAATTCTGCAGATTATAGGTGGCATTGGCCATATTGTTTATAGTGCTCGCACCTGCCGCACTGTTGGGTAAGAACTGAAACTGAGTATTACCTGATAATATTGCAACCGGTATCGCACCAAAAAAAGTACTGAATACAAAGTTTTCAGCGAGGGAGGTAATCGGCAAATTTAATAGTTCTTGGCTGACCGTTCCAGTTTCAGTGGGGTTTTGAGTTAAATCATAACCGAGGTAGCTTCCAAGGTTTTGTAAATACTCGACCAGATCCTGATTGCTGCTACTGTTATTTTGGTTGGTTGAACTCTCCCCCAGTAAAGGATCCGCTATAGCGGGAGAAATGCTAAGACATAGTATGTTTATAAGAGCAAATCGTGACAAAAATCTCATTTATTCATCCCCTTCAAGTGCACGTAAGACAAGTTTTAGGCGGTATTGACAAAAAACTCGCGATAATAATCGTAAACGTTCAAATAAAATATTTCGTTTTAAAAAGAAACCCGCGGGATCAAAGCTGCCAATACTTGTTTCTTCAGCATGAATCAAAACTCTTGAAGCGCTGCCAGGGTGCACGGTATCAATGGCTTGCAGGAGGCGTAATCCCCTTCCTGATTTGATATTGCCAACGATACGTATAAATTTTTCTTCTTCGGCTAAAAGTCCTAAATCAAGCTTTTCAATATCATCCAGCTCATTGCCTAGTTGCTCCATTGCTTCTTCAAACTCAGGATTTCCATCCAGAGTCCAATCTTCCACACTTTCCATGAATGTTATGACTCGGTAAATCATAGGATCCAGGTACTCAAACCAGTATTTAGCGGATGCTTCATGACTAAGATCAGGCATTTTTTACTCTTTTTTTACGGTCGTCGATTGATGGACTAACCCACTGCATACTACTATAGTATATTATGAAGCTTAAAAGTCCATTACTTAAAAAGTAAAAATTATGAAAAAGAGGTCAGGCTCCAGAATAGGGCGAGTTTTCTCAAGAATTTTTAATGTGCGGGCCTGGTTTGATTGGGACAGGCTAAAATCGTTTACTTCATTTTTGGTAAATGGATTCAGTCGTTTATTTGTTCCGCAAAAAAATACCCAGGTTGAATCCTTTGATGCAGCTCAAAAACAGTTTAATTTAAGTGATGCGGATTTATTGCTCAAGCAAAAAGCGTTATATCGCCTAAGCATAGTAATGACCACCGTTGCCTTTTTGATTCTAATTTATGCAGGTTATCATCTTTTTTACGGTACAATAAAAGCAACCATAATCAGTCTGGTCGTCATGATGATCGCGCTGGTTTTAGCATTTCGTTACCACTTTTGGTATTTTCAGATTAAAGTTCGTAAATTAGGCTGTACTTTTCAAGAATGGTACAGACAAGGGCTGTTGGGGGAGAAAGAATGAATAAATGGGTAACGGCACTACTCCTTTCCCTGTTTCCTGTATTAGTCTTTGCAGCTGAGGGTTCCTCTTTGAGTTTCGCTCCGCCAGCGAGTGATTATTCGGTAATATTTCTCGGTAATTTATTTGGGATTGTCGATGGCGTACTAAGAGGTTCTGGCAGCCAGATTATGGGTGTCATGTTTGGGGTCTTTAACTCAGCGGTTTTAGCTCTCGGTGGCATAATCATTATGTATACCTTGATGGTATCGACGATGAATACTGCCCATGAAGGGCAAATGTTAGGTCAGAAATGGTCCTCTATCTGGATTCCTGTTCGCTCCACCATGGGTCTTGCTTTATTAATTCCTAAAGCCTCAGGCTATTGTCTCATGCAGATCTTTGTTATGTGGATCGTGGTTCAGGGGGTTGGTGCTGCTGATAAAATATGGGAGGCGGCATTAGGATACTTAAATCGTGGTGGGGTCATTATCCAGGCTCAAGCCAATCCCACCATCACATTAACGCAATCAGCTACCTCGGGAGTGGCTGGCGGTGCACAAATAATTCTCACAGGCCAGGTTTGTATGCTTGGTTTGCAAAAACAATTGCAAACACAACGACAAAATTACCTTAATGCGAAAGAAAGTAATGCAGGCCCCTGTTTTGGCAACCCTACAGGGATTATGAATACTTTTTGTAATACGGCTGTCCCTGACTTTATTAGCACAGTTAATGCAGTGACCATTCAGAATAATGCCGACTCCTCTGCACGAGCCAGAAAAGCCAATTCTATGCCTGCATCTTATTCTGTAGGTATGCCCAATTTTTCTAAAAGTTCACCCTATTCCGTATTAAACGGTATATGCGGTACCTTAAATTGGAATTCGATTGGTCCTTTAAGTAATATTACCGCCACCACCGGTCAAAATGCATCAGTGGGGGGCGTCAATAATATCACCTCATCTCAGTTGGAAACCGCGCAAATGTCGCGTGCAATTGCCGTTCAACAGATGTATATGGATCTTGCTTCTGTAGCCCAGATTATAATCAACAACGCACCGACATTCTCAACTATTAACAATTCAAATAGCGGAAACAGTCCTAATAAAAATTTCTCCAGCGCAGCAATTCAGCAATTTGGTGTTCCTTATACAGCTAACGGAACAATTTGTACGAATTATAAGGATAACTGTGTGATTTGGGGGCCATTGGCGACCACCTCGGGAAGTGCTAGCGGTGCTTTATTTAGCGGCTCTGAGTTTCAGGGAGCAATTGCTGATTATAACAGCATCATGAGACCTACCCTGAATTTAATTAAGGCACGCCTTGATGCCAAATCTGCAAACGATGCGCGTAAGTTTATTGCTCAGGCCAATGCTCAGGGCTGGATAATGGCTGGATCCTACTTTTTTGACCTGGTTAAATTAAATGGGAATGCAGTAACTAATGCGGATACGAATGATGCGAATACTGGACTTGATAATAGTTCGTTTAATATGACTAATCTTGCTACACCCTGTAAGTTATATCCAATTTTGTGTACCTGGTTTCAGACGAATTCTTCTACTATCCCACAGATTGCTGCAGTACAGACCATTATTGATGGTACTAATTTAACACCAAGACAGCAGGCAACGCCTCGACCGGATTTAAAACCCAATCCTCAGCGTTCCCTTATTGGTGCGTTACCTTCATCAACAGTTTATGGATTTATTAATAACTCAGTGATGGTGCAATTACCCGGCCAACCTGGATTACAACCTTTACAATTTGCCAATCTGATTAGTTTCAGTGTTGATACTCAGATGTATTATCTTGAAGAGCAGGAGTTTGATTGCGGTCGTGTTAAAATCGGTTTCTTCTCTTTTTGTCTGGGCAGAATGTTAGGTAATCTTTTTTATAACCTGTTATTAAGAAATATATATAACTTCTTCCTGACTATATTCCAACAAATCATTAATCAAGTGATTATGGCGTTTTTGATGATCCCATTGCAGGGAATGGCTGATATTTTCAAAAAAGGAATGCAGACAATAAATCAACCCGGAGTGAATCCGATTGTAGCCCTGGCAAACATGGGTTCTATGTACATTAATTTTTCAGCTAATCTTTGGATGATGTTGTTAAATATTGCCGTGGTCAGTGCGTTAATCCCTATATTTGGTATATTTATCTTTGCCTTAATTGCCCTGGCTATGCCCTTGTTGATGGCCTGGATTGGAATCATGGTGGGGGTTGGTTTTACCACTGCTTATTACGTTCCAATTCTTCCCTATCTTATATTTACCTTGGGAACGATAGCCTGGCTTATCTCAGTCATAGAGGCCATGGTTGCTGCACCCATTGTAGCCTTAGGAATTACGCATCCGGAAGGACATGATGCTTTTGGTAAGGGTGAGGCGGCCATCATGATTTTGATGAACGTGTTTTTAAGGCCTGCCATGATGATCATTGGTTATATTTCGGCTATTGCCCTGTCCTATGTCGGGGTATGGGTTCTTAATGCGGGGTTTGATAACGCGATAGGATTTATCCAGGGCGGTAACGTACGCGACACTAGTGGCTCAAGCATTGGTGGATTTAAATTTGAAGGATTCAATACAACAAATACTCTATCTGAGCGACCAAGAGGATCGGGTTCGGGTGGCTACACGGAATGGGCTGGAATTTATGCTTATTTCTTCTCTATTCTGATATATACCACGACCTATTTGATTATTGTGCAGAAAGCATTTACCTTAATTTCTTATTTGCCAGATAAAGTATTGCGTTGGATAGGCGGAAGTCCTGAAAGTCTGGGGCAGGAATCTGCGCAATGGGGTGATCAAGTTAAATCAGCTACGGAAGGAGCTGGAAAAGAAACTCAAAATGCCCAAGGCCAAATTGACAAACAATTGGGTGGATACGGTCAGAAAGCAGTGGGATCCCTCCAGAGTGGTGCTTCGAGCGCAGCGGGTGGCGGTGGTGATATTTCATCTGAGGGTGCTAATCCTACCTCCACTCCGTCCTCTCCTGATGGCGGTGGTGGTGGAGGTGGTGATGATGATTCAGATAAAAAAGCTAAAGATTTAGCGATGCAGGCCGCTTTGATGTAACTCTTTCATGCGTGGTCGAATAGTCTATTGACCACGCAAGCCTCACCGGTATATCACGTTTTATCTAAGGGCGACGAAATAAATACTAGATCCTACTAATCCCAATATTAATTCCAAAGATGTGTTTTTATCAGGATAATAATTGATAACGCACCGGATTATCAGGACAAATATGAGGACCACATTCAATAAAAGCACTGATTGCATTGGCAAGAATTAATAGAAGAAAAATTGCAGTCAGTACTTTAATTCCTCTGTTATTAAATTTCATGTTTCTTGCAAAACCCTTATCAAAGGTCAGAGCCACCGCGGTGAGGATAAGAATGATTCCATAAGCAATGGCAGACCAAACATAAAGATAGATGCCTAAAAAAGGAATGCCATAGCCTGGATCGTCGGGCGCCAGATGCAGGGTTATTTGTCTGACTGCGATCGCCAAGCCTAAAAATGTGACGAGAATCATGAATCCGTAATGAGCTGGTCGAATTCCTAAATGTAAATTTAGCAAAAAACACAATCCAATCCCAATAAAGCACACGCGTTGCAAAAGACATAATGGACAAGGTAAATCGTGATAAACCAATTGTTCGATAAAAATTACTGCAAGAACGATACACACAAACAGAAGCCCTGCTGTGTTTCCAATTTCATGCAAAAGGCGTTGATTATTCATAGCTTCACCAGGTTTTCAATGAGATGACTGTGAAAATTAAACGTGACCATGGTGAGCAAAAGACAAAAAACAAATTGCAGTTTAATGGTTTCATTGGGTTTGTAGGCAATTTGTAAACCCAGAGCAAAATAGAGTAAGAACAGCAGTATTATCATGGCACCACCATTTACACTACATTTGATTGAAGTATAGATGGCGCCAGATTGATTATCGACCTTTGTGATTAAAAATAGATCTAAATTCCATGAGGATTAATCCATCCCAATTTAAATCCTACAAATAAAAGAACAAATAACGCCAGCGAAATGCCGATTCTTAAAGTAAGTGCTTTTACCGTACGCTTTGAATTGCCTGAGTCCTTAACGAGAAAAAACAAGCCGCTGGCAAGTGACGCTGCAATGATAATCATGATAAAAATGATGAACAGTTTGGTGATCATTTGATATACTCCGGAAACCGCTGGCTTCAGTAGGAAGTTAGCCAACCCTGATGAGCAATTAATAAACGATGCCTAGTTTAACCTGTTTTAAATTTCGTTTCACCCCGAATTGGTTCATGACAGCTCTCGCTGCCCTCTTTATTTCATTATTTACAGGGTTGGGCTTCTGGCAAATTCAACGTGCTGATGAAAAAAAGCAAATGGTTGAGGCGCAGCAACATTTATTAAAACAAGAATCTGTGGCGTGGAGTACAAGACAAAATGTACCCCAGCAATATCAGCGGATACACGTTCAAGGGCGTTATCTACCGACCATTTTTCTTCTGGATAACCAGCATCAGCGGCATCAATTTGGCTATGATGTGCTTTCCCCTTTATTAATGGACGACGGATCAGTTGTTATGGTGGATAGAGGATGGATTCCGGGTGATGGCAACAGGCAATTATTCCCCAGGATTTTTATTCCTAAAGAAAAACAAAAGGTGGCGGGTAGTGTGTATTTTCCCAATATGAAACAGTGGATTTTAGGCGTGGGATTAGAAGAAAAAGAAAACAAAATGGTGATTATTGAGCGCATAGATACAAAATTAGTGAGCCAGGTTTTGCAAAAGAAGGTCTATCCGTTTATCATTCGCCTGGATAAGCAAGATGCATATGGATTTGTGCGTGAATGGGCGATAGTATCCATGCCTCCGCAGCGGCATATAGCCTATGCGTTGCAATGGTTTGCCATGGCGTTGGTCATTCTTATTATATTTGTGGCATTAAATCTGAAG
>JAUXYG010000092.1 GCA_030694525.1 Legionella sp. | reverse complement strand
CTTCATCTTTCTAAGCACTCAAATTTCTTCAAAGCGCCCACACAGTTTGTCTTCTCAATTTCTTAATGAACTCGCCCCGAAGGCGTGCTGCGTATTCTACGGATTTCGTTCCCCGTGTCAAATACTTTTTGCATTTATTTTAAAAATTTATTTCATTCTGCTTTTTGTAAAAGCACCTTGGCGATTCTGCGCTTGCCTACCTGGATGATGTAACACTGCTGGAGATCAAGCACCAGCGCAGGATCAGATACTTTTTCACTGTTAATTTTTACAGCGCCCTGCTTTATCATCCGTATAGCTTCTGATGTACTCGCAGTTAAATCAAGTTGTTTTAATAGCTGACTCAAAGAAACCGAATCATTGCTTTTATAAAGTATCTCTTCCAAATCTTCTGGGATTATTCCTTTTTGAAAACGCTCTATAAATTCTTTATGGACTTGTTCCGCCTGAAATTGATCATGGAAACGAGTCACTATCTCTTTCGCAAAATCAATTTTAATATCGCGAGGATTTCGTCCTTCAGCCACTGTTTTCTTCAATTGCTGAATCTCAGCCCCTGTTTTAAAACTTAGTAAATCAATATAGCGCCACATTAAATCATCTGACACCGACATTATCTTGCCAAACATATCAACTGCCGGCTCATTAATACCGATATAATTATCTAATGACTTGGACATTTTCTTAACGCCATCCAAACCCTCTATTAATGGAGTCATCATGACTACTTGAGGCTCGAACCCATAATGTTTTTGTAATTCACGCCCCATTAACAAATTAAATCGTTGATCAGTACCTCCTAATTCTACATCCGCTTTCAATGCCACAGAATCATAACCCTGTAATAAGGGGTAAAGAAACTCGTGTATAGCTATAGGCTGATTCGTGGCATAACGTTTACTAAAATCATCTCGCTCAAGCATGCGTGCCACGGTATGAGTTGCAGCTAAACGAATCAAATCTGTTGCGTTAAACTGTCCCAGCCATTGCGAGTTAAATGCTATGGTGGTTTTTTCCGGATCCAGAATTTTAAAAACCTGTTCCTGATATGTTTTCGCATTTTCAAGAACAGTTTCTTCACTTAAAGGCATACGCGTGACGTTTTTTCCGGTTGGATCACCTATCATAGCGGTAAAATCACCAATTAAAAAAATCACTTCATGACCGTATAATTGGAATTGTCTTAATTTATTGATTAATACAGTATGTCCCAAATGAATGTCTGGAGCTGTAGGATCGAAGCCTGCTTTAATTTTTAAAGTAGTTCCCTTCTTTAATTTCTTTTCTAATTCATGCTGAGGTAGAATCTCTTCACAACCACGCATTAATTCGGTACACACTGAATCTTCAACTATCATGTTATTAAAACCTTTATAAATGATTGACCAATCTTCTCACACCGAGTATCTTAGCCCGGTTAGCAAATTCCTGCCATACCAAACGGAAGGTAAAGTTAATTTGTTACATTAATTATTAATTATTTATTTGACCATTCAATATTAGGTATAATTTAACAGACCTAAATTAGCGGTCACTAGAACTCAATGACTGTGGTATAGTATTGTATTTAAAATAGCAGCATTCTTCCGGATGGCAGCAGTATAGGCAAAAAATGGCTCAAAGACCAAATATCCCAAAACGACAATCTGGTAAACCATCAAAGCTCTTAACTGCTTGTGCGTTGGTTATTGCTTTTTCTCTTCCCTATCTATTAGTCAAGAATTTTTCTCATCATTCGTCTAATGATTACACGCATCAATCTCTTTCTCTTCCCAAATTAGCGGAGGGACCTTCAATCGCACAACCTAATACTGATGAGTCGGAAGAGGAATTGGAAGAAGAAGCAAAAGTTGTAAAAGATAATGAATGGCAAATAATCAAGCCACGCCCCGGAGATTCTATGGCGGCTATTTTTCACCGATTAGGGCTTACCGCTAAAAATTTACATGAAGTACTTGATAAAAACCCGCATGCTAAAGCTTTAACCTCAATCAAACCAAGCCAGGAATTACAATTTTTAATTAGCAAAAATAAATTAGAAAAACTAATCATTCCTGTGAGTAGCACTCAATCTCTTACCGTATATAAAGCAGGACAAGCTTATAAAACACAAATCGATTCTAAAAAAATGATAAGCCATGATCTGTATCTTACTGCGACGGTTAACGGCTCTTTATACAACACCGCGCAACGACTAAATATTCCTGCCAAACTCATTCGTCAAATGACTGAGATCCTTGGTAAGGAAATTGATTTTTCTCGTGCAATTCGTGCAGGTGATCAATTCTCGATTGTTTATGAAGCCTATTATATAGAAGATAAAATGGTAAGTACGGGTGATATTCTCGCAGTAACTTACAAGAACAAAGGTAAAAGCTATCAGGCGATTAGACATACCAATTCACAGGGCGAGCACGATTACTTTTCTCCTAATGGAACCAGCCTTAAAAAAGCCTTTTCCCGTTACCCTATCAAATTCAGTCATATTAGCTCAACTTTTGTTTTGTCACGGTATCATCCTATTCTTCACTACAAAAGAGCTCATAAAGGCATTGACCTTGCGGCACCCATAGGAACCCCCATTCAGGCAACTGGGGATGGAGTTATTACTATAATCGATAGACACAACGGCTATGGAAATATGATAAAAATTAAGCATGATAAAACCTTTAGTACCGTTTATGGTCACATGCTGAAATTTCAGAAAGGTCTTTCAAAAGGAAGCAAAGTGAAACGGGGGCAAGTCATTGGTTATGTGGGTCAAACTGGTTTAGCTACCGGCCCTCATTGTCATTACGAATTACATGTGAATAATCAGCCAAGAAATCCTACAACGACAGGATTACCTACGGCAGCCCCTGTTCATCCCAAAGAAATGATGGCATTTAAGGCCAAAACTTCAACATTACTTGCCCGGTTGAAATTATTTGAAGAAGCACAACTTGCGAGTAAAGGCAAAAAAAACATAGACGTTGGATAGTACACATAAATCAAGAAAACAAATAACGACAAATTAAAACGGATGCAATAATTCCTGCTAAATCAGCTAACAATCCTGCAGGTATCGCATGACGCGTTCTTCTAATGCCCACTGAACCAAAATATACGGCAATGACATAGAATGTCGTTTCTGTACTACCCATCATCGTTGCAGCCATCTTGGCAATCATGGAATCGCCTCCATATTGATGGATCAATTCAGCCATAACACCTGTTGATGCACTACCCGAAAAGGGTCTTATTAAAGCCAACGGTAATACTTCTGGAGGCATACCAATTTTTGCCATTAAGGGTGCTAATACGTGATCCATCAAACCAAAAAATCCGGAAGCTCTTAGCATCCCAATCGCAACTAACATTGCAATAAGGTATGGAATAATGCTGACGCTGGTATCAAAACCTTGCTTTGCTCCAATGATAAATGCATCGAATACATTGATTTTCTTCAGGGCAGCATACAATGGAATTCCTACTATAAAGGCGAGAAACATCCAGTTTGATAATTGATGGGCAAATCCATTCATAAATTATTTGACCTTCCAATTTGAAAAACAGGCAATTTCGCTAATTGGGTCACCGCAATTAGGGCCACCAGAGTTGAAATAGAGGTTGCTACCAGTGAGCTGAAAATGACACTACTAGGGCTTGTACTCCCATTTGCAGCTAAAAAAGCTATAGCCGTAGCGGGAATTAACTGAACACTTGATGTATTAATCGCCAAAAAAGTACACATCGAGTTGGTTGCGACTTTAGCGTGATTATTAAGGCTTTGTAACTCTTTCATCGCCTGTAAGCCAAAGGGAGTAGCGGCGTTAGCAAGTCCCAACATATTAGCAGCAATATTCATAACCATTGCCCCCATTGCAGGATGTTCCACTGGCACATCAGGAAATAAACGTTTTAAAATCGGTTTTAACAAAAGGGCCAATTTGGCAACTAATCCTGATTCTGTGGCAATGGACATGATACCAAGCCACAAGGTCATAATTCCGGTTAAACCAATAGCCACCTCAAATCCTAACTTTGCTGAATCAGTTACTGCCTGAACAACTGCATCAATTTTTCCTTCAATAAGGCCGACAATTACAGCCACAAAAATCATACTCAACCAAATTATATTAAGCATAGTTGCCTCTTACTTGATAAAAAGAGTAGCATATAGCCTAAATTTGCTAAAAATAAGAAAAGCACAATGATATCTCCACTGCATTTTATAAAATATTTAATTTTTATAATGTGCCTTTTGCCTTGCTTTTCTATACACGCGTTCAATTCAGACGATATTGAAAAACAAGCCAATTTAGCTATCAAAGAACTATATCATACACTTAACACCATGCAGAACGCATCAATGGTTGAAAGAATAAATTGGATCAGCAATCGTTTTAAAGGATCTCTATATCTCCTCGGTTCCCTTGGGGAAGGGCCTCAAGCAAGATACGATCAATTCCCAACTTATAGAGTAGACGCTTTTGATTGTGATACTTATGTCAACACAGTATTAGCTCTCGCATTGGGCACTTCCTTGGAAACATTTCAGCAATGTTTGAAATTTTCTCGTTATAAGGATGGCAAACAATCCTACTTAAATCGGAATCATTTCACCTCTTTAGACTGGAATGCTAATAATCAATTACGCGGTGTTTTACAGGATATAACTACTCAAATTGTTAACGAGGATAACCAACCCGTTGCTCAATTGAGCAAGACTTTAATTAATAAAGCGAGCTGGTTTGCCCGAAGAAATACCGAAACCATAAGATTAGCTCGTGAAGACAGTCTTACTCAAGAAAAAAGATTAGCTGAGTTGGTAGTTAAAGGAAGCACTCTAGAAGTAAATACTGCAGTGATCCCCTATATCCCGCTTGAAGCACTCTTTTTAAAAAATAACCAACCTAATCTGTTTTTGTTTTCGCAAATACCCAATGGATCAATTATTGAAATTGTCAGGCCCAATTGGGATTTACGCCAAGAGATTGGCACTTCTCTTGATGTATCACACTTGGGGTTTGCCATCTGGGATAAAGAGCAATTATATTTTAGAGAGGCCTCATCGCAGTATGGAAAAGTCGTCGATGTGCTCTTAATTGATTATTTGAAAGAGGCACGTAATAGCCCTACTATCAAAGGCATAAATGTCCAAATTATTGTACCGAAAAAACCAGTTACTGGAGAGTGTCGCTATTTTAAAAATACTAACCCTACTCCAGTTTTAACTAATGAATAACTTAATCAAATTACTGACGAATTAATCTTATATGTTCAGGCTGGAAATTTATATTGGGTGTAGCGCGGTAAGGATTTATATCTAAACCACCGCGCCGGGTATAGCGACCATATACACTGAGCGCAACAGGTTTGCAGATCCGCATAATGTCTGCAAAAATTCGCTCAATACATTGCTCATGAAATTCATTATGATTACGAAAAGAGACAATATATTGCAACAAGGCTGATCGACTTATCTTAAATCCGCGATAATGTATTTGAACACTTCCCCAATCAGGCTGATAAGTTACCAGACAATTGGACTTCAACAGATCAGAATATAACGTTTCTTCAACCACTTCATCAGTTACAGTTAACAGCTGAGGATTTACCTCATAAATAGAACAATCGACATCAATATCATCGATACACTCCCCTGCAAATGAAGAGTGTAACTGGAGTAAGGGTTCCAAATGCAATGGCTTAAGGGTCACAGATACCTCATTTTCTATCGCCTGTGACAAATCCCTCGCAATAAGTTGTTTCACTTCATCGAAAGAGCCAAATGACGTGTTATTTAAGCTGTTAAAGTACAGTTTTAATGATTTGGACTCGATAATGCATGGGGATTGGCAATCGTATACAATTTGCGCCGTAGCGACAATTGGTTTTCCCCGCGGATTAAGCCAGGAAACTTCATAGTGATTCCACAAATCAAATCCTAAAAACCCGGGATTATCGGCACTGATTCCTATCTCAGTTCGTTTAGCCAGTCGAGAGATTGGAAATAACAACTCAGGATTGTATTGCGATTCATAGGCTGATTTTTTACCCAGCTCTAATTTGTTATCTGATTCAAAACTCATATTATCTCTAAACAGGAATCTTTAAAATATCTTTATTATATCATGATCTGCTCAAAATTGACTCTTCGCTTGGTGATACAATCGTTAACTTAAGAGAACTGAAGCGAGTTATTCCGATTAATTGATGACGAGCAGATTTGTTCTAAAGCTTCATAGTCATCACCGGTTAACGGATTTATAAACTCTAATCTCTTCAATGCATCATTTATCTGTTGATTGCTAAATCTTTCAACTAATTTCCTAAAGGCGTGAATCATTCTATCCAAATTTCCCCGTTCAACTTTATCATATGCTTGAAAAAAATCACGCCAATGTGCATTAAATTGCTTTACAGCGCCGTTCAAATCTGGAGATAAATTATAAGTAGGATGAGTAATCATTAATTTAATTAATCTAAAATATAGAATGGGCTCTGTTTCAAAAATCGTTACGTTATCGTTTAGTATCTCAATTCGGTCCAGAGTATCTACTACGTTATCAAAACTAAATATTTTAAATTTATCCGCGTCGGTCAGTTCACAATATAAAGCGTTTAAATTAAAATCACGTTTATTAAAATCCTTCTGCAAGACATCACTTAAACGAGTCGACCTGACCGTAATATCCACAAAAATTTGATTCCCCAAATCACAATAAACAAATGGATTTTTTACACTTCTTACCTCAGAGCTAATATTTTTTGTAGTTAAAAAATGATGTAATGCATAATAATTACCCTCGGGATTAAGCATTAAAATATCATAATCATGAGGAATTATTTCATGCAGAATATTTTCCGGGGCCGCCCCCGTTAAATAAAATTGTGACTCAGGAAATTTTTCTTTTATATCATGAATTAATTGCAGAACTACAGAAGGAATTGTGTCGCGATTCAGGAATAAATCCCTTGGGGTTTTTGGGGTAATCGCATTAAAAAATGTTGCAGAATTGTTTGTAGTATAACTTTGAGATGTTTCGCAGGATTCATGAATCGAATGCCTCGTTCGGTTACTTAATCCAGAAACTTTATTTCTTTTAGGAACTGCAGTAGTTGTCAAATTCTCCTCAAACAAAAAATTAATACCTTTTTTTTGTTCTTTGGTTAAATATTCTTTAATTACTTCATAGAAATTAAGACAATGATTTCGCGCTACTGAATCACTACTCCTTTGAAATTTATGCTCCAGCTTTTTAGCTAAATCATAAAATTGCTCTTGAAATTTACTCTGTTTATCCAAAAATTTAAATGATTTAACAAGTTCCATTTCATTCGGGTTAAACTCAGGATGTTGGTTCTTTTCACTACACCATTCAGAAGCCTTAGCCATGAAACAATAGAGTGCACTTCTGGAGCGCACTAAATGCTGGGGCTCTGCTGAACAAACACTTGTAATGTCATCATGAAGAAAATACGCCTCTTTGTACAATCCGGAAACAAAAATTTTTTCAACTAAATTAATAATGGGATTATAAATAGAAACATAATAATTAAAGGGTTTTGGATTATAGAGTAAAAAGAGATTAGCTAACTCCATCAAGTGCTCTTTATCCAGAGAAGAGCCGTAATTTAAACTATAGGGAAGAAACCAATGCAAAAATGAGTTAGATTGTTTTCTAATATCAGAATTATTCTGTAACTTCATCCAATTACATTGATGCAAACACTTTTTAATTTCATCCTGTATTAAACGTTGAGCCCACTCATTATCATTAACCAAAATTTGCGTGCCAATACCCAGAGTTATTCTTTCTGATAACGTCGATATGTCATTTAGATTTCCTGTTTTCTGAAACGGATGTCCCATTTTAATAATCTGAGCTGGATTACCCCGTGATACTATGTCGTAGGTAAATACGGTAGAAAGAGGTGATAGTGGCAAGCTTAACTGCTCTTCATCAGGTTGCAATTTTAATAATTGGGTTAAAATCTCCTCACTTCCCCCAGGAGAATCAGGGAGAAATGAGACCGTATACGCCCAATCAATCAGCAAATGGAGGGCGGGAGAAGAATTATAATGCTTGATAAGCTGGATGCCAGTTTGCCAATCACTCTGATTTTTATTTAAAAGCATCGTAAACAACAAACAGTTTAATGCTTCAGAATCAAGACATAAAAATCGCTGGATCTCTTCCGGGAATGTGTTAAGTGTAGACAGAAATTCGGATATGAGGTTTGCCGTTTCTTTTTTTCCTGCATTCTCTATAAGAAAATAACGCCCTATTCGCCATAGCCAGGTGCAAATACGTCCTTCAGCGTTATCTGAAACCTTAATGGCTTGCTCATCATAAAATCCACGATTGGGAGGGTGTAAATAAAATTGGGAGGGATCACTAAAATAGGTGTTGTTGACTCGTTTTATGAACAGAGATATTCCGATGTTTAAAAAAGGACTGGATAAGGATTCACCAAACATAATTGTTCTTGCCACAACCTTGGATGTCCAGATTATACACAACTGTTAAAATTAATGACATCGTCTTAGATTAAACTGATATTTGAATAAGCGTGGTAAAATAGCAATTAGCAACCCTTAAGCCCAAAACAATTTAGATAAGGGACAAATACTTCAGATGCTTCTTTTTTTATAATGTCTTATAACAGGAGCAGCAAAATTTAACTGTATGTCGGATGGTTGCGCGATTTCTAAAGTATTATTAATATTAGTTGCCAATAATTGAAATTTTTTATTGTGCTGATTTTGTTTCAGATATCGAACCATCAATTGACCGTTAGATAACTCAACCAGACACACTTGATTCAATGCCAAGGACATATCCTGCCCAAAAAATTTAATTCCCGCAACATAATCTCCTTCAATATAATCAGGCAAAAGAGCATCATCTGTTATTTTAGCGTAAACAGTATCTTTGTATAAACTTTGAAAAACCAGAATTTCTTTTAAAATCAGCTCTGTCTCATCAAGTACTTTATTGTCATTGATTTGAGGGAGAATATAGGGTTCCTGACCTGTGCCATATAAAAGCCACTCAACAGAGCAAAAAACATTTTCTTTGGCGACACGAAGAACAACTCGCTCAGCACCATCCAGTGGCAAACCACCAAAACGTGCTAACTCCCAACCTTTATAAGTATTTAATTTTAGGAAATCAGTGTTGCATAAGTCTTTACGACTTAAATTGGCAAGATTTCGAATTTTACGCAATCTTATTGCGCGATACTCCGCACTGGCCTCTTCGTTATCAACAATCACTTTCTTTATGTATTTTTTAGGAGTCATTAGGCTGTGTATTGAATTTAGTATTATAAAACAACTTAATAATCAGTACAGTTTACATTAAAACGAATTAATTACTACGTTTCGTAGAAAAAAATTGACAGGATTAAAAAAAACAGTATGATCCAAATAAAATCAATAATTCAATTCGAATCGAAGTAAAAATTATCAGACAGGATTTTAAAATGAAGGATTCAACTCTCTTGGAAATTATGTGTATCATCCCTTATTTTACTTTTATTTTTGAATCTATGATTCAAACAAAATTCATATATTCCTTTACGGTATTTGCCATTGCTTTAATTATATTCGGAATAAGCCCCATAAGAATTAATCCCATTGCCAAGGTTCAGACTTTTTTAAATAATAATCAGGACAAATGATAATGTATGTACTTCAAGTTCATTTCCATGAGGAACAATCAAATTTAAATGTTCATATTGCAGAACATACCCGGTGGGTTAATGAGGCAATGCAAGAAAAATTATTCATTCTCGCAGGTCAAAAGACCAGAGTACGTGGGAGCATTATGTTGGCTGTCGATATGCCTAAAGAGCAATTAGATGCACTAATTAACAAGGACCCTTTCGTTAAAAACAAACTCGCTTCTTATACAATAAGTCATTTTGATCCGTTCTTTTATCAAGATGAACTGTCCAACTTTATATCTGGATAGATCATGGATGCAGATAACGAATTAAAACTAAAACTGGCTTTGTTTGATATTGATGATACGATTTTAACCTGCGACAGTACCCTATCCTTCCTCAGATTTTTTCTAAACGAATATTATGGGACTATTGCCGGCACAAAAAAATTGGACTATTTGTTACATCATATAACTAATAATCCAGAGGATTATTCAACGAAAGAGCTTATCAACCAATATTATTACATGAATTTCAAAGGCATCAATGCAACAATTTTAAGAAGTATTGGGAAAAAATGGTTTGAAAAAAGCGTGTTAGAAAATAGTGGGGCATTTAATGAAAAAGTGCTAGAAAGATTAAAAAATCATCAACGAGAGCAATATAGAATTGTTTTAGTGTCTGGAGGATTTTTTGCTCCTCTAGATCCTTTAATCGCTTATTTATCCATTGAACACTATTTTTATGTAACCCCACACATTAGAGATGGACTATTAACTGGGGAATTAAAAGGAATTCATACAGTTGGATTAGGTAAATTTATCGCAATCATGAAACACTTCCACAATAAAAATGTGGATTGGCAAGAGTCTTATGCTTATGGGGCACATTTTTCAGATGTTCCTGTTTTAAACCGGGTCGGACATTCCGTCATCGTTGGCGCGGATCAACAATTGCTTCAGATTGCCAATGATAAGAAATGGGAAATTATCTAATCAGTAAGAATCAAATATTATTTATTCGAGTTGGTAGATATTTATCTATTAAGCTCTTTGTAAATACTTTCTATGATTCTATAAGTTATTTTTTAGTTTTAATTCTTATTAAAATATTATGAAGACCGTTAAAAATTTTCTTGCAGAATTATAGGTTACGACTCCTTTTCAACCAGGAAGAAACATTCCGATTTAAATTAGGGCGTGTTGACAATTGCTCCTCCCGCCTACGTGCCTCGGCTTGTCCGAGGCATCCAGGAGATGCTCAAGTTAAAAAAAGCTAAATTAAAAATATAAATCCGTTGATTAATAAAAGCAAACTCATAATATAATGGCGCAATGGTACTCTATATGTGGGCTTAACCTCAGATGATTAAACGGATTTAGGAGCATAAAGCTAAGGTGATACCAGGATTTACTGCTCAGTATAATGTTCATCTGTTGGTCTATTACGAAATGCATTCGATTTATTTATAAGCTCCTCGACGCGCTTAACCCAAAATAGCGTGATCTGTATAAGGTGATTTGTTCTTAATCTAGATCTCCTGGATGCCTCGGACAAGCCGAGGCACGTAGGAGGGAGGAGCAGTTGCTTCATGTAAACTCTAAACTGGATAAATCAGCTCTTTTCCGTATATGATGAATTAAGGATACAATTCTCAGGAAGAGAACTTATGATCTGTTATGCTATCGGAGCTTATTTTGATACCAACACCAATAACAAAAAGAGTATTATTTGGCATACGTCCAGAGCGTTAAATCTCAAGCAGACCTTTTTCCAAAACTATCTCCGCTCATGGACCCAGGAGATTTTTGATTTTTGCATCAATATGGATGCCGGGTTCTGCGATTGCATTCAAAAGAACAATTATTTTTTTTATGCCGCAAAACTGGTTGACAGTTTTTTTGTAATCGCTTGTGATACGCAACTTACTTCATTACAAATTAAATGGCTTCACTATCATATAATTATTAAAAAAATACCTTTTGCAGAAATTGCGACCAATTTAGAAAAATACTGTGACAATTATCAATTGCACGAGATAGAAAAAGAATTGAGTGAGACTAAAAAAATAATGCAAGATAATATTGAGCGAGCCCTGGCTCGTGGGAAAAAAATTGAGGACATAATGCAGCAAACGAAAAATCTTCCTGCAATTACTTTTCGCTTCAAAAAAAGTACCGAAGAATTTAATAAATGCAAACCCTCATGTAACATACTTTAACTCATTCATTTTTTTACAAATCTTTTTGAATTGTTTAAAAATAATTTCCATTTAATCACTTATTATCCAGGTTCTATGGTATAATTGTTTCAAAAATAGTCACATTGAATTGAGTAATACGCACAATTCTTTGTCAGAAATGAGATGTATAAAGGAAATATTATGAGTTTTAAGTCTTTGGGATTGATAGAGCCACTACTTCGCGCTGTAGAAGAATTAGGCTACACTGAACCCTCCCCCATTCAAATCCAGGCGATACCAGCAGTTCTAAAGGGTAAAGATGTGCTGGCTTCAGCCCAAACAGGCACCGGGAAAACGGCCAGTTTCGTGCTGCCTATCCTGCATAAGCTTCATGATATGCCCCGAGCCAAGAGTAATCATACCAAAGTTTTAATCGTAACCCCGACACGAGAGCTTGCAGCTCAGGTACAGGAAAGTATCGTTCAATACGGTAAGCATTTATCCCTGCGCTCAGCAGTTGTATTTGGTGGTGTGAAAATTAGTCCACAAATGATGAAATTGCGAGGAGGTGTGGAAATATTGGTAGCAACTCCGGGACGTTTACTGGATTTACACCAACAACGTGCTATTCAACTGGATGAAGTAAATACGCTTATTCTGGATGAAGCGGATCGCATGTTGGATATGGGATTCATTCATGACATTAAACGAATCATCAAATTATTACCCAGAAACCGACAAAATTTAATGTTCTCTGCAACATTCTCTGAAGAAATTCGTGCTTTGGTAAAAGGGATATTAAATCAACCTGTTGAAATTGATGTCGCCCCGCGAAATGCAACGGTAGTTGCCATTAAACAGATGGTGCATCCAGTAGACAAGAGCCGTAAGCCCGCTTTATTAAGTCATCTGATTCATAAAAACAAATGGGGACAAACTTTAGTATTCTCCCGTACCAAACATGGCGCCAATAAACTAGTAAAGCAATTAGCTGAAGAACATATTTATGCTGCTGCAATCCATGGTAATAAATCTCAGTCCCAGCGCACTAAAGCTTTGGCTGAATTTAAATCAGGGGAGTTGCATATACTCGTAGCAACCGATATTGCTGCACGCGGTATTGATATAGATCAATTGCCCTGTGTCGTTAATTTTGATCTTCCCCAGGTTCCCGAAGATTACGTTCATCGAATAGGTAGAACGGGTCGTGCCGGGGCATCTGGTCTGGCAGTATCATTGGTTTCTGCTGATGAGGCGGGTCAATTAATGGCAATAGAAAAATTAATTAAAAGAAAATTAGAGCGTGTGGAAATAGAGGATTTTGAACCTAATCATAATCTTCCCAATACCGCAACCTCCATACCACCTAAAAGAAATACTCCATTCAAAAGAAAATCTGCTTCCCCGGCAAATAAAACGGATCGAAAACCTTTTGCCAGGCGTGCTGCTAAAACCAAATAAAAACCTGCTTCAATCCCACATCCCGTAGTTTACTGCGGGATTTAAATTAAGACCATTTAAAAGGATTTAAATGAAATTCCTGTTGTTCCAAACCAGCACCACCCCAAAAGCTGGCTTCACGCTCATTGAGATATTAATTGTATTGTTAATTAGTGCCCTTTTAGGCAGTATAGCTTATCCCTCTTATCTAAGTTCCGTTCGTAAAGCGCGTCGTACCGATGCCTTAATTACCCTGGCCCATGATCAACTTGCCCTGGAAGAATGTTTTAATAGCAATTACTCCTATATCGCTGATTGCGCTTCGTTACCCGCATTCCCGCATTTATCTATAGAACATTTTTATTCTATTTCATTATTAAATCGTGACCCCAAAACCTATACTCTCATTGCAACAGCTCTTGAAAGTCAAAGTGCTGACACGCAGTGTGCCTCTTTTAAGATTACGAATAATGGACTGAAAACTGCCTTAAATTCAGGAGGAAATGTAACGAATGAATGTTGGAGTTAGAGAGTATTCCTGAACTTCATAGTGTTAATCAGGCTGGATTTTAACGGAATTACTTTACATTATACCGCTACCTGATTACATTGCAGCAATTGGAATGTCCTACTTGCAAAGAAAAAATGGAAATTTTTTGTTTTCTCATCGGCATAATTTATGTCTATACCCATAATCATTACCTACTGCTAATCGTAGCACTTTTTTTATTCATCACTCCGCGATTGGCCATTCTAAACCTCTTTTTTTTAGGCATGTTCCTGGCATGGTCGCATCAATACCTGGAGTCACCTAAAGGGTTTCCAAATGCGCAAGTGATTCCTCATGCATCAATACGAGGTGTAATTGATTCGATTCCATTGCAAGGGGATCATAAAACCCAGTTTGTTTTTCGAATTAGTGAAATTAATGGCCATCCAGCCCAAGGGTTAGTGCAGATGTCTTGGTATAATCAAATACCTGCCTTGCACGCAAATCAACACTGGCAGTTATCTGCTAAATTAAAAAGACCCAAAAACTTCAATAATCCGGGAAGTTACGATTACGTCACTACCTTAGCCACTCGTCATATTCTCTGGACAGGTTATATTAACGGAAAAGATAATCAATTATTGCCTGATGCAAATCCTGCGCCCTTTTCCTGGTTGCCTTTACGCGAACATTTAAGTACCTCACTTGTTCATCTGGCACCAGACAAAAAAACCGCTGGAGTAATTGCAGCATTAACACTCAATTTGACCTCACATATAGGACAAGATGACTGGAATCTTTTCAGGCGCACGGGAACAACTCATTTATTTGGAATTTCTGGGGAACATATTGCACTGCTATCTGGTCTGGTTTTTTGGATTATTCGTAATTTGTGGACAAGGAGCAGTTATTTATGTTTGCGAATACCGGCGATATCAGTCGCCAGCATTGGCGGACTCATTGTTGCAGTTCTTTATGCCTTTTTAGCGGGCTTCGCACCTCCCGTACAAAGGGCATTAATAGGTTGTCTGTTTTATACTATTCAATGTCTGGGTAAACAGCGTCTCACTTCCTGGCAGATCTGGCGCTACGCCATTTTTGGTGTTTTATTTATGGAGCCTCATGCCGTATTTATGCAAGGATTTTATTTTTCATTTTTAGCAGTAGCATGCATTCTTCTCACGCAGCAACGCTGGCGTTTAAAAGGGTATTCTGGTGCTCTTGCAGTACAATTAAGTTGCCTGATTGGATTAATGCCACTGACTTTATTTTGGTTTTCTTATGGTTCCATTAATGGATTTTTCGCAAATCTTTTTGCTATTCCTCTAGTTGGATTTTTTATAATTCCGTTAGCACTGCTGACTATGCTCCTGAATTCTTATTCGTGGGCCTGGTTAATCATGAAACCTTTAGGTTGGCTCATTACTATACTGTTTGGTGGACTGACCTGGATAGAGCACCTTTCCTTGATTAATATAACTTGGCCACTAACCTCTCTGGTTATGGTTTTGTCTCTATTGGTAGCATTACTGATAATAGTTGTACTGCCTGTTAAACCCTTTAATAATATAGCGGGATTATGGCTATTAGTACCCCTGTTTTCCTCAACTCATTCAGAGGTACAATCTGGCGAATTATTAGTACAGATTCTTGATGTCGGACAAGGCCTTGCCGTTGTATTACAGACTAAAAATCATATCGCTCTTTATGATACCGGGGATCAATTTTTTCAAGGAAGTGATTTAGGTAAAATGGTCATTTTGCCTTTTTTTAAGTCGGTTCAAATAAAAAAAGTAGATAAAATAATAATCAGTCATCCTGATAAAGATCACCGTGGAGGCTTACGGTCGATAGAAGAAGAAATTCCCGCGAGTCAATTATTAGTCAATAATTTAAAATATTTTGATCACGGAGTAAATTGTCATGATTTTCCACCCTGGACTTGGGATGATGTGCATTTTCGCTTTTTACCCATAAAGAAAAATTTCCATGATAAGAACAATAACTCCTGCATTCTACAAGCGCGTAATGCCACCAGTAGTATTTTATTAGCCGGTGATATAGAACAGGTTGCAGAAGATTATCTGGTAACTGAATATGGGGAACAACTAAAATCGGATATTTTAATAGTTCCCCACCATGGCAGTAAAACCTCTTCCTCCTATCGGTTTTTGCTTGAAGTTAAACCACGGTATGCTATTGCATCACTCGGGTTTGATAATCGCTTTCAATTCCCCCACGCTCAAACTCTGGAAAATATGCTTCGATTAGACATTCCTTTTTATCGAACGGATCAATGTGGAATGACTCAACTAGTACTTCCAACACAGGGCCAAATAAAGAGACCGCAATGTTATAGCAAGAGTTAACATAAATTTAATCCCGATTTATAATCATTTTATCAGGCCATTGGGTGAGAAAACCCTTTAGATTCTGAATCTTCTTTATTAGTTTCACCTTTAGCTCTTTCAGGTTTAATAAAAGAGAGTGCCCTAGTTTTACCAGTGATTATCCTGGCATTTGCCACAGGACCTGAGACACTTTCAACAGCGATGTTTTTATTACCTTCATATTCAAAATCAGCATTAGGACCGGATGTATATTTATTGCCAAGAGGATCTTGTAAAAAATGAATAATCTTTCTAAATTCTAATACATCTTTAGATTTAGGGTTGTGTGTTTTTAAAAACTGATATTCGTGTTGTGCACTCATTAAAACAGTTTCCTCGACGAGATAACCAAATCGAGGATCGGCTTCATTTTTAAGTAAATATGCAACAATTTTGGAATAACCAAGTCTGACCGCTAAATGTAAAGGCGTGTCTAGAGGTATAAAATTACGATTTACTTCAACCTTAACATTAATTTGCGCTCCACGGCTAATTAATTTATCAATCTTCTCTATCGCTTTATCATCTTTTATCGCAGCCAATAATTTCGTGTTTAAGGTACGATGTTGCTCAAGAATTTTATTAATTTGCCCTAAAGACAGTTCATCAATTGAATTACCTGCAAAATTTATTCTAACTAAAGAGGACCATTTTCCAATACTTTCTAAATGATCCTCAGAGAGTTCTAAATCGGTAATGCAGTTATTACTCAAATCAATGGCTATAATACCTTTAAATCGTGCAAACATTTCAATCAACTTAATAAAATGATTTTTATTAATAATGTTGTCTGTTACATTTAAATAGGTAAGTGCACGACACTCTGTAAGCTGAATGAACAGTGGAACAATATATTTTTCAGGTAAAGTACTTGAGAGGGTGAATGTTTCCAGAGATTTAAGTTTGGGAATGAGAGTCATCAGCTGTTTGATACTTTCTTTGGTCAAAGGCTCATTTATAGTCAAATTTTGTAATGTCGCTTTATGTGCCTCTTCTAATGCAAGCGCGGTATTTAAATCCATGTTTCCATCCTTAAACTATCCTGTTAATCCCGTTAAAATAATACCATAATCAATTTTTATGTCATATACTAATTAATCTGCTCCAAATATTTACATAAAAATCAATTATTTAAACGATTTTACGAAATACTATCTTTGAAGGATTAATTAGCTTAATCTTAATTTGTTCCATTTTATAAGGAGAATCAAATGTTAGGGACTATACTGCTTATTGTTTTAATTTTAATGTTAGTCGGTGGATTGCCTAGATGGGGACATAGCAAAAATTGGGGATATGGACCAAGTGGGTTGATTGGACTTTTACTCGTTATTTTGTTGATACTGATATTATTAGGTAAAGTACCATTAGGATTATAAAATCCTCACTTAATTGAGAGCGATGCTCTCAATTAAGTTGATTTTGAGTTTAAATCCTTGATGAATACGAATAATTAGTTACAAATAGTTTCTTGATGGAAGATAAAAAGCCATTTATCCTCTCTTTTACGCCAAAGCGACGATCGATAGATATAAAGGCCTGAACTTTTTGACCGCGTTTTGTAAGTTATTAAAATAACCGTTTCGCTAATCGATTGTGTCTTAAAATCAAAACCTTCGGTTACTGTAGGTTGTGCCTGCTCCAACCAAAGTAAAACATCCTGTTTCGTATGAATACTTCCCTTTCTGGTTATCTCAATAAACTCATCATCAATTAAATCCATAAGTTTATCAATTGCCTGACCAGGGACCAGGAATTTTTTTTCCAATGCGATAAATTCATCCATATTAATTTTCAACAAGTTCCTTTTGCGAACTGGGATATTTGTCCTCTTCCCCCCATCGCGGGAAATTTTTTGTATCAATGTCAAATAAATCCAGAGTTCGCCCTAAAGTTTGAACGATAATATCATTGATCGATTGCGGCCGAGTATAGAATGCCGGAACGGGCGGAGCAATAATTCCACCCATTTGAGTCACGGCCAACATATTTTTCAAATGTCCTGCGTGTAACGGAAATTCCCGAACCAGGGCGACAAGCCTCCTTCTGTCTTTCAATATGACATCCGCGGCACGTGTCAGCAGATTGCTACTGATTCCATTCGCAATCTCAGCCAAAGAGCGCATGGAACAGGGTGCAATTATCATACCCATGGTCTTAAAGGATCCACTGGAAATTGGAGCGGCCAAATTTTGAATGGGATGATAATAATCCGCTAAATCCCTTACTTCCTGTGCGCTCATATCTGTTTCATGAGCACGGGTTAACTCACCAGATTTTGTGATTACCAGGTGACTTTCAATATTCAGATTACGAAGGGTTTTAAGGAGTTCAATTCCATAAATGATACCTGAAGCACCACTGATGCCTACTATCATACGTCTGGGTTCGTTCATAGAATAATTCACATATCGATTGGACTTTCAAGACATTTTAACAGAAATTAATGGGATAAGTGAGGGATATCTGCAATAGTAAATAACTCGCAACAAATAGTTCAAAATTAAATCAATTTGTTAATGATCTCTTAATATTCAATCATTATAATTGCATGAAAACAGCCATGTTGAAAGATGATAAATATAGTTGCCCATCGTATTTCAAGCTGAATGCGATCAACCAATTGTGCGTGACTATGGATTAAATTAGAGAACTATTATGCCACATCAGACGCTTTCCACAAAAAACACCGATATTTTTAATCGGGTAAAAATTGATAGAGTCGATTTTTATTTATATAAAAAAGAATACCAGATTTTAAAATTGGGGCAGTTAGAGATATCGAACGAAACGAAAACCGTTTTAATTGAATCCGCAAATAGTTTAAGCAATAGCGCGAAAAACAGATGGAATGATAAAAGCAGCCAATTTATCATAACAGCAATTACCCTTTTGGAAACACTCTTACAACAACCCCATATAATCCAACTCACTAAGTTAGATGAGGTTTTAAAACAGGGAATAATACTCTTTCAAAACACATCCCCTAATGAATTAAAACCTAGTATTTTTCTTTCCAGAAGAAATCGATATGCCGTATCACATAAAAATTTAACCTTGCTGAGCCAGGTTCTTAGTGATTTTGCAACGGTGATAAATAAGAATAATCCGCAAACCAGAAATTTACTTCAAAACTCGCTCAATGCTTTAACCAAAAAATCCCCAGAAAATATATTTCATACCGTGGCGACATTTGCTAAGGCTGCATTAATTTTTCTTGGTACGGTTGGTATAATGCTAACTCTGGTTCTAGCTAAGCCGCTCATTCCACTGTTTATCTTTGTAGTAGCACTTGAGGGTAGTTTTATGGGAGGATTAGTCTTTGGTGGCGTTAAAACACTTTTCGGTATAGACAAAGTTATTCGCTGCATAAATGAAGAGAAATCTAAAACTATGTTTAGTAGCCCAGCCAATGAATGTTTTAATAAACTTAAGGATCAGGATGATACTAAAGCAAAATTGGCTTGCCCAAAACTCATATAAATTCATTTTAATTTATGAATAGTAACACACATAGACTGCTGACTCTGATGGGGGTAAAATAGCTCTCTTTATATCCTTAGCTTTAAGAGAACCATGTCAAAAGGCCCCGATTATACCAAACTTATTACCTGCGTGGTCCCGATGTATAATGAGGGTACTCATATCGCAGATTTTGTAGAGGCTTTAGACAAAACATTAAACGCATTACCTTATCCTTTTGAAATTCTCCTTATTGATGATGGAAGCTATGATGCAACACCACAGATAATTCTGGGGCTAAGAGGACGCTTTAAACTTCGTGTTATTCGATTTAGCCGAAATTTTGGTAAAGAACGTGCACTAAGTGCGGGTCTGGATCACGCCCGTGGAGATGCTGTTATTTTATTAGACGCAGACTTCCAGCATCCACTTGAACTGATACCTCAATTTATTGCCATGTGGGAACAGGGTAATGATATGGTATATGCAGTAAGACAGAATCGTGTTGGCGAAACATGGCTTAAACGTAATCTGGCTAAAGTATTTTATCAGATCACCTCTAAAATTAATGAGATCAATATTCCTGCCAATGCAGGAGACTTTCGATTACTGGACAGGAAAATAGTAAATGCCTTGCAAAATCTTCCTGAGCGTAATCGCTTTATGAAAGGTTTATATTGTTGGGTAGGCTTTAAGCAAGCAGCTATTCCTTTCGAGGTACAGCCACGAAAGTCTGGTACATCTCAATGGAGTTTCCATTCCTTAATGAATTTAGCTATAACTGGAATAACTTCATTTACTTCTTTTCCACTTCGGATGATTGCTATAGGTGGGGTAGGAGTTGCCGGTATCTCTATTGTATATGCTATCTGGATTATTTTAAGCACCTTGATTTGGGGAATTCAAACCCCTGGTTGGGCGACGATAGTAACAACCATCACTTTTTTTGGTGGCTTACAATTGCTGGCAATTGGAATGGTTGGGGAATATATAGGCCGCATTTTTGATGAGGTGAAGCAACGACCCCATTACATTATTGATGAGGAAAACAGTTTTGATGATAGCGTCCTCTAAACTCAACTACCAAATGTTCTATTTTTTTATTATAGGTATTTTTGCTGCCAGTTTGCATTTGGGAATCGTATTTATTTTAACCGATTTTATGGATATACGACCGTTAATAGGGAATGTGTTTGCGTTTTTTATCGCTTTTAATTTTAGTTACCTCGGACACAAATATTTAACTTTTTCCAAACTACCTAATGAAAAAAAATTAAGCTTACCGCATTTTTTTATGGTTTCTGGATCGGCAGGACTACTTAATGAGGTACTTTATTTTATATTCCTGCGGTTTATCGCTATTAACTATCTGCTTGCTTTATTTTGCGTTTTAGGTTTAGTGGCAATTTATACCTTTATTCTCTCTCGATGTTGGGCCTGTCGCTAATTTAATCTGATATTCCTTACAATCCGCTACAAATTCGTTACTTGAAAAATAAGCAAGCTCCACATGTCGTGTTTGTGCGATCGCATCATCACTATTGGGTTCAAATTCACCAGGATGACACATAATCAAAGTATCGGGTAAGGCAAGGCTTAACCAATGACGAAACAAACTCCGGTAATCAGTGCCCGGTTCAAAATCATAAATGCCTGAAAAATACGGGTTATGGCTGATATGCCGTTCGACTAGTTTTAGCTTTAAACGATGACCTCCCGTTAAAGCTAATATCCGGGCTTTCAATTGATATTGGGCAGGGGTCAGCGCTGGGGTTGTGGATCTCACAGAGAAATTTAACCCTTTAAAATCTTCTTTATATAAATCCAGAAGCACGTTTCTAACCATTGGAAATTGATGAACGTGCTGATGCCCATCAATAAAATCAGGTCCTTTACCAAATAAATCCTGAAATTGAGTTAATTGGGCTTTAAATTCGTTCGCAATAAAGGACGCATTAAGCAATCGAAGGTGGCTTTTAAATAAAAGCTCATTAAGCGTAAAACATTTTTTTTGTGGATAGGTTAAGAAATGCCCTTCAGTTAAATTAAAATGGAGCCCAATCTGAACTGTGTTTTGATATGGAAGTAGTTTAGGAGCAAATGACTTTATGGACGGGCTATTCATCATACAGCTTACAGCGGACAGGCGCTGATTCTCAACCAACTGTAAAATTCCTCTGCACACGGCTGGATTAAAGCCAAAATCATCGGCACATAGCTCAATGTTTTTTTCATTAACCAATTATATCTCCTGAAATCGCTATAATTTAGGCGGCTTTAAGGCGCATTTTGAACGCAAAATAGCGCGTGCTCAGTATATTAATACACAATCCGCTAATTACCAAAATTCCAGCACCCAGTTTCCATAGCTCAAACGGCTCACCAAAAACCAGGATAGAGCTTAATATGCCAACAACCGGCACTAATAATGAAAAAGGAACTATCACCCCGACAGGATAACGACTTAAGAGCCAATTCCATACGCCATAACCTACCCAGGTTGAAATATAAACGATATAAAAAAGTGAGCTCATACCCTTCAATGTTATGTGTTGGTAGCTTGCAATAAAGCTCGCTGGCCCTTCAAATATTAATGCCAGAGCAAACATAGGTAGACAGGCAACAAAGCTGCCCCAGGCTATTACTGCAATAAGATTGGTGCTTTTAATTTTTTTGGTAATCAGATTCCCTATCCCCCAGGTGGCTGCAGCCCCCAGAATACATAGAAAGCCTGCCAGTGAAACGTTTTGATCAAAATGAAAAGCGACAAGCCCAATACCTGTAAAAGATACCAGCGCACCAAAAACCTGGCCTACACCGGGCTTTTCACCGAGAAAAATAATTGCAAAAAACATACTAAAAAAGACTTGCACCTGCATGATCAAAGAGGCCATACCGGGAGTCATGCCTACTTTCATACCAGTAAAGACTAATGAGAACTGTAAGGCAAACATGATTAAGCCGTATATAGCGACGATTCTGAATGATACGATTGGCGGTTTGATAAAAAACACCGCGGGAATGCTTGCAAACAAGAATCTCAGCGCGCAAAGAAGTAACGGTGAGATTTCATCCAGGCCTAATTTTACAAAAATAAAATTAATACCCCAGACAAAAACAACTAATAAAGCAAGCAACACGTGAGAAATAGGCATTATTCATTCAATTTATTTAAAATCCGCACTATTTTAACCTAATTGGTATTTTATAGCCAAAGGTTTCAACGATTTAAGTGTAAATATTAAGCAATTTTTTATTCTGCAATTAAAACTGTTCTTTGTTTTACCTTGCATTTATTAAAGAAAACTTTTACATTGAATAATATTGATTTTAAACAATTTCTTTCTATTATTAATCAGTGTTCCTAATTTTATGGCGGGAAAGTAGCCCTTAACCAGTTACATTTACAACCGTTTTGTTTGTCAAACCGAAAAATAGCTTCACGAAGAGTATCCCTCTTCTACCTCAATTGATTATTAGCAACTGATAATCATATCTAATTTGCGACTAAGGAGAGATTTAATGTATAGGAATAATATTAAATTCAATAAAATAATGTCCCATCTTTTAATATCAATAGGTTTTTTGACGCCTTTGGCTTATGGCGATTTAAGCCACGCAGCAACACAATTGGGACAAGGGATGTATTATGATCAAAGCCAAATCAGTAAATTAGCGCAACAATATCCTTCCCGCGTCTCCAAAGATGCCGGTTACCCTCTCATAAATAATTACTCCACCCTAAAATCAGTGTTCCGTGGCAGCCAATATGGCCTGGCAAACAAATTAATAACCAGCGGTTTGTGGTGGACACCTTTTCTGGCTGTCGATAAAAACGCTACCCAAATTAGAGACAGTGATTATCTGTCTCCCTTGATGGTCATCCCCAATCCTTTAACAGTCAGAGCAAATGACTCTGGTATCAGTATGGGAATACCATTACAAAAACCAATAGTAGATAATGTCCATGTGGACAGGGGATATGAAAATACCCTGGATCTAACCTTTACCACCGGTGATTTAACAGGCACTGCTCCTCTGGTAGCTGATTATTCCGACTGGATGGTTAAAGTTCAATGGGCAAATAATAATGCTCCTTTGCTTGCTGCAACTTTTGTGGAGGGCTCGCCCTTTGTATTTGTTGAAAAGAAAAACAGCCAGCCCACAACTTTTTTAAGGTTTAATAACTCTCAGGATGTGAAGCTTATTAGCCAGACTGCAGGTATCAGTTTATTTAAAACCCGTAATGCGACGGAGACGACCTACAGGTATTATGCGGTATTTACAAATCCTTCTGCTGCTATAAATTCATGGAAAACTAGCTCTGGTGCGGTAATTACCCCAATTAACCGAGGTGGTTCAGGTAATGTTGTTCCCTCAACCCAGATTAATTTGGCCGATGCAGGTACTTATTTCTCAGTGGCTGTTATTCCAGCAACGAGTGATGCGGATGCGACTAATCTTGGCACCCAGTTCCAGGCTTATGCGTATACTTTTATTAATAAAACGACTGTCACTTATCAATACAACAAAAGCAGTGCTAAAGTAATCACTGATTTTAATTTCATAACCCAAACCGTTTACCCGGCCGCTGTTAAAAAACAACCTTTAGTCATGCTTTATCCCTGGCAAATAAAAAACCTGCCAGCTGCTGACAAAGTAAATTGCCTGATGCAAGATGAGTGTGCCAGTGATGCGGGAACTGTCAAAACGCTAAAAGGAACCATGCATTTATACGCGGCAGCTACTTCCGCAGATAATACAGCTTCATTCAGGACTGAGGTTCCATTTAATGGTGTGCTGCCAGCCCTTCCTAACGGTTTAAGCCAAACGGAGCTTGATAAACTGGGGAATTATTCATTTACCGTTCCAGCAACCGCGCAATTGGATGCCTCTAATCCCTGGACTGATACTTATGCCACAGGAAAACTGTTAAGCCGTGAAGCTCAGCTTATAAAAATTGCACATGTATTGACCGGATCGGCGACAAATCCAAATACCAAATATCAAAAAATACGTGATGACCTACTCAAGAATCTAAAAGCGCAAGTTACCAGCTTTCTAACGGGCTTAAATTATACCTCGACTTGTCCGGGCGGTGCTGCTGATTGCCCACGTTCTGAAGGAGCATGGTTTTTTACCTACAATGACGACTGGCATACCATGATGGGATTTCCCAGTGGTTTCTTTACTGCGACTACCCTCACCGACCATGCGTTTCATTGGGGCTATATTATAGATGGAGCAGCAACAATTGCTCAATTTGATAAAACCTGGGCCCAGCAATATGGTGGTATGGTTAACCTGATTATTCGTGATGTGTGGAATTATAAATTCGAAAGCCAGGCCAGCAATGATGCCGTAACTTTACCTCACTTTCGTGGTTTTGATCCCTACAGTGCCATCTCTTCTGCGTTAGGAATGCCTTACAGTCTTGATAACATTAATGAGGAAGACAGTGCGGAGTTTATGAATTTGGCTCAAGCAGTAATTTTATGGGGACTCAACACTGAAGGGGTAACCTTTGAGGGTGATGATACTACTTCACAATCATTAGTGGATGCCGGTACTTATCTTTACACCACTGAAGAACAAGGCTTGAACCACTATCACTTTAATCAAAATCCGGATTCAGGCGTATTTCCAACGGGATGGTCTAACACCGGAACCGGACAAACCTATCTCACAGTAGGTAATGTCTGGGGTGGCAAGCTTGACCGCTCAACCTATTTCTGTGCGGCTCAACCCTGTTATTATCAAGGTATAGCGTCTAATACTTTGCCCATTAGTGCCGGCTCGCTTTATTTGGGTTCAAATCCTGATTTTGTGAATCGCAATTATGTTCAGGATGCTAAAAATCCTTGTTCAGGAGATGCAACAAATTCAGCTTATTGCGGTACGTTATTAAAATATCTGGCGCTTGGGGATCCCACGAAAGCGCTGCAGTATTATACCCAATATTTTGATACTCAGAACAATACTCCTGATCCTGGTGAATCCAAACCCAGTATCTATTATTGGATTCAAAACTTTAAAAATCTGGGTACTTTAAATACCCAACTGCGTGCAGACACTCCTGCATTCGCAGCATTTGGTAGCGGTACGACTACTTATGTTGCAGCATATAACCATGAAAACCAGGCTCGTAAAGTTAATTTTTATCGGGATGGCACCTTGGCATGCTCACTGGAAAATATTCAGCCTGGTGAAATTAAGTCAGGGATATGTGGTGCTGTCGTTGAGCCGCCACAACCCCCGCAAACAGGTCCATTTTCCTATACTGTTTATTTAGGTTATCCGTTTAAGGCCGTAACCATAAACAACACCATAACCTGTCCGGATCCCGTTACCAAGCATCCCGCCTGTTTAGTTAAAAATATTGCTGGAGATTCAACAATGACTATATCCGGCAGTAATGGAAATCTGTGTACTCTGGCAATATCTGCTGCAGGCGCAGTAAGTCCAATTACCAGTAAATCCAAAGGGTGCTCTATTAATTCCAGTCCCTCAACGCCTACCAAAGCAGGCACCATCAATTTACCCGGTAATTTCTAAATAAACAAAGCAGACCAATCGATCATGACTTGGTCTGCTTTGTTATTCACGATACAATAGTACAATTATTCAATATGTTTCTAACTCAATGAACGAATTAATTATCGCTACGGGTAATGCGGGTAAACTAAAAGAATTTCAACAGTTATTAAGTCCCATTCATTGCATTACCCAATCCAGTTTAAATATAGAAAGTGCTGAAGAAAACGGTTTAAGTTTCATTGAAAATGCGTTGATTAAGGCACGTCACGCAAGTTCATTAGCGGGTAAGCCGGCTCTGGCGGATGATTCAGGTTTAGTAGTTCCTGCTTTAAATGGAGCGCCTGGAATCTATTCTGCCCGGTATTCCGGAGACCATGCGGATGATAAGAGTAACATTGAATTTTTATTAAAAAACATGGCCAATCTAAATAAAGAACAGCGCCATGCTTATTTTTATTGTGCTATTGCCCTGGTAAGGCATGCAAAAGACCCTACTCCACTAATTGCTACCGGAGTGTTTCATGGTCATATTAATGAAAGTCCTGCTGGTAACGGTGGATTTGGATATGATCCCGTTTTTTACCTGCCTGAATACCAATGTACCGTAGCCGAGTTACCTTCAAGCATTAAAAATTCCATAAGTCATCGCGCTCGGGCTTTAAACACGCTGCGCTCCTTATTAAACGAGTTCAAATGAACCAGGATAAAGACGCATTATTTAAGCAGGCCTACCAGCTACAACGTGAAGGTAATTTATCTGATGCTATTACCATTTTTAAAGAGATTCTCAATCTGGATCCCAATCACCCGCCCACCTTACATTTCCTAGGACTTACTTATGCTCAAACCGGGGATATGACGAATGCTCTTGATTATCTAACCCAAGCGGTGTTGATTGAACCAGAACCGTCTTTATTGAACAATCTGGCCAATGTCTATAAAAAAACCGGAAATTTAGACAAAGCCATTCAGTATTACCAAAAAGCCATCGAAAGCAATCCTGATTACGCCCAGGCTCATAACAATTTAGCGACTGTTTATGCGACCCAAAATAAATACCAACAGGCTTTAGCTCACTATATTAAAGCAGTTCATGCAGAGCCCGATTTCAGCGCGGCCCATTTTAATCTGGGTTTATTGCTGCTGCAAAATAAAGAGCTGACTGCGGCACATACCCAATTTAATAATGTACTTTCCTTAAATCCAGAGCATATTGATGCACATTTTTACTCAGGTATATTATATTTAGAAGAAAATATGTTAGATGAGGCAGAACATGCCTTTCAACAGGTTATAAATCAGGATAATGAACACATCCAAGCCCTAATCAATCTTGGCGTCATTGCATTAAAACTTAATAAAAATCAGACGGCTGTGGATTATTTTACTAAAGCACTGGCTTTGGATAATGAGAATATCGATGCCCGGAATAATTTAGCAGCAACCTTCATTCATCATGATCGTTTTGAAAATGCTTTAATGCATTACGATGTTTTGCTCAGCAAAGACCCTGAAAATATCGAATACCTTTATAATGCGGGCGTAGCAGAAATGGCCTTAGGTCATTTAAATGAGGCTATTGTCTATTTCGAACGTACATTGAATGTGGATAATCACCATACGCCCTCTTTAAATAACCTCGCCGCAATTTATTTAAAGATGGACCTTCGCGAAACCTCACGCGAATATTTGGAAAGAGCACTGCGTATCAATCCTGCAGATAGTATCAGTCGCCACATGCTGCAAGCGCTATCAGGCGACGATAATGCTCAAACGACTCCTGAATACGCCCATAATTTATTTAATAATTATGCGCTTACTTACGAAAAGCACATGCAGGACCACTTAAAATACACCATCCCCCATCATATCGGACGAAGTATTCATGAATTGAAATTGACACACCTTAACCAAACACTGGATCTTGGATGCGGTACTGGATTGACTGGCATAGTCTTAAGGGAAGTAAGTGAAGAACTTACCGGAGTTGATATTGCTGAAAAAATGATCGCCTATGCTCAGGAAAAACAAATATATGATCATTTATATTGTGAAGAACTATTGCGGTTTCTGGTAAACGATTCGCACCAATATGATTTAATTGTAGCAGCGGATGTATTACCTTATTTTGCTGCGTTAGACACCCTTTTTTCTGCAATCAGCAATCATTTAACTCCCAAAGGCTATTTTATTTTCACCACGGAAATAAGCGCTCAAATACCATGGAAACTCGAAAGCACCGCCCGTTTTAGCCACCATCCAGAGTATATCCAGAGTATTGCCCAAAATTGTGGTCTTAAAATAGTCTCAGTGACGACGATACCTGCCCGTTTGCAAAATGAAGTTCCCCTGGATGTAAATCTGTATATTTATTCTAAATATTGCGAGTAAAATGCATACGTAGGAAACTAATGAAATCGCCCTTTCGATAGTATCCATTTGTTTGTGTATTTAATATTCACTTAATATTCAATGTATATAATGTTAAATAAATCATCAGATTCAAAAATAATTGCCATTCATCTGATCAAAATTAGATCGCCAACTTGAAATAGAGGACTTTACTATGACTGTAAGTGTAATTTTAATTAGTCCCCGAGCTTTTTTAAATCCTCAATTTATAGCTGGATTAGAAAATGGAATAATACATTCTCAAGAACAACTTCAAACTGAAATTAATAATACCAAGTTAATTAAATGGACTCCTGACCCTTTAATTAAAACCTACGTATTTAAAGTGAACTCATTACAGGATGGTGAGGTTATTGACAATACACTGAGCAGTTATTATAGACATGGGTTAAACCAACTCAAAGAAATATTTAAAACCATGGTTGGAAACAGTGGAACCTTTATAGAAGCTCCACTTAATATACTTTTTTATCAAAATGGAGAGTTATTAAATCCAGCTGATACTCTCCTTGGCGAAATGGTTACAATACAACAGCAATACCCAAGTGAAGACATAGAATTCAACGTATATGGTTCCACAACAGAAGAATTTGGAATTATCGAAAGTGTTCCGAAAAATGTAAAACTAAAAATTATCGATTCCCAAACAGGAGAATTAAAAGAACTTCAAAAAGTAAACGAAGAGAATGAAATAAGTCAGCGTACAAAAGAGAATCTGTTAAAAAGGAGTTACCGTGTTGAGAAAATAGCTGAGACACTATCATATAATAAAAATACCAAAATTTTTGAGGCAACTACGACTCTTTTAAGTAATTTAATTGATAACACTAAATTAAATAATAACGGCATAGAATCTGTAGTTAATGTAGTTGATAAGGCATTGGATTTATTTAATAAATCATCATCCAGCCCCTCATCTGCCAAATTCTTTTCATCATATGATGAATTGTCTCAGAGAAGTATTGCTGATCTGAGTGAAGTATTAAGTCAATTAAACAAATTATGCTTAGCTCCCAATGAGGAAAATAAAACAGCTGTTCTCGATTCAATTGCTCTTCTAGTCCAAAATACTCCTGAGAATCATCATAAAACCTCATCATCTTCGTATGTTTTAGGTATCATTGGTATTATTGGAGCCATAGCAATTATGTCAGTGATATTATCACCCTTGATTGTTATAAATTCACCATTTATTATCGCCATTGGTTGTGCATTGGCTGCAGGCAGCATGACATTTGGAATATCCAAAGTGAGTGGTGGTGCAGCACAAAAAGATAATACTCATAAAGAGGAAGCATATAAGGGGACATTCGCTACTCTTGCTAAAAATGCTGTGAATCACATTAAAATAACCGTTGATTCTGAACCTGACAATAGTCCAGATGGTCAAATGGCTCCAATATAAATCATTTGGATGTAACTTCTCCTGCGTAACTAATTAGTATAAGAGATTTTTCGCAGGAGAAAACGGATTGATTTTAAACAATTATAACTACATAAAATTATTCACTCAATAGCTCACCTCATAAAATACGATCTTTACACATTAAAATGCAAGGTATAAATTGTCTTTTTTTTGTCCACAATTATAATGACTTAATGTTTACTTAATAAAAAAACCTTATAATGCAAACCGAACAGACCGACTGTGTTTTTTTAATTCATACTTAAACGACAATTTATCTGGAGTGGTAGAAGGGATTATCTAAACAGACATTTTTATTTGAATTAATATCATCGAGGTACCTATGAGAGTAATAATAGTATCACCAGACGCCATTTTAAATAATGAAACAATAACTTATCTTAATAATAATGAGCCAAAAGCTGCCCATAACCATATTAATAAAACTGGCTTGTATGATAAATTTTACGCTAAAGATAAAGAAACTGTAATACTGATAGTTCCAAAGCTTGCTAATAGACCTTATCTTGAAACCCATTTTTATAATGAAGTTTTATATGCTGGTCGTGAACTTTATAACGAAAAACAAAAAACACCACTGACGCAAGTTTTTGTAGAGGATTTCACAGATAATACTACTACCAACATATATAAGAGTGCTCCCAAGACACACCATTTTTTATATGAAACAGTGAACCAATTAGCTATTATGTTTCCAAATGAAACTAGTGAAATTAAAATTGAAGTTATCGCATCTGATAACCGGGCCTTTAACATGAATGGATTGATTCTTCCTGAAAGGATGACATTAGAGATAACTGATTTAACGAAAAAAGAGCCTTCTGTTGAAATAAAGGGGGGCGGATATATCGATCCTAATTACAACAATGAAATTACCAGACGTGAATTAGGAGATTGGATAAATCAAACAATATCCACTAAGCAGCATGCGGACGCAACAGCTTTACATAAAGCTAGAAACAATAGTAATGAGAAATATTATAACTTTAAAGAAAAGCTTGAAGCTTTATCTAAATCTATAAATGAGTGTTACAAATCAGCTATTTTATTACCCTTATTTGATAAAATTAAAAACCTTTCCAAAACCTGGGATCAGTCTGATGACAACCAAACTCAATTTTTTAATCAAGCGCTAGGACTTTTAAACAATATGATTAAACGCCCTGGGTTAATTGATGCGGCTAAGCTTGATAAAGTTCTGGACGAAAGCTTAAACCTGTTTCCATTAATTCATAAAGGGGAGAAGAAAAATATATTTTCCAGCACTAAAGATTTTGAAATGACTTATGAGAATTTACCTAAAATCACTGCAGTCATGAAAAACTTTAATGAATTAATTACTCCCCCGGAAGGTATTACACAAGAACAATATAAAATAATACAAAATCAGACAAATGAATCAATCAATGACTTAAGCAAATTTACCAAAGCCAATCATCTGAAAACTGCAGCTTTATTTTCTTCAGGATCTATAGGGATATTAGCAGCAGCTGGAATCTTGTTCGGTGTATTGTGCCCTCCACTAGCTATGGCTATTCCTTTATGGGTGTTGATTATTGCTCCACTGTGTGCATCGGTCGCCGGTATTTTTGGTACTGTACAGATGGTTAATGGTGTACAGAAATTTAAAGATACTTACAAAGAAGAAGGTTTGAAAATGACATTCTTTGATACAGCCAAAAATACATTCAATAAATTGGCACCTGACTACAATAAAAAATTGGCACCGTCAAACAATAAATCGGCAGATACTGAGGCTGAACAACCTGAAGATTTAGCTAAGGCTGCTGCTATACTTTAAACTTTTAACCTCTTTTAATTTGAGATATTGCCATCAGCAATATCTCAAATTCTATTCATGCTTCCTAAAACGGAACAACAAGCTCAGAGTTTAAACGTTGAATCTCGGCTTTAAACACCCGTTGAATGTACTCCAAATTACTTCTATCACTCGCTTCAAAACGTGCCACCAGGCAAGGTGTAGTATTGGATGCTACCTTGAATGGTGTAGTCAGCTGCGCGAGTCATAGTTA